>JAOPXY010000215.1 GCA_025964895.1 Aeromicrobium sp.
CCGAAGAGGTATCTGTCCGTGGCACAGCGCAAGACGACGACCGCATGAGCACGACCTTCCGGGTCGCTCTCCTGGGCGACGGCATCGGTGAGTCCCTCACCCCCGCGATGCACATGCTCGAGGGCGAACGGCTGGGGCTCTCGTACGTCTACGAGCTCTTCGACATCCCGGCCGACACGTTCCAGACCGAGGGCCTCGTGTCGTTCCTGGTCGGCCTGCGGGCCGCGGGATTCGACGGGCTGAATGTCACCCACCCCTACAAGCAGCGCGTCATGGGGCTGGTCGACGACCTGAGTGCCGACGCGGAGCGCATCGGCGCGGTCAACCTCATCACGTTCGACGGCGACCGGGTGACGGGCCACAACACTGACTGGACCGGCTTCCGGGCGTCCCTCGCGGGCCAGCTCGACGCTCCGTTGTCGGGGACCGTCCTGCAGATCGGATCGGGCGGCGCGGGTGCGGCCACGGTCTACGCGCTGCTGACGATGGGCGCCGATCACGTCGTCATCCACGACGTCGACCCGTCGCGGGCCCGGGCACTGGCCGATCGCTACCGTCCGCTGTTCCCGCAGCAGCAGATCACCGCGACCGACGGCGGGGTCGGCGACCTGTGGTCGCAGGTCACGGGCGTCGTGCACGCCACACCCGTGGGCATGGACAAGCATCCCGGCCGGCCGTTCGACCCGGCACTGCTGCCCGCCGGCGCCTGGGTCGCGGAGGTCGTCTACCGGCCCGTCGAGACCGAGCTGGTCGTGTCCGCACGCGCCGCGGGCCACCAGGTCATCGACGGCTCGATGATGGCCGCCGGCCAGGCGATCGACAGCCTGCGCATCCTGACCGGGCTCGAGCCGGACGCCGATCGCGTCCGCGCCGATCTGCTCTCGCTCCTGGCCGCCGAGGACGTGCACGCAGCCGCCCCCCACTAGCTCGGGCGCACCGGCCATGGCTGGTGCGACATTCTTCCGGGGCTCCCGTCCCGGAGGGCACCACACTGAGAAGATCAGGCGCCAGGCGCCACAACGTTGAAGGACTACCACCATGATCCGCCAGAAGACATCGACCGATCGCTCCGACCGTCGGCCGGGACGCACGTGGAAGCTTGCCGCGCTGCTGTCCTCTGCCGCGCTGGCCACCGCCCTGTCCGGCTGCGCCTCGACCTCCGACGGTGCCAGCGCAGGAGGTGGCGGCGACGAGGTCGTCGTCGGTTACTCCGGCTACACGCTCTCCAACCCGTACTTCGCCGGACTCATCAAGGGTCTGAAGGACGGCGCCAAGTCGCACGGCTTCAAGCTGCTGCAGACCAACTCCAACGGTGACAACAACACCCAGGTCAACGACATCCAGAACCTCGTGACCAAGGGCGCCGACTACATCGTCATCAGCCCCGCGGACGCATCGGCGATCGTCCCGGCGGTCAAGGCCGCCAAGGCCAGCGGTGCCACCGTCATCGCGATCTCGGACACCATCAAGTCCGACGACATCCAGTTCACGGTCGCGATGAACCACGTCACGATCGGCGAGCAGAGCGCGCAGGGCATCGTCGACTTCCTGACCGAGAAGAACGGCTCGCCGTCGGGCAAGGTCATCGACATCCAGGGCATCGCAGGAAGCTCCGCCGCGACCGATCGCGAGAAGGGCTTCGACAACATCATCAGCAAGTACCCCGACATCGACGTCGTGGCGCGCCAGGACGGCGGGTTCGACACCGACAAGACGTACAAGGTCATGACCGACCTGCTGCAGGCGCACAAGGACGTCGAGGCGGTCTTCACCTCCAACGACAGCGAGGCGCAGGGCGCGACCAAGGCGATCGAGGCCGCCGGCCTGCTCAAGAAGGTCGGCGAGCCCGGTCACATCTTCGTCACCGGAAACGACGCGCCGGCGCCGGCGATCGCCGACATCCGCGCGGCTCGCCAGGACATGACGGTCAGCTCCAACCCGATCAAGCTCTCCGAGCAGGTCATGGACAAGATCGCCGAGCTGGAAGCCGGCAAGAAGGTCACCGGCTTCATCGAGTGGCCCGGCATGGTCATCACGCCGGCCAACATCGACTCGGCCGAGGTCAAGGAGTACGGGATCTGGGCTGATCAGGTTGGCTGACATGCCCATCGTCTCGGTCGAGGGAGTCTCGAAGCGGTACGGACCGGTCGAGGTGCTCGACGGCGTGGACTTCTCGTTCCGCGCCGGCGAGATCACCGGACTGGTCGGCGAGAACGGCGCCGGCAAGTCGACGCTGATCAAGATCCTCGCCGGGGCCGAGACCCCATCGTCCGGATCCGTCGTGCTGGGTGGCGCTCCGCTGCCCGGCACGACGGGGGCCGTCATCGACGCCGGCCTCAGCGTCATCTACCAAGAGCTCACCGACGTGCCCGACATGTCGCTGCTCGACAACGTCCTGCTGGGCAACCTGTCGAGCAGCCGCGGGGTGACCCGCCGGGCAGACAACCGCCGCCGCGCGCAGGCGGGTCTGCAGCGCGTCGGCCTCGGCCACCTCGATCTCCGCACGCCCATCCGCGAGCTCACGATCTCCCAGCGCCAGCTGGCCGAGATCGCCCGCTGCCTGGTGCGCGACACCACGGTCCTGATCCTGGACGAGCCGACGTCGGCCCTGCCCGAGCGCGATGTCGAGACGCTGCTGGCGGTCGTCCGCACGCTGCGCGACGAGGGCATCGCGATCCTGTACGTGACTCACCACCTGGACGAGCTGTTCGACATCGCCGATCGCGTCGTCGTGCTGCGCGACGGCAACCTCGTCGGTGACCAGCCGATCGCCCAGTGGGACGAGGCGTCGCTGGTCCGGGCCATGCTGGCCAAGGAGCTCGGGCAGGCCTATCCGTGGCGCGCCCGTCCCGTCGGAGCACCCGTCCTCGTCACCACCGACGTCGTGGCGCGCGGCGTGCGGGGATCGTCCGTCCACGTCGACGCCGGCGAGGTCGTCGGCCTGGTCGGCCTGGCGGGCTCGGGCCGCACCGAGCTCATGAAGGCCATCGCCGGTGTCGAGTCCGGCGTGTCCGGCACGGTCGTGGTCGACGGCCAGGACGTGCGCACGGGCAGCATCCCCGCCGCGCGGGCGGCCGGCGTCATCTACGTGCCCGAGGACCGCAAGGGCGAGGGACTCGTCCTCGACGCCTCGGTCCGGTCGAACATCGCGATGGGCGACTACGGCCCGGTGTCGCGTCGCGGCGTGCTGCGCGGCGCCGCCATGACCCGCCGCGCCCAGGACATCGCGACGAAGTACGACGTCAAGCTCGGCTCGGTGCACCAGGACATCGGCAAGCTCTCCGGCGGCAACCAGCAGAAGGTCATCGTCGGCCGGGTCAGCGAGATGGCCCCCCGCGTGGTGCTGTTCGACGACCCCACCCGCGGTGTCGACGTCGGCGCCAAGTCCGGCATCTACGACCACGTGTTCACCCTCGCCGAGTCAGGTTCGGCGGTCGTGGTCTGCAGCTCCGACACCGACGAGGTGCTGGCGGTCGCCGATCGCGTGTACGTCCTCGCGACGGGCCGGATCGTCGGGGAGTTCACCCGGAGCCAGTTCGATCGCGAGAAGATCCTGCATCTCGCTGCCGGCGGCTCAGCGGCGAGCGAGCGATCCGCATGACCCACCCATCCCCGTCATCCCCACGCACCCAGGAGCATCCCGTGTCCACCGCCACCACCGCCTCACCCTGGCGCTACCAGGTCGAGCGCGCCTTCAGCAGCAACATCGCGCCGATCGTGGCCGCGCTGCTCATCGTGTCCGTCGCCCTGTCGTTCATGTCCGACGTGTTCCTGACGAGCAGCAACATCACGAACATCGTCACCCAGAGCGCCGTCGTCGGCATCGCGGCCGTCGGCGCCACGTTCGTCATCATCACCAGCGGCATCGACCTCTCGGTCGGGTCCAACATCGCCCTGGCCGGCTTCCTCGGCGCCCTGTGGGCGCACCACTCCGACAGCGGCCTGCTCGGCATCGCCGGGGTCATGGGCATCGCGATCGTGGTGGGTGCGTTCAACGGCTTCTCGGTCGCCTGGCTGGGACTCGCGCCGTTCATCGTCACGCTCGCGGTCATGGGCATGGCACGCGGCCTGACACTGCAGTTCAGCCAGGGCGAGTCGGTCTACGAGCTGCCGTCGACCCTCAACTGGCTGGGCAGCGCGAACTTCGCGGGGCTCAAGGTCTCCGCGATCGTGACGATCGTGCTGTTCGTGCTGGGGCACCTGCTGCTGTCGCGCACGACGTTCGGTCACCGGGTCTACGCGGTGGGCGGCAACGCCGACGCGGCCCGCCTCGCCGGCATCAACGTCAAGCGCGTCGTCTTCTCGACGTACGTCATCGCCGCGGTGTGCGCCGGCATCGCGGCCATCGTGCTCGTCGGACGTCTGGACTCGGCCACTCCCAACGCCGCCACCGGCACGGAGCTGCAGGTCATCGCGGCCGTCGTCATCGGCGGCACGAGCCTGTTCGGCGGCAAGGGCAGCATGATCGGCACCCTGGTGGGTGTGCTCCTGATCGGCGTCATCAACAACGGCCTGACCCTGCTGAACGTGTCGTCGTTCTGGGTGCAGTTCGTGCAGGGCGCGCTGATCTTCCTGGCGGTGCTGCTCGACTCGTTCAACACCGGCCGGCTCAAGCGGGCCGCGACGTCGTGACCGGCGAGGAGGGCTTCCGCGCGTGGGGTGAACGGGTCTCCAACTGGGGACGCTGGGGCGCCGACGACCACCGCGGGACCCTCAACTGGATCACCCCGGACCGGGTCGTCGCCGGTGCCGCCCTCGTCGAGACAGGTCAGGTGGTGACGCTCGGGCTGCCCCTCGACGAACACGGCCCACAGCCGCCCGACGGCGTGCGGCCCAATCCGGTGCACACCATGACGCGGACGCCGGACGCCGCCCCCGAGCCGGGCGGTTTCCACTGGATGGACGACATGATCACGATGTCCCCACAGAGCGCGACCCAGCTCGACGCCCTGTCGCACGTCGCCTACGACGGGTTCCTGTACAACGGCGCCGCCGTCGACTCCGTCACGGCCGCGGGGGCCGCTCAGCACGGGGTCGAGACCTTGCGCGACGGCATCCACGGCCGCGGCGTGCTGGTCGACCTGCCGCGGCACCTCGGCGTCGACCGGCTGGACGCCGATCACGTCGTCACCCCCCACGAGATCGATGCGTGCCTCGTTGCCCAGGCCGTTGAGGTGGCCCGCGGTGACATCGTCCTGCTGCGCACGGGATGGATCCGGACCCTGCGCGACGAGGGTCCGGCCGCCTACGTGGGCCGTGAGCCCGGTGTGTCACTGCCGTTCACCGCATGGCTGTCCGAGCGACGGGTCGCCTTCGTCGCCTCCGACAACTGGGGCCTCGAGGTGTTCCCGCCGCCCGGCGACGAGAACATGCCGGTGCACTGCGTGCTGGTGCGCGACATGGGCATGGCGATCGGCGAGATGTTCGATCTCGAGGCGCTCGCCGAGGCGTGCGCGCGTCACGGGCGCTGGGAGTTCTTCTTCAGCGCCTCACCCCTGCAGATCACGGGCGGCACCGGCTCGCCCCTCGAGCCGAAGGCGATCTTCTGATGACCCGGCTGCTGCTGGTCAACGGCCCCAATCTGAACCTGCTCGGTGTGCGGGAGCCCGAGACGTACGGCACCGCGACGCTCGATGACGTCGTCGAGCTGGTCCGCGTGACGGCATCGCGGTGGGGCCTCGAGGTCGAAGCGGTGCAGAGCAACCACGAGGGCGTCCTGATCGACGCGATCCATGCCGCCCGCCTGACGTGCGCCGGCATCGTCATCAACCCGGGAGCGCTCACCCACACGTCCGTCGCGCTGCGCGACGCGCTGACCGGCGTGGCGCTCCCGGTTGCCGAGGTCCACATGAGCAACGTCCACCGGCGCGAGCCGTTCCGCCACCACTCGTACGTCTCGGACATCGCCGAGATCGTCGTCGTGGGCGCCGGCGTGCAGGGCTACGCATTCGCCGTCGAGCGGCTGGCCGGTCTCGTGACCGGCCCGGCTACGCCGTGAGCCACGCCGCGACGACGTCGCCGATCATCGCGCGATGGTGCTGGCGCAGCGACTCGTCGGCCAGGTCGCGACCGAACAGGTGGCCGAACGTGTGCTGGTTGGCCACCTGGAAGACGCAGTACGAGCTGATCACCAGGTGCACGTCGATCTGGTCGACGTCGTCGCGGATCGTGCCGTCGGACCGGCCACGGACCAGGATGTCGGCGATCAGGCTCGCGGCGGGATTGGCGAGCTCGCGCAGCGCGTCGATGCGGCGGATGAACTCGCCGCGCATGATGTTCTCGCTCGCGACCAGACGGATGAACTCCGGGTGCGCGACGTGGTAGTCGTACGTGAGCTCCGCGAGCCGGCGGATCGCCGCGACGGGATCGAGGCCGCTGACGTCGAGGTGCCGCTCGGCCGACCGGATGCCCAGGTACGACTTCTCGAGCACCGCGAGGTACAGCTGCTCCTTGCTGCCGAAGTAGTAGTAGATCATCCGCTTCGTGGTGCTGGTGCGCTCGGCGATCTCGTCGACCCGGGCCCCGGAGTAGCCGTCCTGGGCGAACACCTCGGTGGCCACGCGGATCAGCTCGGCCTTCGTGCGCTCGGCATCGCGCTGACGGGCCTTGCCGGTTCCCACGGGCGTCACGCCGCGAGCGTATCGCGTCGGAACGCTCTCGCGCCGAGGCCCCCCTCATGATTAACCATGTAGTACATACCAAGGAGACAGCTCATGCGTCGTTCCATTGCCACCGTCTGCCTCAGCGGCAGCCTGGTCGCGAAGATGCACGCGGCGGCGGCCGCCGGATTCGACGGCATCGAGGTGTTCGAGCCCGATCTCGTGGCGTCGGAGCTGTCGCCTGAGGAGATCCGCGCCCTGGCCGCGCGGCTCGGCCTGTCGCTGGATCTCTACCAGCCGTTCCGCGACATCGAGGGCGTCACGGACGAGCTCTTTCGCGACGGTCTGCGTCGGGCCGAGGCCAAGTTCGTCGTCATGAACCGGCTGGGCGTCGACACGATGCTGGTGTGCAGCAACGCGGGGACGGCCACGATCGACTCCGACGAGGTCTCGGCGGCTCAGCTGCGCGAGCTGGGCGACCTGGCCGCGCGGTACGGGGTGCGCCTGGCGTTCGAGGCGCTCGCGTGGGGCCGGTATGTCGACGACTACCGGCGCTCGTGGAACATCGTCGAGCTGGCCGACCACCCGCAGGTCGGGCTGTGCCTCGACTCGTTCCATATCCTGTCGCGCGGGCACGATCCGGCCGCGATCGAGCAGATCCCGGCCGAGAAGATCTTCTTCCTGCAGCTCGCGGACGCGCCGGCCCTGTCGATGGACGTCCTGTCGTGGAGCCGGCACCACCGGCTGTTCCCCGGCGAGGGGTCGTTCGACCTGCCGGCCTTCCTCGCGCACGTCCTCCGCGCGGGCTACACCGGCCCGCTGTCGCTGGAGGTCTTCAACGACACCTTCCGGCAGACCGATGTCGGCCGGACCGCGGTGCACGCCCTGCGGTCGCTGCTCTGGCTCGAGGACCAGGCGCGGCGTGCGATGGGCGACGCGGGAGGCCTGCTGACCGACATCGAGCCGCCCACCGGATTCGACTTCGTCGAGGTCAAGGCCGAGGACACGGGCCCGGTCGAGGTCGTCCTCGGCCAGCTCGGCTTCGCGTTCCGTGGGCGTCACCGGTCGAAGCCGGTCAATCTCTGGACGTCCGGCGACGCGCGGATCGTCCTCAACGAGCAGCAGGCGCGCGATGCGTTGCCGCACCTGAGCGCGGTGGGCCTGCGCGTCGACGACGATGCCGCCGCCGCACGGCGGGGGGCCGAGCTGATGGCACCCGCGGTGCACCGCCGCACGTATGCGTCCGAGGTCCCGCTCGAGGCGGTCGAGGCGCCCGACGGCACCGAGATCTTCTTTGGCGGCGGATCGACGTCCGGGTGGGTCGAGGAGTTCCGGGGTGGCTCGGGCGCCAGCGGGGGGCTCGTGCTGGGCGTCGACCACGTCAACCTGGCGCAGCCGTGGCAGTACTTCGACGAGGCCGTCCTCTTCTACACGAGCGTGCTGGCGCTCGACGCGCAGACCGGGGTCGAGGTCGCCGGGCCGCGGGGCCTGGTCCGCAGCCGGGTCATGAGCTCGCCGGGCAGCGCGGTGCGGCTCCCCCTGAACGTCGTGCCGCCGGTTGACGAGCACGGTCCGGCGTCGCAGCACATCGCGCTGGTGTGCTCAGACGTCAGGCAGGTCGTGCGCGAGGCGCGCGCCCGCGGTCTCGCGGTGCTGCCGGTGCCCACCAACTACTACGACGACCTTCAGGCACGGCTCGGGATCGACGCGGAGCTGCGGCGTGAGCTCGAGCAGCTCGACATCCTGTACGACCGCGACGCCGACGGCGAGTACTTCAATGCGTACACGCAGACGATCGGCCACGTCTTCTTCGAGATCGTCGAGCGGCGCGGGGGCTACGGGGGCTACGGTGCCACCAACGCGCCGGTCCGGATGGCTGCGCAGCAGCGATGACGAGCGGTGCGGCCCGGCCCGGTTCCCGGATGCGTTAGTTTCGACTCGTGCTCCTCTCAGACCGCGACATCCTCGCCGAGATCGACGCTGGCCGCGTCGGGCTCGATCCCTTCGACGCCGGGATGATCCAGCCGTCGAGCATCGACGTCCGCCTGGACAAGTTCTTCCGGGTCTTCGACAACCACAAGTACCCGCACATCGACCCCGCCGCGGACCAGTCCGACCTGACGCGCGAGATCGAGGTCGAGGCCGACGACGCCTTCATCCTGCACCCGGGGGAGTTCGTGCTCGGCTCGACGTACGAGCTCGTGACGCTGCCGGACGACATCGCCGCCCGCCTGGAGGGCAAGTCGTCCCTGGGCCGTCTTGGCCTCATGACGCACTCGACGGCCGGCTTCATCGACCCAGGCTTCTCCGGCCATGTGACGCTCGAGCTCGCGAACGTCGCGACGCTGCCGATCAAGCTCTACCCCGGCATGAAGATCGGCCAGGTCTGCTACTTCCGCCTCACGTCCCCGGCCGACAACCCCTACGGCTCGGCGAAGTACGGCTCCCGCTACCAGGGCCAGCGCGGCCCCACCGCCTCCCGCTCCCACGCCAACTTCCACCGCACCCGCATCTGATCGTCAGCGGCACCGCCCCGAGTGGCGCGAAAAGGACCGCGAGAGGTGCGTTCTGGACGTTCTGAGACGGCGCGTCTGTCCAAGGCGCACCACTCGCGACCCGGTGCGCACCACTCGCCTAGGCTTCCCAGGTGACGATCCCGCTGAGCATCTCGCCCGCCGTCCAGTCCGCGCTCGACGAGGGATGGCCCGTCGTCGCGCTGGAGTCGACGATCATCTCCCACGGCCTGCCGCGGCCCGACAACCTGCACGCCGCGCGCCGATTCGAGTCGATCCTCACCGAGATGGGCGTCGTCCCGGCGACGATCGCGGTGCTCGACGGCGAGCTGAAGGCCGGCCTGACGGACGAGGAGCTCGTCCGGGTCGCGGGCGAGGACATCCCCAAGCTCAGCGTCCGTGACCTGCCGATCGCGATCGCGCGCGGCGGCAGCGGTGCGACGACCGTCGCGGCCACGTCCTACATCGCGAACCTCGCAGGCATCCGGACGTTCGCCACGGGCGGGCTCGGCGGCGTGCACCGCGGCGCGGCGGAGTCGTTCGACGAGTCGGCCGACCTGAAGGTGCTGTCGGAGGTTCCGATCACGGTCGTGTCGGCCGGCGTGAAGTCGATCCTCGACATCCCCGCGACGCTCGAGCGGCTCGAGTCGCTGGGCGTCATCGTGCTGGGCTACGGCACCGACAAGTTCCCCAGCTTCTGGCTGACCGACTCCGGCCACGAGCTCGACTGGTCCGTCCCGGACGCGTCCGCCGTCGCCGATGTCATGGCATCGCGGGACGCCCTCGGCCAGCCGGCTGCGATCCTCGTCGCGAACCCCCTGCCCGTCGAGGAGCAGCTCGACCCCGCGGTGCACGACCGGGCGCTCGCCGACGCGCTGCGCATGGCCGACGAGCAGAACCTCTCGGGCAAGGAGGTCACGCCCTTCCTGCTGCTGACGATCGTCGAGCTGACCGGCGGGGAGAGCCTCGCGGTCAACCTCAAGATCGCCGAGAACAACATTCGTGTCGCGGGCGAGATCGCCCTGGCGTGGTCGGGACGAGAGCTGTGACGTCGTGATCCTCGTCGTGGGCGATCTCGTCGACGACATCGGCGTCCGCCCGCTCGGCACGGTCAACGCGGCCAGCGACACGGTCTCGGAGATCCGCATGACCGCCGGCGGGTCCGCGGCCAATGTCGCCGCCTGGCTGGGTCACCTCGGTGCGCCCGTCCGGTTCGTCGGACGCTGTGGGACCGATGCGGTCGGGCGGCACACCGCGGCCCTCGAGGCGTACGGCGTCGACGCCCGCATCAGCGGCGACCCCGACCTGCCGACCGCGACGATCGTGCTGACCCTCGACGACGCGGCCGACCGCACGATGTACGTCGATCGCGCCGCCAACACGACGCTGACCGACGAGCACGTGCCGGCCGACGTGTGGGACGACGTGACGTGGCTGCACCTCACCGGGTACTCGTTCTTCGACGACGGCGTACGGCCCGTCGTGCTGCGGCTCGTCGCCGAGGCGCGGCGCCGAGGTGCGGGTGTCAGCATCGACCCGAGCTCGCTGGGCTTCCTCGAGGCAGTGGGCCGTGACGCCGTGCTGGGGTGGCTGTCCGGCGCCGATCTCGTGCTCCCCAACGAGGACGAGCAGCGCTTCCTCCAGTTGAGCGGTGACGGCGTCGTGCTGACACGGGGCGCGCGGGGGGCCTCCTTCGGGAGCCGCACCGTGCCTGCTGTCGGCGCCGACGTCGTCGACACGGTCGGCGCGGGCGACGCCTTCGCCGCGGGGTTCCTCAGCCGCTGGACGGTCGACCGCGATGCCGCGAAGGCCCTGCAGGCAGGTGCCGAGGCCGCCGCGCGCTGCGTCTCGGTGCGCGGGGCTCGCCCCGTCACCTGATGGGCGGGGGGCGGGGCTCAGGGGGTCAGGTCGCTCGTGTGCGGGGGATCGGCGCCCGGGCGGGAGCAGGTGATCGCCGCGGCGCTGGACGCGTACATGGCCAGATCGGTCAGCTCGACCTCGTCGAGCTCACCCGCGGCGGGCCAGTCGTACGTCGCGCACCACGAGAGCATCGCGGCCATGAACGAGTCGCCGGCGCCGATCGTGTCGACGACGCGGACGTCGGCGGGCGGCACCGTGACGAGCGTGCCGCCGGCGGCCACGATCGAGCCCTCGCCGCCGAGCGTGATCGCGACGATGCCGTGGTCTGCCGACAGACGCGTGGCGATGTCGGCGGGGCGCTCGCCGGGAAACAGGGTCGCGGCGTCCTCGTCGCTCATCTTGATGATCGACGCGTGCGGCGTGATCGCGGCGAAGACCTCCTGCCACCGGCCGTCGTCCGGCTCGACCGTGAGGCGGATGTTGGGGTCGAACGACACCGGCACGCCCAGCGCGTCGGCGCTCGTGACGAGCTGGCGGAGCAGATCGGCGCCCGGCTCGATGAGGGTTCCGAGCGACCCCACGTGGACGGCCTCGAATCCGGTGGGATCGGGCAGCGCGCCGGGGTTCCACGTCAGGTCGAAGACGTAGCTCGCGCTGCCGTCGTCGGCCAGCGTGGCACGCGCGGTGGACGTGCGCTCTGGTGTGGGGCCGAGCGCCGCGAGCGTCACGCCTGAGTCGGTCAGGTGCCAGCGCAGCCCGTCGCCGTAGCGGTCGTCGCCCACCTGCGCGGCGAGCACAGTCGGCACGTCCAGCCGCGCCAGCCCCACCGCGACGTTGAACGGCGAGCCACCGGCGTGCGGCTCGGGATCGCGACCGGCGCGCTCGACGACGTCGACGAGTGCCTCGCCGATCACCAGCACGGTCACGCCTCGGCCCCGATCGTCAGGGCTGCGCTGGGCGCCAGGGGCAGATCGGGCAGGGTCAGGGCGTTGAACGCGTGGTACGCGTCCGGCTTGCCGCGCCACGTGCGGGTGGACGGCGACATGGCCGGCGTCAGCTCGTGGTGCCACGACCCGGTCGTGTCGTCGACGAAGTGCTCGTCGATCTCGGACCACCAGCGGCTGACGAATCCCGCGTAGATGGCCTGGCCGGTGTACGTGTGCAGGGCCTGGGCCGCGAGCACGGCCTCGGCGATGACCCAGTGGAAGCGCTCGTGCACGATCGGCTCGCCGTGCCAGTTCGTCGTGTACGCGAGGCCCGGCGTGTCGTCCTCTGCGGTGTCCTCGACGGCCCGGGCGAACAGCGCCTCCGCGGCTTCCACCAGCCACGGACGCGGATCGTCCTGCCCGGCCGCGAGCTGCAGCAGCAGACGGGCCCACTCGAAGGCGTGCCCGGGTGTCGCCCCGAACGGGCGGAACGGGTCGGCGGGGCTGTCGTCGTTGTACATCGGGACCGGGGTCCAGTCGTGGTCGTAGTGCTCGGGGATGCGCCACTCGTGGGCGCGCGCGTGGATGCCGATGATGCGCTCGGCGATCGCGGCGGCCCGCTCGTGCCAGACCGGGACGCCCGTCACGTCGCCGGCCACGAGGTACGCCTCGACCGTGTGCATGTTGCTGTTGGCGCCGCGGTACGGGTCGACGACGCTCCAGTCCTGGCTGAGCTCCTCGACGCATCGGCCGGCATTGGGCTCCCAGAAGTGATCGGCGTGCACCGCCGCCGCCTCGTCGAGCAGCTCTTGGGCGCCTTTCGCGCCGGCGGCGACCGCCGTGGCGGCGGCGAGCAGCACGAACGAGTGGCCGTAGCACCGCTTGGCGTGATCGCGCGGAGCGCCGTGAGCGTCGACGACGTCGTACCAGCCGCCGTGCTCGTCGTCGTGGAACAGCGTCGACAGCGCGGTCACGCCGTGCTCGGCGAGACGCAGCGTGTCGCCGACCCCGCCGAGGTGCGCCAGCGCGAAGACGTACGTCATGCGGGCGTTGATCCACAGCTCGAGCTGCTTGTCGGGGTCAGGGCTGCCGGTGTCGTCCAGCCAGACGAAGCCGCCCTCGGGGCGCTCGGAGCGTCGGGCGAACGTCAGCAGGTCGGCGCGCGCGGCGTGACGCCAGGCGGCGCTGCCAGGAGAGTCGCTCATGGCACCAACCTACTCACGCCGGACGACGCCCCGGCAGCCGCGGCCCGTCCGGCGCGCGGCGAGCGCGCAGCCCCCGGACGATGGACAATTCAGGGGTGGACCAACGCGTGGGAGATGCCCTCCGCCTGGTGGAGTGGCGACGCCGGCGCCGCGTCGCGCGCCTGCTGCGCAAGATGGACCGCCTCGACCCGCGGCCCGTGGGACGCGGTCGGTCCGGGGCCCGGCGGCGCGCCACGACGGCGGTGACGCTGCTGGCCCTCCTCGTGGTGGGCCTGTTCGTGTCGACGCTGCACGACGGGCCGTCCTCGAGCGCCACCGCGTTCCCGGACCGTCCCGCCGACGCCCGCGACGAGCCGCGCAGCGTCCGAGCCCCCGCCGCGTCCCCCGACACGTACGCCTTCGTGCAGACCCAGGACGACAGCAGCGAGCCCGTAACGTACGACCCGTGCGTGCCGATCCACCTCATCGTGGACGACCGGACGATGGTCGACGGCGGCATGAAGCTGCTGGAGCAAGCGGTCGACGCGGTGCGCGATGCGACGGGACTGATGTTCACGATCGACGGTCTGACGGACGAGCCCGCGCCCGCCGAGGGCACCGTGACCGACGACGGCGGCAAGAGCTGGCTCCCGGTGCGCGTGTCGTGGAGCGATCCGGCCGCCTCCGACACCCTGCGGGGCGATGTCGCGGGTTACGCCGGCAGCGCACCGATCCCGCACGACGGGCGACGATGGTTCGTCACCGGCAGTGTCGTGCTGGACGGACCGCAGCTCGCCGACATCCTCCAGCGTCCCGGCGGCTGGGCGTCCGCCCGGTCGGTCGTGATGCACGAGCTGGGCCACCTCGTCGGCCTCGATCACGTCGACGCGAAGGGCCAGCTGATGCAGCCCGAGGGCAGCGAGGACCTGACGACGTGGGGCGAGGGCGACCTCGCCGGCCTGGCGGCCCTCGGCCAGGGCGAGTGCATGAGCTACTGAGCGACTCCGTCGACGTAGAACCAGCGACTGTCTTCGCGGACGAACCGGCTGACCTCGCGTTGCGTCCCTGCGCCGCCGGGCCCGCGGTGGAACGCCTCGAACTCGACGACGCCGGTGCGGTCGAACGGCCCGCCCTCCCGGGTCGCCAGGACGTCGAGCCGATACCAGCGCCGGTCGGGGTCGAGCTCCAGGGTCGCTGGACGCGTTCCGGCGTGCCAGGTCGCGAGCAGGTACTCGGGATCGCCGACGGCGAACGCGGTGAACCGCGATCGCATGAGCTGCTCGGCGGTCTGGGCCGTCGCGGTGCCGGCATGCAGACGTCCGCAGCACGCGTCGTACGTCAGCCCGCTCAGGCACGGGCACCGGGCCGTCAACATTTCTCCATCCTGCCCGTCACCTTCTGCATGAGGCGTCGTTGAACCCTGCGAACCGGGCCACTCCCTCCCGCCCGGTTGCGACGCTGGTCTCCCCGATCAGCACAAAGTCCGAGCCGTGGCTCCCTCCCGGTCGGGCTTTTCGCATTCCCGGGCGGCCCCCCACGCAAGATGTCGGCGGAAATGGACGATCACACCGAGGTGATCGGTACATTCTCGCCGACATCTTGGGGGGTCAGGCCTTGGGTTTGTCGGTCTCCGTCTCCGGGACGGCGTTCGTCGCGGTGGCGGTGAGATCCTGGCCGCTCGGGTTCGCCTCGGTGAGCTCGGCGACGTCGTCGGAGACGGGATCCGCGGTCGAGCCGATGTCGTCGACGGACGTGATCTCGGTCGGCGCGGACGCCTTCGCCTCGGCGGCTCTCGCCTCGACGGCCTCGGCCTCTTCCTCGCGGGCGTCCTCCTGGACCGGCTCGGTCTCGTCGGGGACGTGGGTGACCTCCTCGGCGGGGGCCTCCTGCGGCTCGGGCTCGGGCTCGGACGGAGTCAGGTCGGTGTTGACGGCACCGACGTTGGCCCAGGCGGCCTTCTCCTTCTCGCTGGCGGGCTCGTCGACGGTGTCGGCCTCTTCCTCGCGGGCGTCTTCCTGGACCGGCTCGGTCTCGTCGGGGACGTGGGTGACCTCCTCGGCGGGGGCCTCCTGCGTCTCGGGCTCGGGCGCGGTCTCGGAAGGAGCGTCAGTCGCGACGGCACCGACGTTGCCCCCCGCGGCCTCCTCCTTGTCCGTGGCCGCGTCGACGCCCGCGTCGATCGTCCCGGACTCGTCGGACTCGGGCGCGTCCGCGGGCTGGGGTGCCTCGGCGCGGGCGTCGGCGTTGCGCGGCGTCTCCGGCGCAGCGGACTCGTCGGCGTGGCCGCCGCCGGTCTCGTCGACCTTGACGTTGTGCTCGGCGGCGATCGCCTGATCGGCCTCGTCGCTCTTCTCCGACGGCTCGTGGAGCTCGTCGACGTCGCCAGTCCGCTTGTCCTCCGGGTCGCCGTCGGTGTGCGCCTTCGCGGCGGCACCGACCTCGGCGGTCTCGGAGATCGAGTCGTCATCGGCGCGGTCCTCGGCGTCGGGCTCGGCCTCGGTGGCCATGGCCACGTCGTCGGCGGTCGCCTCAGGCGCACGCTTGACGCCGGCGAGCAGCATCTGTGCGACGTCGAGCACCTCGACCTCTTCGCGGGCCGCACCCTCGGACTGCTTGAGCGTCAGACCGTCGGACAGCATGACCCGGCAGAACGGGCAGCCGACCGCGATCTGGTCGGCGCCGGTGGCGATGGCCTCCTCGGTGCGGTTGACGTTGATGCGCGAGCCGATCGTCTCCTCCATCCACATGCGGGCGCCGCCGGCGCCGCAGCAGAAGGACTTCTCGGAGTTGCGCGGCATCTCGGTGAACTCGGCGCCGGGGATGATGCTGAGCAGCTCGCGAGGCGGCTCGTAGACCTGGTTGTGACGCCCGATGAAGCACGGGTCGTGGTACGTGATCTTCTTCTTCTCCTCGCCGGCGACCGGGGGACGCGGCGTCAGCCTGCCCTCACGCACGAGCCGGTTGAGAAGCTGCGTGTGGTGCACGACCTCGAGCTCGACGCCGAACTCGGCGTACTCGTTCTTGAGCGTGTTGAAGCAGTGTGCGCAGGTCGAGACGACCTTCTTGACCTTGGTTTCCTTGAAGACCTCGACGTTCTGCATGGCCAGCTGCTGGAACACGATCTCGTTGCCGGCACGGCGGGCGGGGTCGCCGCTGCAGGTCTCGCCGTCGCCCAGGACGGCGAACGTCACGCCGGCCATGTCGAGCAGCTCGGCGACGGCCTGCGTGGTCTTCTTGGCGCGGTCCTCGAAGGCACCGGCGCAGCCGACCCAGAACAGCCAGTCGACCTCGTCGAGGCTCTCGACGTCGACACCGACCTGCTTGACCTCGAAGTCGAGGTCCTTGGCCCAGTCCATGCGGTTCTTAGGGTTCATGCCCCACGGATTGCCCTTGCGCTCCAGGCCCTTGAAGATGTTGTTCAGCTCGGCCGGGAAGTTCGACTCGACGAGCACCTGGAAGCGGCGCATGTCGTCGATGTGGTCGACGTGCTCGATGTCGACGGGGCACTGCTGCACGCAGGCGCCGCAGTTGGTGCACGACCACAGGACGTCCGGGTCGATGACACCGTAGACCGACTCGTCGCCGATGAGCGGACGCTCGAGCTCCCGCTTCTGCTCGTCGGTGAGCTTGGCCTGCTCGTCCTCCGAAAGGTTCAGCAGCGGGGCCTTGGCGTAGGCGTGCTCGCGCAGGCCCAGCACCAGCAGCTTCGGGGACAGCGGCTTGTCGGTGGCCCAGGCGGGGCACTGCTCCTGGCAGCGTCCGCACTCGGTGCAGGTCGTGAAGTCGAGGATGCCCTTCCACGTGAAGTCCTCGAGCTTGCCGACGCCGAGCTTCTCGAAGTCCTCCTCCTCGAGATCCTCCATGGCCTCGAGGTCGAGGGGCTTGTCGTTGATGAAGATCGGGGGCAGCGCGCCCAGCGACGTGCCGCCGTCGGCCTTGCGCTTGAACCAGATGTTCGGCCACGCGGTGAAGCGGTGCCAGGCCACGCCCATCGTGAGGTTGCGGGCGATGACCATCAGCCAGACCATCGCGAGGGTGATCTTGAACATCGCGACGAAGAAGACGACGTTCTTCAGGCCCTGCTCGGACTCGGGGTAGAGCAGATCGCCGACGTAGGAGCTGATCGGGAAGTGCGCACGTCCGCCGTGCTCGCCGCCGTGGAAGTTCTCGATGAGCTTGTACTCGGCGCCGCGGATGAACAGGATGGCCGCGCCCTCGAGCATGGCCATGGCCTCGACGAAGTACGCCTGCCAGAACGTCGAGCCGAAGAAGCGGCTCTTGCGGTCGAGGCGACGCGGGTGGTTGCGCTGGCGCACGGCGATCAGGTAGACGATGCCGATCGTGCTGAGCAGTCCGAGGCCCTCG
>JAOPXY010000109.1 GCA_025964895.1 Aeromicrobium sp.
CCCGTAGCCGTTTAGTCCGAAGGAGACTGAATGTCACTGCGCCCGTACGAAGTCATGATCATCCTCGATCCTGATCTCGAAGAACGTACCGTCGCCCCCAGCCTGGACACGTACCTCAACGTCGTGCGCCAGGACGGCGGCTCCGTCGACGAGGTCGACGTGTGGGGCAAGCGCCGTCTTGCCTACGAGATCAACAAGAAGACCGAAGGCATCTACGCCGTCGTCCAGCTCAAGGCCGAGCCGGCCACGGTCAAGGAGCTCGATCGCCAGCTGACGCTCAACGAGTCCGTTGTGCGCACGAAGGTCACACGTCCCGACGTGAAGTAGGCCTGATCCACGGACCCGCTGTGCACAACCCCCTGCGGGGCGCGCACGGCTGCGGTTCACTAGTCAGACACCCACACACCCGAAAGGCCGCGCCATGGCAGGCGAAACCAACATCACGCTCGTCGGCAACCTGACGGACGACCCGGAGCTCAAGTTCACTCCTTCGGGCGCCGCAGTCGCCAACTTCACCGTCGCGTCGACGCCTCGCACGTTCGATCGTCAGACGAACGAGTGGAAGGACGGCGATGCGCTGTTCATTCGCTGTGCAGCATGGCGCCAGCTGGCCGAGAACGTCGCCGAGTCGCTCCAGAAGGGTCAGCAGGTCATCGTGACCGGCGCCCTGAAGGTCCGCAACTACGAGCGGCAGGACGGCTCGAAGGGCACGAGCGTCGAGATGAACGTCGATGAGATCGGTCCTTCGCTGCGCTTCGCGACCGCCAAGGTCACCCGCGTCAACCGCTCCGGCGGCGGAGGCGGCGGCTTCGGCGGCGGTGGCGGCGGTAACTCAGGTGGCGGCGGTAACTCAGGTGGCGGCTACGGCGGAGGCAACTCCGGCGGTGGCGCACCTCAGGGTGGCAACGACCCGTGGTCGTCGCAGCCCCCGCAGCAGGGTGGGTCTGGCGCATGGGGTGGCAGCTCGGGATCGTCCGAAGAGCCCCCCTTCTAACCACACGTCAGTAACGAACTCAGGAGCAACATGGCAAAGCCAGTCGTCCGGAAGCCGAAGAAGAAGAGCAACCCGCTCGCCGCGGCCAAGGTCACCGAAATCAACTACAAGGACACCGCGCTGCTGCGCAAGTTCATCTCGGACCGCGGCAAGATCCGCGCGCGCCGCGTGACGGGTGTCACCGTCCAGGAGCAGCGTCTCATCGCGAAGGCCATTAAGAACGCCCGCGAGATGGCTCTGCTTCCGTACACGACCACCGGCCGTTAAGGGGACGTTGATGAAGCTCATCCTCACGCATGAGGTCACGAACCTCGGCGCACCCGGCGACATCGTCGAGGTCAAGGACGGCTACGGCCGCAACTTCCTGCTGCCGCGCAACTTCGCCATCCGTTGGTCGAAGGGCGCCGCCAAGCAGGTCGACTCGATCAAGGCGGCCCGCGAGGCGCACGCCGTCCACGACCTCGAGGAAGCCAAGAGCATCAGGGGCAACCTCGAGTCGAACCCGATCAATGTGCCGGTCCGCGCCGGCGAGGGCGGACGCCTCTTCGGCGCCGTCACGGTCTCCGACATCGCCGACGCCCTGGGCGTCGCCGGTGCCAAGGTCGACAAGCGTCGCATCGAGGTCGGCAACCCGATCAAGTCGCTCGGCTCCCACACAGTGTCCGTGCGCGTCCACCCCGAGGTGAGCGCGCGGGTCCAGCTCAACGTGGTCGCCTCCAAGTAGTCCCCATGGCGGGCCGGCACCTCTGGTGCCGGCCCGTTGTCGGTGGCTGATCCGTCATGCGTTCCCCTCTCCGCGCCGCGGCCGCATCCGTCCTGCTGGCCGGGAGCCTCGTGCTCGCCGGCTGCTCAGTGCTGCCCGGGGGAGGCGACGAGGCCGATCCGAAGCCGAAGGCCACGGCCAGTGCGCAGGCCCCTGTCACGGCGCTCGACAGCGTCGCGTGGACGTCCGCGGCGCCGCCCGAGGTCGCCGAGGGCGGCGCGCTGCGCCTCGCCGCCTCGAGCCTCCCGGCCAACTTCAACCCGCTTCAGGCCGACTCGGCCGACTCCGACGTCGAAAAGATCCTCGGGCCGACGAGCGGCGGAGCGGTCCGCATCACCGCCGACGGCGGCTGGGAGGTCGATCCCGACTACGCCGAGTCAGTCGAGGTCACCGACCGCGATCCGCTGACCGTCCAGGTGCGCCTCAACGAGGACGCGGTCTGGGAGGGCGGCTCGTCCATCACGGCGAAGGACATGGTCGCGTTCTGGCAGGCGCAGAACGGCTCGAACGACGACTTCCAGGTCATCTCCACCGCCGGCTACGACGCCATCTCCTCGGTCGAGCCGGGGGAGGACGAGTTCGAGTACACCGTGACCTTCGAGCAGCCCACCGCCGAGTGGCCGCTGTACGTCTACCCGCGCCTCGCGGCGAACGTGTCGAGCTCGCCGAAGCTGTTCAACGAGGCCTTCCGCACCCGCGCCATCTCCTCCAACGGGCCCTTCGTCGTCACGTCGATCGACGCCACGAAGGGCGTCGTCACGCAGGAGCGCAATCCGCGCTGGTGGGGCGACACGCCTCGGCTGGAGAAGATCTCCTGGAACGTCGCCGACCCGAAGCTGCAGGCCGAGGCGTTCGCCAACGACGAGCTCGACGCCGTCGACCTGCAGGCATCCACGTACGCGAGCGTCGGCAAGACCGGGACGATCCAGCGCGCGGCCGGCATCGAGTGGTCGCAGGTGACCCTCAACGGCGGCCGCGGGCCGTTGTCGGACGTCGACGTGCGGCGAGCCGTCGCCCGCGCGATCAACCGCGAGCCCATCGCCACGACCGCGGCGCGGGCGCTCGGGGGACCCCCGGCTCCGCTCGGCAGTGTCCTGCTGGTGCCCGGCCAGGCCGGGTATCGCGACTCGTCCGCCGCGATCGCCTACGACCCGCCGGCGGCGAAGGAGCTGCTTGTCGGGGCGGGCTACGAGCAGGGCGCCGACGGGATGTTCGCGAAGGACGGCGAGCCCCTCGAGCTCACGATGCCCGTGCCCGAGGACACCCCGGCCAACACCGCGCGCGCAACGGCCATCCAGAAGAACCTGAAGGCGGTGGGCATAGCGGTCAAGCTGACACCCGTCCCGGCCGATACGTTCTTCGACCAGGTCGTCATCCCGCTCGACTTCGATCTGGTGACCTTCATCCGCACGGCGTCGCCCTTCCCGCTCACGGCCGCGAAGCCGTTCTTCTTCCCGCTCGACTCGCCGGAGAACTACACCGGCATCGGCACCGCCCGCTTCGGCACGGGCTTCGACACGGTGCTGGGCACCCTCGCCGACGACCTGCGCCGCAAGCGCATCGCCAAGCTCGACGAGTGGATCCTCGCCGACGTCCCGGTCATCCCGCTGGCGGTCACGCCCGTCGCGGTGGCCGTTCGCGACGGCCTCGCGAACTACGGGGCGTCGCAGTTCGAGCAACCGGACTGGACGACGGTCGGCTTCCTCACGCCGAAGGACTCGGCGCAGAAGAAGAAGTAGCCGCGGCGACGATGATCGCGGCGACCGCGTCGGCGGCGTGGAGGGCGTCGGCGACCCTCGACGGCAGGTACTGCTCGGTGCGCTCGTCGAAGCGGGTGCCGACGATGCCGGAGTGATCGCTGTCGAGCTCGTGCAGCGTGGTGGGCCAGCCGGCACCGCGCAGCCGCAGCTCGAGACCGGCCACCAGATCGGGCGTCGCGCTGGTGTCGCGGTCGCCGTAGACGAGGTCGATGCCGCGCCGGCCGTCACCCGGTGGCATGACGGCGGGCAGCGCGGCGCCCGAGATGCCGTCGATCGCGCGGGGTCCGTCACCGGGAGCGATCAGCACGACTCCGCCGAGTCCGACGCCCAGGCGCTCCGCGTGCAGCGCCAGGCCCACCGCCGCGGTGCCGCCGAGCGACCAGCCGGCCACCACGACGGAGTCGGGATCGCGGCCGTGCCGCTGCGCGGTCTCGCGGGCGAAGCGCAGCGAGGCCAGCAGGTCGGAGCGACCGTGGTCGTCCGCCTCGCTGCTCCAATCGGCGGCGAGGGCCAGCACGCCGGACGCCGCGACCCGGTCGGCCAGGGGGAGCATCCAGTGCGCGCCGTCAACGCCCCGTCCGTGCCAGATCAGCGCGACTCCGCGTTCCGGGGTGCCCCGCGCGATGACTCGGCGACCGGGCGCGTACTCGTCCATGCCCTCAGTCTGCCGAAGCGGTGGCGCCGAGCACCATCCAGGCGTCCCCGCGCTGACGCAGCCACAGGGTCACCAGGCGCGCGGCGATGAAGGCCCCGTACGCGACCCACAGCCAGGTGAATCCGCCGTCGGTCCACCCGACCAGCAGGACGAGCGGCACGTAGACGGCCAGCACCGCGACCCCCGCAACGGCGAGGTAGACACCGTCGCCGGCACCGATCAGCACACCGTCTAGTACGAAGACGACGCCCGACAGCGGCTGGATCGCGGCGACGACGAGCAGCGCGGGTACCAGGACGTCCCGTACCGCGGGATCGGAGGTGAACAGATGCGGCAGCCACGGCGCGGCGGCCGCGAGGACGACCCCCGCGACGACACCCGTGCCGACGCCCCAGGCCGTCATGCGCCGGGTCAGCGCCCGGGTCAGCGACGCGTCGCCCGCGCCGAGCGCACGGCCGGTCAGGGTCTGACCGGCGATCGCGATCGCGTCGAGCGCGAATGCGAGGAACGTGACGATCGAGGCGGCCACCTGGTGTGCCGCGAGCTGCACGTCGCCGAGTCCGGCCGCGACGAGCGCGGCCAGCACGACGGCGACCCGGAGCGTGAGGGTGCGCACGACGAGGGGGACGCCCTGACGGGCAGCGGCCAGGATGCGCCCGACGTGCGGACGCGCCGACGCGCGAGCCGGGCGGGCCCGGCGGACGACGGCCGTCACGAGCCATGCTGCGGCGCACCACTGGGCGATGACGGTGCCTGCCGCGGCGCCGCGCACGCTCCAGTCGAGGCCGTACACGAGCGCCAGGTTCAGCACGACGTTGAGGACGTTGGCGGCGACCGACACGACGAGCGGCGTCCTGAGGTCGAGCACGCCGCGCAGCGCGCCCGTCGCGGCGAGGAGCAGCAGCACCGCCGGCACGCCGAGTGCCGACACCAGCAGGTAGTCCCGGGCGAAGCCGGCGACCGGGTCCGAGCTCGAGAGCGCCTGCGCGATGGGGGTGCTGGTGGCTGCGACGCCGATCGCCAGCACGACGCCGAGGCCAGCGGCCAGCCACAGCGAGCTGATCGCGAGCGTGAACGCGGCTCGCTCGTCACCGGCCCCGTGGTGCCGCGCGACGCTCGCGGTGCTCCCGTACGCAAGGAACACGCACAGCCCGACGACCGTGCCCAGCACGACGGACGCCGCTGCGAGACCGCCGAGCTCGGGGGTGCCGAGGTGCCCCACGATCGCGGTGTCGGCGAGCAGCATGAGCGGTTCGGCGAGCAGCGCGAACAGGGCGGGCACGGCGACGGCCACGATCTGCCGGTCGGCCGGTTCGAGGCGCCTCATGCCGAGCTCCAGATGGTGAACAAAGGGTGTCGTGTGACCCAAGTGACGGGGTTTGTCGACAAGTGTATGAACAGGGACCAGTGGATGACCGGCCAGGCAAAACTATTATGTCTCCACATCAATTGTTTTGCGTTTGCGCAGGTCAGGCACGATTGACCGCGGTTAAATCTTTCGTTGTCCACATGTTCGTCCACCGGCTGTGCACATACTCGCCCGGCGTTTTCCACAGGATCGCATGGGTTGCGCACACCCCCTGTGAGGATGGGTGTTGGACAGCACCGCGCGGCGGCCTACTGTGACGGGTCGGTGCTGTCACGGTGGGTTTGTGTCAGCGCCGGAACCTAGGGTGGGACACGACGACGAAGGGGGCGCATCGGTGAGTGTGGCGGACCTCTACGAGGCAGGCCCGGGGCCCGGCGGCGACGTCGGATCGGGACGAGTTCCCCCCCAGGACATGGCCGCCGAGCAGAGCGTCCTCGGCGCGATGCTGATCAGCAAGAACGCGATCGATCCCGCCGCCGACGTCCTCCAGGGCCGTGACTTCTACCGCCCCGCGCACGAGCTGATCTTCGATATCATCGTCGACCTGGCCAATCGCGGCGAGCCCGCCGACGCCATCACCGTGGCCGCCGAGCTGCAGCGGCGCGGCGAGATCGGACGGGTTGGTGGGGCGCCCTACCTGCACGACCTGGTCCAGTCGGTGCCGATCGCCTCGAACGTCGACTTCTACGCCCACATCGTCCGCGAGAAGGCCGTGCTGCGCCGCCTCGTCGAGGTGGGTCAGCGCATCGCGCAGATGGGTCAGGCGCAGGAGGGCGAGGTCGCCGAGATCGTCGACCGGGCCCAGGCCGAGGTCCTCGACGTCGATGGCACGAGCCAGGCCGAGGACTATCGCCTGGTGTCAGAGCTGATGCCCCTGACGATCGACGAGATCGAGGAGATTCAGGGCCGTGACGGCACCCTCACGGGTGTGCCGTCGGGCTTCCCCGACCTCGACAAGTTCACGACCGGCTTCCGCGCCGGCCAGATGATCGTCGTGGCGGCCCGCCCCGGTGTCGGCAAGTCGACGCTGGGCCTCGACTTCGTGCGCTCCGCGGCGATCCGGCACCAGATCCCGTGCGCGATCTTCTCCTTGGAGATGACCGGCGCCGAGATCGCGATGCGCATGCTGTCGGCCGAGGCGCGGGTCAGCATCGGCCACATGCGCGGCGGAGGCATGCACCAGCGCGACTGGGATGCCATCACCAAGGCGATGCCCCGGGTTAACTCCGCGCCCATCATCGTCGACGACAGCCCCAACATGACGATGCCCGAGATCCGGTCGAAGGCACGCCGCATCAAGAAGCAGCACGGTCTCGGCTTCATCGTGATCGACTACCTGCAGCTCATGACGTCCGGCAAGCGCGTCGAGAACCGCCAGGTCGAGGTTTCGGAGTTCTCGCGCAACATCAAGCTCCTCGCCAAGGAGCTGGAGTGCCCCGTCGTCGCGATCAGCCAGCTCAACCGTGGCTCGGAGCAGCGCACCGACAAGACCCCGCAGATCTCCGACCTGCGCGAGTCCGGCTCGATCGAGCAGGACGCCGACATCGTCCTGCTGCTCAACCGCCCCGACGCCCAGGGCGCCGGCGAGTCCGATCGTCCCGGCGAGGCCGACATCATCATCGCCAAGAACCGCTCCGGACCGACCAACAAGATCGCGGTCAGCTTCCAGGGTCACTACTCGCGCTTCACGCCCATGGCCCGCGACGCCGAGCCCCCCGCCGTCGCCGCCGGCGACTTCTTCGGCTGAGCACGGCAGTCGTGTGGTGTGGGGGTTGCCCGGGCGCGATGGTGGACGCACCATGAAGCCATGTCCCGCCGGCTCCTGATCCTGCTCGTCCCGCTCCTGGCGCTCAGCGCGTGCGGCAGCAGCGAGGACCCACCGGTGACCCCGGCGCCGACCGCCAGCACGACGTCGCCCACGACGGAGCCCGCCCCGGACGAACCCACGCTGCCCACCAAGCGCTCCGGCGGCACCCAGACGCTGACCGGCGTCGTGTCAGACGGTGTCGAGAGCAGCTGCCTGATGCTGACGACGACGTCGGGCCAGCGCGGCACATGGCAGCTCGTCGGTGCGACGGGCGACCTCGCGGCGGGCGACCGGGTGGCGGTACGAGGACGCCCGGCCCCCGACCTCGCCACCCGGTGCCAGCAGGGCACACCGTTCGTGGTCGAGGCCGTGGAGCCGGGCTGACCTACCTCCTCGTCGTCACGGGGTGATGGAACCCACCGTCACCGTTCCGGTGCCCAGGACGGCTCCCTCGGAGGACACGACGCGCATCTCGCCGAACACGCGGCGCCCGGCCTCCGCGGCCGCCTTCGCCGTCAGCGCTCCGGTGACGGTGACCGTCTGCCCGGTCGCCAGGTCGATCGGCTGCGGGGCCACCTCGAGCTCACCCAGGCTGGGCGAGTAGAACACGTCGAGGTAGTCGTACTCGGTCGTCCCCGCCGGCACGGAGTAGCCGTCGACGACCACGGTGTACGTGCCCGCGGGCGGCTCCTCGATCGTCACCGACTCCTCGGAGTCGCCGTCGGCCGAGACACCCACCTGCTCACCGTTCTCGTCCAGCACCGTCAGGTCGAGATCGGCGGACGCGTCGCTCGTGTTGCCGATCGTGGCGGTCAGGGACGACGCCCCCTCCGGCACCGCGACCTCGAACTGCTGGCTGCCGAGATCGGCGATCGACTTGCGCTCCGACAGCGCGCTGCCGAGGTCACCGCCGATCGGCGTGACCTTGACCGGCCCGAAGTTGTTCGTGACCTGCCACGACAGCGGGCTCGGCGTTCCTGCCGTGACCGACGCGAGCGTCTGCGACTCCGGGTCGACCGTGACGCCCTGCACCGCGGAGGTGAGGGTGAACGGGTTGGACAGGAACGGTGAGGTGCGACGCGACTCCACCTCGATCTCCCAGACGCCCGGCAGCGGGTCGGCGTAGTTGCGTGACGTGGGCTTGCACACCGCCGGATCGCTGTAGTTGGTGTAGCAGGCGGTCGTCGCGGTCGGGTCGACCGGGATGCCGTACGGGTTGATCGCGATGAACCGGGTCTGGCTCTTGGTCGCGATGCCGCTCAGGTTGACCTGCAGCGCCTTGGCGCCCTCCGGCACCGTCACGAAGTACGACGTCGTCAGGTTGCGCGTCGCCGTCCCGGTAACGGTGTTGGCGTAGGACGGCTTCTTGAACGCGGTCGACTGGACGACCGTCAGCAGTACCCGGTGGTCGACGACCTTCGTCGCGGGGTCGTCGATCTCGAGGATCGCCGAGTGCACGCCCTGCGTCTTCGTCGTCGCGGTGACGGCAACCTTGGTGCTGCTGCCCTTTCGCAGCGAGACCGACGTCGGCGCCTTGAACGTCCCGTCGTTGCCGACGATGCGCAGCGTGTGCTTGACCGATCCCGACTTCCCGGACGTCCGGGTGACGTCGAGCGAGTACCGCTTGGCCTGCTTCAGCACGTGTCCGCCCTCGCCGGCCGCGCAGCGGTTGTGGATGCCGCTGCCGACGTTCCGTGGCGTGAGCTGGGCCGAGAGCGGGGTGCAGACGGGGGCGACGACCGTGATGTCGTTGGCGGTCGGACGCTTCTTGAGCAGCGCCCACGCCGTCGGCACGTTCATCTGTCCCGCGCCCTGCCCGATCGCCTGGACGTCCTTGATGCGCTTCGCGCCGGTGTAGATCGAGTCACGCAGCTGGCGCGGCGTGACGTCGATGCCGCTGGCGACGGAGGCCGACAGCAGCAGGGCGGCGCCGCCGGCGGCCTGCGGGGACGCCATCGACGTGCCGTTGAACATCGCATAGCCGATCGGCAGGGTGTAGCCGACCTCCGCGAGATCGGGCTGCTTGAGCCACTGCGGGACGGTCGAGACGGCCGACCCGGGGGCGGCGATGTTCGGCTTGAAGCCGCCGCTCTCGGTGGGCCCCCGCGACGAGAACGGGTGCAGGTTCAGCGGTGACTTGACCACAGAACCGTAGTTCGACAGCCACGTCTCCTTGCTGATCGACGACGCGACGCTCACGACGTCGTCGGTCAGCGACGGATCACCGATCGTGTTGACGCCAGGACCGCTGTTGCCAGCCGAGATGAACATCTGCACGCCGGTGTCGGCGATGAGCCGGTCGTAGATCTTTGAACGGGCGTTGTCGGAGTCGTTCAGGGCCGGGAGCCCGCCGATCGACATGTTGATGACGTCGACGCCACGGTTCTCGGCGAGATCGATCATGCCGTCGAGCAGGGCGGCGTTGGTGCAGCCGCCACCCCACGTGCAAGCGCGGGACGAGACGATCTTGGCTCCGGGGGCCTGCCCGTCCATCTTTCCGCCGAACATGTCGTTGGCGGCGGTGATGCCGGCGACGTGGCTGGCGTGCGCGTCCTCGACGATGCCGATGTTGACGAAGTCCGCCGTGCCCGGCAGCTCGTACGGCTCGAGGCTGACGTCCTCGCGGAACTCGACCACGAAGGGCATCGACTCCACGATCGCCGTGCTGGGGTTGTCGGTGCCGAAGTGACCGATCTGATGGCCCTCACGGTACGGCCGCATCTTCTCTGCCGTCGTGAACGTGCGGTCCTGGTTCGCGTCGACCCAGACATCGTTCGTCGCCTCGTCGTACAGCACGCCGAACTGGTCGGTGGTGTCGCCGTCGCGGTTGACGTCGCCGCCGGGCTCACTGCCGGCGGTGATCGCCTCGGAGAACCGGTTGACCGTGAACGTGCCGTTGGTCGGCGCCGTCCACGTGGCACCGGCATAGGTGAACGTCGGCGCGGCCGCGACCTGCGTCAGCATGGCGCGCCACGTGGCATCGGAGTCGAGGATGGGGTCGGTCGCGGTGACCCAGTCGACGATCTTGCGCTCGCCGGTGCTGGTCTTCTGCAGTGCGGGGTGGTCGAGGTCGACGCCGGAGTCGAGGATGCCGATCGTGATGCCGCGGCCGTCCCACTTCGGGTGGTCCTTCTTGAACTCGACGGAGCCGATCTCGCGCGTCGGCATGTACGGGTTGGCGTCGGGGGTCGTGGGCCCGGGCGCGGGCACGGAGGCCGCGGCCGCACCGGACTTCGAGGCAGGTGGCGGCTCGAGCGGCACCGTCTCGTCGAGGTCGACCGCGGAGACCGCGGCGAGCTTCGAGACCCGCTCGACGGAGCCCGTCGGCACGCTGGCGCGGACGTAGCCGAGCTTGTCGTTGACCGTGCCGACCCAGGCGCGGGCCGACTCGAGCGTGCTGACGACGCCGTTCGTGGCCTCGCGATCGGTCGCGATCATCACGGTGACCCGCTTCGTGCCGTCCTGCTTCGCGTCGGCGAGCAGCTCGCGGTCGTGCTGGCCGAGCTTGTCGCCGGACGGGACGTCCTTGGCCTCGTCGGTCTGCTTCGGTGCGACGGGAGCCTGCTGCAGCGGCGCGGCCGGCTCGTCGGTCGGCGCGGCGCCGGCCGGTGCGAATGTTGCGAACATCAACGCGGAGACGATGCCGATCGTGGCGGCGTGCCTGCGCGTGGGGCATGGGATTGCCATGTGCGTCCTCTTCTCTGACTCGGGTGGTCCACCCGATTCCCCCCCCGGGGAAGTGATCGAATGGACGACAGTCTTGCTCAGGGTGTCGCCGTTGACCAGAGGGACGGGGTGTCGAAAAGGTGTCGCCGGCCGTCACTGGTACGTGATGAGGGCGGGGTGCGGGCTGACCCGGCGCCACGTCTGCCGGGCGTCGAGCATGGGGTCGTCCTCGTCCACGAAGTTCTTCCAGCCCCATCCGACCCCGTCCGACGCGTGGCGTCGCAGCGTCCCCCAGGTCTCCTGCTTGGCGCCTTGCGGCCCCGAGCCGTCGACGTGGATGACCGTCGCGAACTCGGGACGTGACGTGTCGATACGTCCACGGTGCTTGATCATCGACGACGAGAACTGGTGCAGCACGAAGATCTTCTGGGGCAGGGAGGCGTCGCGGGTGAGGTCCGCGAGCCAGGTGCTGGTGCGGTTGATCTCGGCGGCGGACACGGACCCGATCTGGACGAGGTGCTTCTGCTTCCTCGTGAGCCGCCACTCGGGGTCGAGAGCCAGCCCGACATGCGGACGTTCCAGCAGGGAGCGGTACTTCTTGGCCTGGGAGAGGAAGTCGCTGCGGCCGGGCTGGAGGTCGAGGATGACGTAGACGCCGGCCTTCTCGGCGGCGTCGACGAGCGGGAGCAGGTCCTTCGCCGGTGTCTCGGTCGAGTAGTTCCCGTCCTTGCCGGCCGACGCGGAGGCGACCGTGGCGATGATCTCGAACGTCGGCACGAAGTCGGCCGACGTCGTGACCCGGCGGTACTTGCGGGCGAGCCGCTCGACCCGTGCGACGGATGCGCGCACGCCCTGCTCGCCGAGCACGCCGAGCTGCGGGGCGCCGGGGTGGCCGTACATCGCGGTGTAGTGCTTGCCGAGCGCCAGGTACCCGCCGGTCGGCTGCTGGGCGTTCGTCCGGACGACGTCCAGCGGGTAGGCGAGCTGCGCGAAGGCCGGACCGATCGCGATGACGGGCGACGCGGGGTGCTCGGCGAGGTACCGCGCGGCGTCCGGGTCGGTGCGTGGGTCCGCGCCGGGCATCTCGACGACGTGGGCGCCCGCGATCCGCGCGGTGGCGACCGCGACGGCGTCGGCCGTGACGGACCGCGTCACCACGATCGCGTCGGTCGTGCGGGGCGAGCCGGGCTCGACGGTTCCGCGCAGCTCGGCAACCCCACCCTGCACGGTGCGCGTCGCCCCCACCGTGAGGACGGTCGACGCGCCCAGCCGCTCGAGCTCGGCGGGGGCCTCGTCGCCGTCGACGAGCACCGGGACGCCGAGCGTCGTGGCGGCGGCGATGGCGCGCCGCTGCGCCTCGCGGTCGTCCGCGGCGGACAGCACCGCGACGGGCGACGACGTGAACAGCTGGCGAGACATTGCGGCCGCGCTGGCCGCGGTCGACGTGGCCGGGAGGATCACGAGGGGGTCCGCCGGCGTGCGGACCTGGGTCGTCGCCGTCTCCGGCGCGGCGTCTGCCCGCACCGCGGCGTGGTCCGTGCCGGTGGCCACGAAGAGCGCCGCGACGACCGCGGCGGACACGACGACCTCGATCGCCGTAAGACGATTGAGCCTGACGGATACGCTCATGCCCGTGACCTTACTGACCGTCCTCGCGACCGAAGCCGCCAACGCGCCCGACTCGGGCCTCGCCGGCTGGACCGTCGACCTGATGGACAAGCTGGGCCTGTTCGGCGCGGCGCTGGCCGTTGGCATGGACAATCTCTTCCCGCCGATCCCGAGCGAGATCATCCTTCCGTTGGCCGGATTCGCCGCCAGCCAGGGCACGTTCTCCCTGGTGGGCGCGCTGATCGCGACGACCGTCGGATCGGTCACCGGGGCCGTCGTCCTCTACTGGCTGGGCGCGATCTTCGGCCGTGAGCGGGCCGTGCAGGTGTTCGACAAGGTGCCGCTGCTGAAGGTCAGCGACTTGGAGAAGACCGAGGCCTGGTTCGCGAAGCACGGGGGCAAGGCGGTGTTCTTCGGTCGCATGGTGCCGATCTTCCGCAGCCTCATCTCGCTGCCGGCCGGGGTGGAGAAGATGAGCTTCACGTACTTCCTGCTCCTGACCACGCTCGGCAGCCTGATCTGGAACTCGATCTTCGTCATCGCCGGCTACCGGCTGGGCGAGAACTGGGACAGCGTCGAGCCCTATGCGGACATCTTCCAGAAGCTCGTCATCGGCGGCGTGCTGCTCGTCATCATCGTCTTTGTCGTCGTCCGCGTGCGGGAGAAGCGACGCCCGACCGCGGCCTGACAGGCGGGGTCTATCGCGCGTACTCCATGTCGGGGGTGTCGCGGTAGATGTCGACGACGATCGTCTTGGCCGGGGGCGCCGGTGGTGTGGTCGACCAGTGCAGGAGGCCGTGTCCTTTGAGGTTGTGATGTCTTCGGCACAGCGGGCCCATGTTGTCTCCGGTGGTGGGACCTTCTGGGTGGGGTTCTCGATGGTCGAGGTCGCAGAGGAACGCCGGGACCATGCACCCGGGTGCCTGACATACCTGGTGGAGGAACTGCAAC
>JAOPXY010000110.1 GCA_025964895.1 Aeromicrobium sp.
CCGCGCTGGCGGAAGGCTGCGCGCAGCTCGTCGAACGGCAGGTCCGCCTGGCGCGTCACGAAGCTGTCGGACGACGTGCCGGTGCCGCCGGTCAGGTCGTTGACCGGGTTGCGGCGCGGCGGTGAGAAGTAGTCGTTGGACCCGAACACGAAGACGCCCGGCAGGTCGAGCAGGTCGCCGTAGGCGCGCAGCACGGACGGCACCGCGTCGAGGTGGGCGAGGTTGTCGCCGGTGTTGACCACAAGATCGGGCTGGAGTGCGGCGAGGCCCTGCAGCCACCGCTGCTTGCGGTGCTGGTCCGGCGTCATGTGGGTGTCCGACAGGTGCAGCACCCGCAGCGGGGCCGATCCCGCGGCCAGGACGGGTACCGTCACCTCGCGCAGCGTGAACGCACGCGTCTCGGCCACCGAGTAGGCCAGGCCGGCTGCGGCTGCGGTGGCGGACCAGGCGATCGGTCGCAGGAGTGGGTGCATGGCTCCAAGGATGTCATCCGGGCGGCGGCGGGTCGGCCGGGTGGGACACTGGGGGCATGTCAGCTCTCAAGGAACAGCTCCACGCCGACCTCACGACGTCGATGAAGGCGCGCGATGCGCTGCGGACGTCGACCCTGCGCATGGCGCTCACCGCCATCACGAACGCCGAGGTCTCCGGCAAGGAGGTCCGCGAGCTGAGCGACGACGACATCGTCACGGTGCTGGGTGCCGAGGCCAAGAAGCGGCGCGAGGCGGCCACGGCGTTCGCGGAGGGCAACCGCCCCGAGCTCGCCGAGAAGGAGACGGCCGAGGCGGCGATCCTCGCCGAGTACCTGCCGGCCCAGCTGAGCGCCGACGAGATCGCCGTCATCGTGACCGCGGCCGTCGACGAGGCCGGCGCGGCGGGTCAGGGCATGAAGGCCATGGGCAAGGTCATGGGCATCGTCTCGCCGCAGGTCAAGGGCAAGGCCGACGGCGGCACCGTCGCGGCCGAGGTCAAGCGCCAGCTGGGCGCCTGACCTCAGCCGTCGCCGTCAGTCGCGGTTGCGGCCGCTGGCCCGCGCCGGCTGACGCTTCGGCGGGGCGTCGAACTCCGCCGGCGTCAGGCTGGTCTGGATCTTCTGCATCGCCTTGGCCCACATGGGTCCGGCCAGCGACGAGCCGCCGACCGAGTTGAAGTCGAGACCGCGCCCGTTGATCGAGACGCCGACCAGGGACTTGGGGCGACCGTTCTTGGCTTCGTCCTTGTCGTTGGTGACGACACCGGCGATCATCGACGCCGTCGACAGCTCGGGCGTGTACCCGGCGTACCAGACGGCCTTGTTCTCCTGCGTCGTGCCGGTCTTGGCCGCCGACGGCACGCTGAGCTGGGTGCCGTTGGAGTAGCCGAAGCCGCCGGGCTCCTGGACGCCGCGCAGGATGTCGTTGATCTGCGCGGCCTGGTCGGTCGTGAGCACCCGCTCGCACTTGGGACCGAACTTCTTGACGACCTCGCCCTTCACGTCGAGGATCTCATCGATCGGGCGCGGCTTGCAGTACATGCCGCCGGAGGCCGCCGTCGCGTACGCGGCCGCCATCTCCAGCGGGCTGACGTCGGTGACGCCGAGCGTGAACGGGCCGACCTGGTTGTTCTTCGGCACCGAGATGCCCATCGACTCCGCGGCGCGGACGGTGTTGCAGAGACCCGCCTGCTTCTCCAGCTGCGCGAAGTACGTGTTCACCGACTGGCGGGTCGCCTGGTACATGTTCATGCGACCGGACGTCGTCGAGTTCTCCGGCTCCCAGAGGGCCGTGCTCAGTCCGTCGCACGTGGTGTAGCTGCCGACCGGCATCGTGATCTTGCGAGGCGCGTTGTACGTCTGGCCGACGTCGATGCCGTTCTTGAGCGCCGCGGCGACCGTGAACATCTTGAACGTCGACCCGGCCGGGAAGCCGCCGGACTGGCCGTACGTCGTCGGCACGACGAAGTTGATGTACGACTCGCCCTTCTTCTTGCTGCGTCCCATGGGCCGCGACTGAGCGACCGAGCGCACCTTGCCGGTGCCGGGCTCGACCATCGCGAGCGCCGCGATGGCCTGGTCGGTGGCCTTGACCGTCGACCTGACGGCCTCGTCGGCGGCGGCCTGCATGTTGAGGTCGATGTTCGACTTGATCGTCAGGCCGCCGCGCTTGAGCATCGCGACCCGCTCGTCGACGGTCTTGCCGAGTGCCGGCTGGGCCAGCAGCCACTGGCGGGCGTAGTCGCACGAGAACTCGCCCTTGACGCCGACGCAGCCGTTGGGGAACTCGGTGATCTTCAGCGCGAGCGGAGCCGACTGGTACTTCGCGGCCTCGGCCTCGCTGATCTTGCCGTCGCGCGCCATGACCGCGAGCACCGTGTTGCGGCGCTGCAGGGCCTTCTCGGGGTAGACGTTGGGGTCGAACTCGACGGGGTTCTTGACCAGGCCAGCGAGCGTCGCCGCCTGGCGGACGTTGAGCTGGTCGGGGCTCTTGGAGAAGTAGTGGTACGCCGCGGCGCTGACGCCGTACGCGCCGTCGCCGAAGTACGCGAGGTTCAGGTAGCGCTCCAGGATCTCCTTCTTGGAGTGCTTCGCCTCGTACTCGATCGCGAGCTTGAGCTCACGGATCTTGCGCGCCGTCGACTTCTTCGTGGCCGCCGCCACCTGCTCCTTCGTCGTCGCCTGCGACACGAGGGTCAGCTTGACCAGCTGCTGCGTGATCGACGATCCGCCCTGGGTCTGACCCTCGGACGCATTGTTGACGACCGCACGCAGCGTGCCCTTGAGATCGAGCGCGCCGTGCTCGTAGAAGCGCGAGTCCTCGATCGACAAAAGTGCGTCCTGCATCGTGGTGGCGATCTCCGCGAGCGGGACGTCCTGGCGGTTCTCGCTGTAGAAGTACGCGATGAGCTCGCCGTTCGCCGCGAGCAGCCGGGACGTCTGCGCGCTCGGGACGTCCTCGAGGGTCAGCGGCAGGTCGATGACGTCGCTGGTCACATCGTTCGTCGTCACCGCGACGAGGGCGGTGGCGGGGATCATCATGAGCGCGACGAGCGCGCCGGCGATGAGCGACAGCTTGCCCATCGACGCGATCAGAACCGGCTTGTGTCTGCTGTGCGTCTCGGACTGGGCCGCGCGGCGCAGCGAGTCGCGAAAGTCGTCCAAGGCCATGCTCACAGACTACGGGACCGGGGCCAAGGGATCTGGACGGCGACAATGTGTCTAGTCCTTCGGGACTACACAAAATGATCAACAACGCTCTGACGCCACGCCCGAGAAGTTCCTACGTTTGTCTTAACCAACTTCGGCCACGGGGCCGGTCTCGGGGAGGTTCATCATGTGGAACGAAAACTGGGCGGCCGATGCCGCGTGTCGGGGCAAATCAGATGCCCTGTTCGTCAAGGGCGCGGAGCAGAACCGCGCCAAGCAGGTCTGCGGCACGTGCGAGGTCCGGGCCGAGTGCCTGGCCGAGGCCCTCGACAACCGCATCGAGTGGGGCGTGTGGGGTGGCATGACCGAGCGTGAGCGTCGTGCGCTGCTGCGTCGTCGCCCGAACGTCACCACGTGGCGCAGCGTCCTGTCCGTCGCCGTCTGACCTTCCGTCACGCCTTCTGGGCCAGCAGGTCGCCGATCAGGCGCAGGCCCTCGAGATCGTGGACGTCACCGGCCAGCGCCGCGACCGTCACGGTCGGGACGGCCGGGTGGGCCGCGGTGAAGCGCTTCTTGAGTCGTGACTCGCGCGCCGCGACGCGCATGCGATCGGCGTGGATCGCCAGCAGCTCGGCCGTCGCGCCCGCCGCGGTCGTGCCGCCGGACAGCTTGTGGGCGGCCGACTCCGCGTCGACGGCCGTGATGCCGTCGGCACCGGTCTCGTGCACCCGGTTGACCACGAGCCCCGCGAGCGGCATGTTCTCGCCGGCCAGGCGCTCGACGAAGTACGACGCCTCGCGCATCGCGGCCGGCTCCGGCGCGGCGACGACGAGGAACGCCGTCCCGTCGGCCTGCAGCAGCGCGTAGGTGCCCTCCGCCCGCTGGCGGAAGCCGCCGAACAGGGTGTCGAAGGCCGCGACGAACGTCTGCATGTCGGTCAGCACCTGGGCGCCCAGCACCTTGTTGAGAGCGCTCGTGACGATGCCGAACCCCGCGCTCAGCAGCCGCGCCGGCCCTTTCGCGGGCGCGAGCAGCAGCTTGATGAACCGGCCGTCGAGCATCGACGAGAGCCGATCGGGTGCGTCGAGGAAGTCCAGCGCCGAGCGTGACGGTGGTGTGTCGACGACGATGAGGTCCCACGTGCCGGTCGCGTGCAGTTGGCCCAGCTTCTCCATCGCCATGTACTCTTGCGTGCCCGCGAACGAGCTCGACAGGGCCACGTAGAACGGGTTGGCCAGGATCTGCGCCGCCTTCTCCGGTGTCGCGTGCTGCTCCACGACCTCGTCGAACGTCCGCTTCATGTCGAGCATCATGGCGTCGAGCGATCCGCCGTCGACCGCGGCGCCCTGCACGGGGCGGGGCGTGTTGTCGAGCTCGGTGAGCCCCATCGACTGGGCGAGTCGGCGGGCCGGGTCGATCGTCAGCACGCAGACCGTCCGCCCCTTCTCCGCGGCCCGCAGCGCCACGGCCGCGGCGGTCGTCGTCTTGCCGACGCCACCGGATCCGCAGCACACGATGATCTCGGTCGTCGGGTCGTCCAGCAGCGCGTCGATGTCGAGATCGCCGGGCGATGTCGTCCGCGTGCCGCCCCGCGGGGAGGTGCGTGCCTTGCGCGCCGAGGGCGCGGTCTGTGCCTTGCCGGTCATGGGAGCGCCTCCAGCCTCTCGGCCAGCTCGAACAGCGCGCCGAGGTCGACGCCGTCGGTCAGCAGCGGCAGCTCGACGAGGGGGCGTCCGCAGGCGTCCAGGATCTCGCGCTGGCTGTCCTGCAGGCGCTGGCGCTCGAGGTGGGCGGCGCCGCCGGCGATCAACGCGGGCGCGGCCGCCTCGTCGAGGCCCGCTCCGGCCAGGGCCTTCGCGACGCTCGCGGTCTTGAGCGAGCCGGCCGCGAGGGCGTCCCGCGTCGAAGCGGTGAGCACCGGCGGCCGCACGAGGTTCAGGATCACATGGCCCACCGGGAGGCGGGCGGACGTCAGCTCGGCGATGCCGTCGATCGTCTCCTGCACCGGCATCTCCTCCAGGACGGTGACGAGGTGGACCCACGTCTGCGCCGACCTCATCATCTCCATGATCGAGTCGGCCTGGCGGCGGATCGGCCCGACCTTCGCGAGGCCGGCGACCTCGGCGTTGACGTTGAGGAACCGGGTGATGCGGCCGGTCGGCGGGGCGTCCATGATGACCGCGTCGTACGTGAACCGGTTGCCGTCCTTGCGACGTGCGGCCTCGTAGACCTTGCCGGTCAGGAGCACATCGCGCACGCCCGGGGCGATCGTCGTGGCGAAGTCGATGATGCCGAACTTGTCGAGCGCCTTGCCGGCGCGGCCGAGCCGGTAGTACATCGCGAGGTACTCCAGCAGCGCGGCCTCCGGGTCGATCGCGAGCGCGAACACCTCGCCCCCGCCGAGGCCGACGGCGATCCTGCGCTCCTCGTACGGCAGCGGCGGGACGTCGAACAGCTGCGCGATGCCCTGCCGGCCCTCGACCTCGCACAGCAGGACCTTCTTCCCCTGCCCGGCGAGCGACATCGCGAGTGCCGCGGCGACCGTCGTCTTGCCGGTGCCGCCCTTGCCGGTGACGACATGGAGCTGGGTCGAGAGAGCCACACGACGAGCCTACCGAGCAGTCGGGATCCCGCCTCCCGGTCGGGGTTCTCGTGCTTCCGCGAAGCTTGCCGACCGATACAGTTCGAGGCATGACGAAATGGGAGTACCTCACCGCACCGGTCCTCGTGCACGCCACGAAGCAGATCCTCGACAACTTCGGGCAGGACGGGTGGGAGCTCGTGCAGATCGTGCCGGGCATGAACCCCGAGAACCTCGTCGCCTACTTCAAGCGCCCGGTCGCCTGATGGGCAGCGTCGACGACCGGCTGGCGGACGTCGGCCTGTCCGTCCCGGCGCCGCCGGTGCCGGTCGCGGTGTACGTCCCCGCCGTCCGCACGGGCTCGTACGTGTACACGTCCGGCCAGCTGCCGCTGAGCTCCGGCGAGCTGCTCGCGACCGGGAAGGTCGGCGACGCCGTCACCGCGGAGGTCGCCTACGACTGCGCGCGCCAGTGCGCGCTCAACGCGATCGCCGCCGTGCAGTCGCTCGTCGACCTCGATGACGTCGTGCGGGTCGTCAAGGCGACGGTGTTCGTGGCCAGCGCACCCGACTTCACTGGCCAGCCGGGCGTCGCCAACGGCGCGAGCGAGCTGCTCGGAACCGCGTTCGGCGACATCGGGCAGCACGCTCGCAGCGCCGTGGGCGTCGCGGTGCTGCCGCTCGACGCGCCGGTCGAGGTCGAGTTGGTCGTCGAGGTCCGATGACCACCCGCATCCCGCTCCCCGAGCGGTTGAAGGAGTGGGCCTCCACCGTGCCCGAGAACCCGGTCGAGCCGCGGGATGCGGCCACGATCGTCGTGGTGCGCGACGGTGCCGAGGGCATCGAGGCGTACCTCATGCGCCGGCAGACGAGCATGGCGTTCGCGGCCGGCATGTACGTGTTTCCCGGCGGCGGGCTGATGGCCTCCGACGTCGAGCACGACGTGCCGTGGTTCGGCCCCGACGCGGCGCACTGGGGCGAGCTGTTCTCGTGTGCGCCGGACCTTGCGCGGGGCCTCGTGGTCGCCGCGGTGCGCGAGACGTTCGAGGAGACCGGCATCCTGCTGGCCGGGCCCGACGGCGACACCGTCGTCTCCGACACCAGCGGCGCCGACATGCAGGCCGCCCGCGAGGCGCTCGACGCCGGGGAGCTGGCCTTCGCCGACTTCCTGCGCGATCACGAGTTGGTGCTCCGTGCCGACCTGGTGGGCGCCTGGGCCCACTGGATCACGCCGGAGTTCGAGCCGCGCCGGTACGACACCCGGTTCTTCGTCGCGGCCCTGCCGCACGGCCAGCGCGTCGGCGCCATCAGCCGGGAGTCCGACCAGGCCACCTGGGCGCCGCTGGCGCGCGTCCTCGCGGCGGTCGAGGTTGGCGAGGCGGCCATGATGCCGCCGACGATCGCAGCCTGCCGCGAGGTCTCCTCGTTCACGGCCGACACCGTCGTCGCCGCGGCTGCGGGACGGACCTTCACGACGATCCTGCCGAGGGTCGTGGTGGTCGACGGCGAGCCCTTCCTGGAGACGCACGTGGGAGACCAGCCATGAGCATCAGCCCCGTCGCGGTGTCCGACCGCGCATCGTTCGTCCTGGCGCAGAACCCCGGCATCATGACGCTCGACGGCACCAACACCTGGATCCTGCGCGAGCCGGGTGCGGCGCGCTCGGTCGTCGTCGATCCCGGACCGTCCGACGACGCGCACCTGCAGACCGTCCTGGCGACGGCCGGTGAGGTGGGCCTCGTCCTGTTCACGCACCGGCACTTCGACCACACCGAGGCGCTGTCGCGCATCGTCGAGCTGACCGGCGCGCCGGCGCGCTCGACCGACCCGGAGTTCAGCCGCGGCGCGTCGCCCCTGGTCGACGGCGAGACGATCGACGTCGACGGGCTCTCGATCGACGTCCTTGCCACGCCCGGTCACACGACGGACTCGACGTGCTTCCTGCTCGGGGCCGAGGGCTCGCTGCTCAGCGGCGACACGATCCTCGGCCGCGGCACGACGGTCATCGCCCACCCGGACGGCGTCCTGGGGCCGTACCTCGACTCGCTCGCGCACATCCGCGAGCTGATCGAGGAGGGCCTCGTCCAACACATCCTGCCCGGGCACGGCCCCGTCATCGACGCCCCCGCGGACGTCGTCGACTTCTACCTGGAGCACCGGGCCGAGCGCCTCGACCAGGTGCGGGCCGCGATCGACACCGGCGCGACGACCCCGCGCGAGGTCGTGCAGCGGGTCTACCAGGACGTCGACGAGGCCCTCTGGCCCGCCGCCGAGCTCAGCGTCGCCGCCCAGCTCGAGTACCTCCGCTCCTAGCCCGTCCGAGATTTGGCCTCAGATCAACCGTTTCACCGTCGGATCACTGCCGAGAAGGTTGATGTAGGGCCAGATCTCGGGGGGTCCACAGGGCTGTGGGCTCGCGGTCGCGCTTGGTTGCTCATTTCGGCATGGTCGGGGCGTGCTTCCCATTCCTCCTGAGCTCCATGGCCGACCGTTCACGCCGGCCGAGGCACGCGCGCTCGGGGTCAGCGCGAGGATGCTGCAGGGCGCACGGTTCGCGCAGGTTTTCGAGGGCGTCTGGCGGACGTCGGCCACGATCGAGACGGAGGACCTACGCGTCCGGGCGGCGCTGAGGGTGCTCCCGGACGACGCGGCGCTCTCGCACGTCAGCAACCTGCGGTGGCGGGGCCTCGACACCGCCACGCCGACCCCTCTGCACTTCTCGACGGCCGGCGGCGTGCACGTCGAGCGGGCGGGGCTCGTGGTCCACCGGCGCCAGGACCGGTTGCGGACGACGTTCGTGCGCGGTGTGCCCGTGCTCGGCGCCGCCCGCACGTTCGTTGACGTCGCGACCCGGCTCGACGAGCGGACACTGCTGCGGGTGGGCGACTGGCTCGTCCGACAGGGCCAGGTCGACCTGCTCGATCTGCGGGCGTTCGTGCTGGAGTCGCACCTAGACGGCGTGCAGCGCGCCCGCCGGGTCGCGCCCCTCGTCCGGGAGCGGGTCGACTCGCCGCGGGAGTCGGACGTCCGGTGGATCCTGCACGTCACCGGCCTGCCGGTACCGGAGCCCAACGTGGAGATCGTCGACGAGCTCGGCATCCGCGTGGCGAAGGGCGACCTCGTCTATCTGCGGTGGAAGGTCGTCGTCGAGCACGACGGCTGGCACCATGAGCGGGACGCCACGCAGCGCCAGCGCGACCACCTGCGCCGCGAACGGCTCGAGGCGCTCGGCTGGCGCGTCATCGTCATCACGGCCGAGGACTTCAGGAACGAGAACCAGATCGCCTGGCGGGTCCACAGCGCCCTGGCCGAGCGCGGCTACCGCGGGCCCCGTCCGAGATTTGGCCCGGGATCAACCGTTCCGCGCTTCGGAACGGCCTAGAACGGTTGATCTGCGGCCAAAATTCGGTGCCTCACCGGGCGCGGCGCTGGAGGCGTTCGAGGTCGAGGATGACGACCGAGCGGGGTTCGAGGCGGAGCCAGCCGCGGCTCGCGAAGTCGGCCAGCGCCTTGTTGACCGTCTCGCGGGACGCGCCGACCAGCTGGGCGAGCTCCTCCTGCGTCAGGTCGTGGTTGACGTGGATGCCGTCGTCGGCGCGGCGGCCGAAGCGCGAGGCGAGGTCGAGCAGCGCCTTGGCCACGCGGCCGGGAACGTCGCTGAACACCAGGTCACCGACGACCTCGTTGGTGCGGCGGAGCCGGCCGGCGAGCTGGTTCAGCAGCGCGTGCGCGACGTCGGGGTGCGCGTTGAGCACGGGCGACAGCGCCTCGTGTCCGAGGCTCTTGAGCTCGACGTCGGTGACGGCGGTCGCGGTCGCGGAGCGGGGGCCCGGGTCGAAGAACGACAGCTCGCCGAACATCTGTCCGGGGCCGAGGATCGCGAGGAGGTTCTCGCGGCCGTCGGGGGACGTGCGGCCGAGCTTGATCTTGCCCTCGGTCACGACGTACAGCTGGTTGCCGTCGTCACCTTCGCTGAACAGGATCTCTCCACGGCGCAGTGACGACGACGACATCGAGGACTCGAGGGCGCTGGCGACCTCGTCGTCGAGGCCGGAGAACAGCGGTGCCTGGCGGAGAACGTCGTCGGTCACGGTCTTCCCATCGATTGTTTCGCGGATCACTGTGTGTGAACCCTTGCGCAGTTTCCCACATAAGAGCCACTCTCCGCGAGATGCGCGCCGACCCACGTACGCTGGAGCGCGTGTCGACCACCCTGCCACGTCCTGACACGGCCCTCGTGCGCCGGGCCCGCAAGATCCACCGGGTGCTCGCGGAGACGTATCCCGAGGCCGGGTGCGAGCTCGACTTCGGGACGCCCTTCGAGCTGCTCGTCGCGACCGTCCTGTCGGCGCAGACGACGGACCGCCGGGTCAACGCGATCACGCCGACGCTGTTCGCGGCCTACCCGGACGCCGCCGCAATGGCCTCGGCGGCGCGCGCTGACCTGGAGCAGATCATCCGGCCCACGGGATTCTTCCGCGCCAAGACCGACAGCCTGCTGGGCCTGTCCGCGATGCTCGTCGAGCGCTTCGACGGCGAGGTGCCCGGACGCCTTGCGGATCTCGTGGCCCTCCCGGGCGTCGGCCGCAAGACCGCGAACGTCGTGCTGGGCAACGCCTTCGACGTCCCGGGCATCACAGTCGACACCCACTTCGCGCGCCTCGTGCGCCGCTTCGAGTGGGTGCCGGAGGAGATCGTCAAGGATCCGGTGAAGACCGAACACGCGGTGGGCGCGCTGTTCCCGCGCAGCGACTGGACGATGCTGAGCCACCGGCTCATCTGGCACGGCCGCCGTCGCTGCCACGCCAAGAAGCCCGCGTGCGGTGCGTGCCCCGTAGCCGCCTGGTGCCCGTCCTTCGGCATCGGCCCGACCGATCCGGTCGAGGCCGCGGCGCTCGTGACGACGCAGGGTCCGGCATGAGGATGCGGACGCTGCTGGCAGCGTCGACGCTGCTCGCAGTCGCCGCATGCGCGGGTTCGTCCGATCCGTCGAGCACCAAGCCGACGTTCGGCGGTGGGCCGGCCCCGACCGTTGCCGCCGACGAGCTCGCAGCGGCGAAGCAGGCCGCGGGCATCGAGGACTGCCCGGCGGCCGGGGCCGGCGCCCCTGCCCCGGGCGACGACGCCCTGCCCGACGTGACGCTCGACTGCCTGGGCGGCGGCAACCCCGTGAACCTCGCCGGGCTGACCGGCACGCCCACCGTCATCAACCTGTGGGCCAGCTGGTGCAAGCCGTGCCGCACGGAGCTCCCGCTGCTCGCGCGGGCCCACGAGGAGCTCGGCGACGAGGTGCGGGTCATCGGCATCGACTTCAAGGACACCGCTCCCGACGACGCGATCGAGCTCGCCCGCTTCTCGGGGGTGACGTACCCCCAGCTCAGCGATCCGGACCAGAAGACGGCGCGGTCTCTGGGGGTCGTGGCCCTGCCGCAGACGGTGTTCGTGGACGGGCAGGGAACAATAGTGGCCACGGAGCGCAAGGAGTTCCGTTCGTACGCCGATCTGACGGCGGCGATCGAACGACACCTGGGGGTCGCGCCGTGACGGTGGACAGCCTGCCGGTCTGGCTCCGGCCGCTCGCCGACCTCGCCTCGTCCGTCGAGGCCGCGAAGCTGTCGCCGCGCTTCCCGAAGGTCCCCGACGACGCCCGCCCGGCCGCGGTGCTGATGCTGTTCTCCGACGGCGTCGACGGCCCCGAGCTGCTGCTGACGGAGCGCTCGTCGACGATGCGCAGCCATGCGGGCCAGATCGCCTTCCCCGGCGGCAAGTCCGATCCCGAGGACGCGGATGCCGCCGCGACGGCGCTGCGGGAGGCGCAGGAGGAGGTCGGCCTCGACCCCGCGACGGTCGACGTGTTCGGCATCCTGCCGACGCTGTGGCTGCCGCCGAGTAACTTCGCCGTGACACCGGTGCTGGGCTACTGGCGCGAGCCCACGACGCTGGGACCGGTCAGCGACCAGGAGGTCGTCACGGTGATCCACCAGCCGATCAGCGGCCTCATGGACCCCGCCAACCGGTTCAGCGTCGTCCACACGACGGGGTGGCGGGGCCCGGCGTTCGAGATCGGCACCCCGATCCCGCTGTGGGGCTTCACGGCGGGCGTCATCTCCCGGCTGTTCGAGGTGCTGGGCTGGGAACAGGCCTGGGACGAGAGCGTCACCCGGCCGCTGCCCCAGCTCTCACCGCCGTCGTCATGAACTCCCTCGACCTGGTCATCGTCGTGGTCCTGGTTGCGTACGCCATCTCGGGCTACTTCCAGGGCTTCGTGGTCAACCTCATCGCGACGACGGGCCTGCTGCTCGCGGGCCTCGCGGCGCTGGCGATCGTGCCGATGATCCTGTCGGACGGCCGCCCGACGCTGTCGACGTCGCTGCTCGCGCTGGGCCTCGTGATCGGCGCCGGCGCGATCGGGCAGGCGATCGGGACGTTCGTCGGCTCGGCGCTCCGCGACGGCCTCACGTGGCGACCCCTGCGGTGGGTCGACGCGATCGCCGGCAGCGCGCTCAGCATCGTCGCGGTGCTGTGTGCCGCGTGGGCGCTGGGCTACTCCGTCAGCGGGACGTCGATCCCGTACCTGTCGACCGCGTCGCGCGACTCGTCGATACTGGAGCGGGTCGACGCCGCGATGCCCTCGCGCGCCACGTCGGTGCTCCGGTCGTTCAACGAGGTCCTCGACTCCAACTTGTTCCCGCGGTACATCGATCCATTCGAGTCCGAGGACATCATCGAGGTCGATCCGCCCGACGAGAAGACGCTCGCCACCCGCGGCGTGTCCCAGGCCCGCGACAGCGTCGTGAAGATCCTCGGCCAGGCCAGGTGCGATCGCGGCATCGAGGGCTCCGGCTTCGCGTATGCCGAGGGCCGCATCATGACCAACGCCCACGTCGTCGCGGGCGTCGAGAAGCCGTCGATCGTTGTCGACGGGCGCCAGGTGCCGGCGCGGGTCGTCCTGTTCGACCGTGAGCTGGACGTCGCGGTGCTCGCGACCGAGGACGTCGACCTGCCGCCGCTCCGGTTCGACGACAGCGGCAAGGCCGGGCAGGCCGCCGCGGTGCTGGGCTATCCCGAGAACGGTCCCTTCGACGCGAGGGCCGCACGCATCCGCACCGAGATGAAGCTCCGCAGCCCCGACATCTACGACTCCGGCGAGGTCGTCCGCGAGACCTTCTCGGTGCGCGGGCTCGTGCGGTCGGGCAATTCCGGCGGTCCGCTCGTCTCGGAGTCCGGTCGGGTCCTCGGCGTCATCTTCGCCGCCTCGGTCTCGGACAAGTCGACGGGCTACGCGCTGACCGCCGGGCAGGTCGCGGACGATGCGCGGCGCGGCATCGCCGCGACGTCCGCCGTGTCGACGGGCGACTGCGCATGAGATCGCTGCCGTCGTTCCTGGCTGGGGTCGTGGCGACGATCGCGACGATCGTCACGGTGCCGATGCTGTGGCTCACGATCAACGTGCAGGACGAGGACGGCTACGTCGCCCTCAGCAGCGACCTGGCCCGCGATGCCGAGCTGCAGCGCTCGGTCGCGGCCTACGTCGCGAACGACTTCGTGGCCCGCGGCCTCCTGCCCGAGGCGCTGGAGGGCGCCGCGGCCGCCGTCATGACGTCAGTCGCGGTGCAGGCCGCCAACCAGCCCGACGTCACGGCCGCATGGGAGGACAGCCAGCGCACCCTGCACCGCTCGGCCCTCGGCGACGCGGCCGGTCCGCTGACGGTCGACCTGGGGCCCATGGCCGCCGTCGTGGCGCAACGCGTGGGCGACCAGCTCCCGGTCTCGCTGCCGGACGATCTCGCGGTGCCGGTGCAGATCGGCGACGAGCAGGACCGCGAGCACGTGCAGTGGGTGGAACGGTCCAGGCTGTGGACCCTGCTGGGCCTCATGGCGATCCTGGTGTCGGTCGCGGTGTGCGTGCTGGGCGCGCGCAGCCGTCCGCTCGCGATCGCCGGGCTGGGCATCGGCGCGCTGGTGGCGGCCGGCACGCTGTGGGCGGGCACGTCGATCGTCACGCCCATGCTGATCGACGGACTGGAGGGCTCGACCGCGTTCGCGAAGTCGCTGCAGAAGCTGCTGGTCGACCGGGCCGGCGACTCGCTGGCGCAGTGGCTGCGCCCCATGGCCTGGACCGGCGCCGCGGCCGCGGTACTGGGCCTCGGCGGTCACGCGATCGCGTCACGCCGCCGCTGACGCTTACGACGTCGGGTCAGGGGGGTCGGGGTGGGTCAGGCGGGACGGTCGAGGCGCACGACGCCGGCCCGCTCGTCGTCCGTCTGGCCCTTCAGGGCGGCGGGGATCTCCTTGGCCGCGGCGATCGTCTTCTCGGGGGCGCGGATCTTCTTGAGCAGCCGGATGCCGACCAGGATCAGCAGCGCCGCGAGCAGCAGGTACGCGCCGGCGACGATGAGGAACGCCCACGCGGGGTCGAGGCCGGCCATGACGATGAAGTAGGCCGCCGAGATCGACAGCAGGATGATGATCAGCAGGCCGAAGAAGGCCGCCACGGCGATCATGCCCGCGCCGATGCCGCCGGCCTTCGCGCTGACCCGCAGCTCACTCTTCGCCAGCTTGATGACGGACTGCACCAGGAGTGCGATGTCGCGGCTCGCATCGCCGACGAGTCGGCCGATCGTCGGCTGTTCCGGGGAGGTCATACCCGCGAGCCTACAAGCGACTGCGGACCGCCCGCACCCCGTGCAGGATTCAGTGGGAGCCGAAAGCCGACAGGATGCCAGCGTCGGACGCGTGCCACAGCAGGTTGCCGACGATGACGACCGCGAGCACCGCACCGCCGCCGAGAAGATCCGCGCGCACCCGGCGATGGGGCAGCACGGACTCGTCGGGCAGCGGGGTGGTCATGTTCTCCATGACTGCCACGGTGCCCTGACGACATGAGATGAAACTGAACGAAAGCCGTCCTGAGCCTGTCCGTGTGACCAAGATCGCCCGCTGCTCAGTCCTCGTCCTTGGCACCCTTCATGCCGGACGTGATGAGGTCCATGACGCCGGAGTCGGCCAGTGTCGTGGTGTTGCCGACCTCGCGGTTCTCAGCCACATCTCTCAGCAACCGTCGCATGATCTTGCCCGAGCGGGTCTTGGGCAGCTCCGGCACGACCATGATGCTGCGGGGCTTGGCGATCGGGCCGATCTCCTTGCCGACGTGGGTCCGGAGCTCGGCGATGATGTCGTCGCCGCCGCCCTGAGCGGACTCGCGAAGGATGACGAAGGCCACGACGGCCTGGCCCGTGGTGTCGTCGGTCGCGCCGACGACGGCGGCCTCGGCGACCTTGGGGTGCGACACGAGGGCCGACTCAATCTCGGTCGTCGACAGGCGGTGGCCCGACACGTTCATGACGTCGTCGACGCGGCCGAGCAGCCAGATCGCGCCGTCCTCGTCCTTGCGGGCGCCGTCGCCGGCGAAGTAGTACTGCGGCCAGCGGGCCCAGTACGTGTCCTTGTAGCGCTGGTCGTCGCCCCAGATCGTGCGCAGCATCGACGGCCACGGCTCGGTGATGACGAGGTAGCCGCCCTCGCCGTTCTCGACCGGTCTGCCGGCGTCGTCGACGACCTCCGCCGCGATGCCCGGGATCGCGGTCATGGCCGATCCGGGCTTGCCGGACGTGACGCCCGGCAGCGGACTGATCATGTGCGCGCCGGTCTCGGTCTGCCACCACGTGTCGACGATCGGCGTGCGGCCGCCGCCGATGTTCTCGCGGTACCAGACGTACGCCTCGGGGTTGATCGACTCACCGACCGAGCCGAGGATGCGCAGGCTCGACAGGTCGTGCTTCGCGGGGATCTCCTCGCCCCACTTCATGCAGGTGCGGATCGCGGTGGGCGCGGTGTAGAACAGCGAGACCTTGTACTTCTCGATGATCTCCCACCAGCGGCCCTTGTGGGGGGTGTCGGGGGTGCCCTCGTAGAGCACCTGCGTCGCGCCGTTGGCCAGCGGTCCGTAGACGATGTACGAGTGGCCGGTGACCCAGCCGACGTCGGCGGTGCACCAGTAGACGTCGTCTGGCTTGTGGTCGAAGACGGCCCAGAACGTCCACGCCGACTGCACGAGGTAGCCGCCGGTCGTGTGCAGGATGCCCTTGGGCGAGCCGGTCGTGCCGGACGTGTACATGACGTAGAGCGGGTGCTCGGCGTCGAACATCTCCGGCGTGTGCTCGGTCGAGGCCTGGTCGACGGTGTCGTGCCACCAGACATCACGGCCCTCGGTCCACTCGACCTCCTGGCCGGTGCGCCGCACGACGAGGACGCCCGTCACGTCGGGGCACTTCTGCAGGGCCTCGTCGACCGCCGGCTTGAGCGCCGACGGGTTGCCGCGGCGGTAGCCGCCGTCGGCGGTGATGACGACCTTCGCCTCGCAGTCGAGGATGCGGCTGGAGAGGGCGTCGGCGCTGAAGCCGCCGAACACGACGGTGTGGGGGGCGCCGAGCCGCGCGCAGGCCAGCATCGCGACGACCACCTCGGGGATCATCGGCAGGTAGATCGCGACGCGGTCGCCGGTCTGCACGCCCAGGTCGATCAGCGCGTTGGCCGCCTGGGACACGAGGTCTTTGAGCTCGGCGTACGTGATGTCGCGGGTGTCGTCCGCGGGCTCCCCGACGAAGTGCAGCGCGACGCGGTCGCCGTTGCCGGCCTCGACGTGGCGGTCGACGCAGTTGTACGCGGCGTTGAGCGTGCCGCCGACGAACCACTTCGCGAACGGCGCGTCCGACCAGTCGAGCACCTCGGTGAACGGGGTGCCCCAGTCGAGCCGCTGGGCCTGCTCGCCCCAGAAGGCGGGACGATCGGCAGCCGCGGTCTCGTACACCTCGGCCTTGACGTTGGCCCGGGCCGCCAGATCGGCCGGCGGGTCGAACACGCGATCCTCGTGGGACAGGTTGCTGATGTTCTGCTCGGTCATGACACTCCTCGTTGCGGCGGTGCGGTCGTGGCGGCCCGTGACAAACTGGTGTGGCCTACCCCACATCGTGTGGGGCCGACGGGGCACGGTCTAGCCCCGGAAGGGGGTGGCGGGTCATGATCGACGAACGCGTGGACGACCTCGACCTGCTCCGTTCGGCCGCGGCCCGGCTCCGTCGTCACCGCGACGTGCCCCTGGTCTTCGGCGGGCTGCGCGACGAGCACGGCGTCCCGGTGACGCTGACGATGGGTGAGGTCACGAACGATCTGGCGACGATCGTCATCAAGCCGTCCCAGGGCCTCGGGGGCAAGACCTGGCTGAGCCGGCGTCCCGCCTACGTGCGTGACTACGGCACGTCGCTGGACATCACGCACGAGTACGACCGGCAGATCCTCGGCGAGCGCGTCACGTTCCTGGCGGTCGTGCCGATCGTGGTCCGTGACGACGTCCGCGGGCTGCTGTACGCGGGCACCCGCAGTCGTGGGCCGTTGTCGGAGGCGGTCCTCGAGTCCCTCGTCGCCGAGGCGCGCAAGGTGGCCGGTGAGATGGAGATCCGCGACGAGGTCGACCGTCGCGTCGACCTGCGCCTGGCCCGTGAGCATGCGGGCGACGCCACCGCGGAGCTCCAGCGGCTGCGCGACGCCGTCGGCGAGCTGCGGGCCATCGCCCGCGAGACGTCCGACCCGGCGACGCGCTCCCGGATGGAGTCGTTGCTGGCCGAGGTCGGCCGCCGGCAGGCGGGAGGCGTCGAGCTGACCCCCCGCCAGCTCGACGTCATCTCGCTCGTCGCGGCCGGGCACCGCAACACCGCGATCGCCGAGCGGCTCGGCCTCGCGCCCGAGACCGTCAAGAGCTACCTGCGCGGCGCGATGGCGCGACTCGGCGCACGATCGCGTCACGAGGCCGTCGTCGCCGCCCGGCGGCACGGTCTGCTGCCGTGACGTGTCACTTCTCCGACCCGGCGCCGGTCATCGACCGGACCTCCAGCTCGGCGAACCGCTCCTGCGAGGTGCGATCCTTCGAGGTCACCGTCCCGAGGTAGCCCAGCAGGAAGCCCAGCGGGATCGACACGATGCCGGGGTTCTCCAGCGGGAACCAGCTGATGTCGATGCTCTCGGGCAGCAGCGACAGGTTCTTGCCGTTGGCGTCGAGGCCCTTGCCGGAGACGACGGGGGAGAAGATCACGAGCCCCACCGACGAGATCAGGCCGCCGTAGATGCTCCACAGGACGCCGCGGGTGTTGAAGCGCTTCCAGAACAGGTTGAACAGCAGGGCCGGCAGGTTCGCCGACGCCGCGACGGCGAAGGCCAGCGCCACGAGGAACGCGACGTTGAGGCTCTGCCCGGGGATGGCCAGCGCGATCGCGACTCCGCCGATGACGAAGGCCGCGATGCGGGCCACGCGGATCTCGTCCGCACCCGTTGCCTGGCCCTTCTTCCACACGCTCGCGTAGAGGTCGTGCGCCACCGACGACGCCGAGGTCAGGGTCAGACCTGCGACGACGGCCAGGATCGTCGCGAACGCCACGGCCGAGATCAGGGCCAGCAAGATGGCGCCCCCGGTCGTCCCGGAACCACCGCCCACGGCCTCGGCCAGCAGCGGTGACGCGAGGTTGCCGCCGGAGTCGACGATCCGCTGCTTCGCATCGCCGGTCACCAGGGCAGCCGCGCCGAAGCCGAGGATCAGCGTGAGCAGGTAGAACGTGCCGATGATGCCGATGGCCCACAGGACCGACTGCCGCGCCTGGCGGGCGGTGGGGACGGTGTAGAACCGCACGAGGATGTGGGGGAGGCCGGCGGTGCCGAGCACCAGCGCGATGCCGAGCGAGATGAAGTCGATCTTGCTCGTCGTCGTGACGCCGTACTTGAGACCGGGCTCCAGGAATGCGCTGCCCTGGCCGCTGTTCTCGGCGGCCGTGCCGAGCAGGTCGGAGATGTTGAACCCGTACTTGGCGAGCACCAGCACGCTGATCAGGATGGTTCCGCCCATCAGCAGGACCGCCTTGACGATCTGCACCCAGGTGGTGCCCTTCATGCCGCCGATCACGACGTAGAAGATCATCAGCACGCCGACCGCGGCGATCGTGAGGTTCTTCGCGGTGTCGCCGTCGACGCCCAGCAGCAGCGAGACCAGCGCTCCGGCGCCGACCATCTGGGCCAGCAGGTAGAAGATCGAGACGACGATCGTCGAGGTCGCC
>JAOPXY010000111.1 GCA_025964895.1 Aeromicrobium sp.
CGCTCGCCGAACCACACGCGGGGGCGCACCCCCTGCGCCTTGAGCTCCTCGCTGCGGGTGTCGGTGGCCTGCTCGAACAGGGCGATACGCGTCTCGTGCCACAGCTGTTGCCCCAGCAGGAAGGGTGAGTTCGCGCCGACCGCGACCTGGACGGCCGCGATGGCCTGCGCCGCGTTCCACATGGGGGCGAACTCGTCGGGCTCCACCTGCAGGTGGAGCTGGGTGCTGGTGCACGCCGCCTCGGGGATGATCGTGTCGGCGGTCGTCGCGAGCCGGTCGACACCGTCGATGACGATCTCGATGTCCTCGCCGCGGGCGGCAAGGATCTGCTCCGACAGCAGGTGGTAGCGCGGGTTCGCCGAGATCGCGTCGCGGCTGAAGTGTCCCTCCTGCAGGGTCGGCAGGATGCCGATCATGAGCAGGTGGGCGTCGACGGTGGCCGCCTTGGCCTGGGCCGCGTTGAGGTCGTCCCGCAGGGCGGCCTGCAGCGTGTCGAGCCCCGTGCCCGCGATCCGCGCCGGCGGGACGTTGATCTCGATGTTGAACAGGCCCAGCTCGGTCTGGAAGTCCGGGTCGGCGATTGCGGCCAGCGCCTCGGCGTTCTTCAGCGCGGGATCGCCGTTGCCGTCGACGAGGTTGAACTCGATCTCGATGCCGACCTGCGTGTGCTCGACGCTGAAGTCGTGCTCGCCCAGCATGCGGGCGAACACGTCGAGGCACCGCCTGACCTTGGCCCGGTACTGCGTGCGGTCCTCGCGGCTGAACTCACGCGCGTCGACGTCCTGTCCCATGGAGCAAGCGTAGGGCTCCGGGCCGTTCCCGCGACCGCGCCGACGCGGGCCCCTGCCCGCGGGAGCGGGCTACTGCGTGTCGCCGCCCGACCGCGTGGTCGTCCCGGCCGACGGGATCACGACGCCCGTGCCGCCACCGGGCCAGCACGTGAACCCGGCCGGCACCGGCTCCTTGGCGTTGACCATCTCGGCGAGGACGTCGAAGCATTTGGACACGAGGACGTTGGGGTCGTTCGACACCGAGCCGGACAGCTTGCGGTTGGCCTCGGCCTGGGCGTCGGCGGTCTGCTGCTTCTGGCGGGCGATCCGGGTGTTGGCCAGCTCGGCCTGATAGTCGTTGATCTTGTCCTGCGTCGTCTTGTCGAACGACACCAGCGGGATGATGACGCTCAGCACCTCGACCTGGTTGCCGACCTTGTCGCGCAGGCGCGTGGTGACCTCGTCGGACAGCTCGTCGAGGCTGGGGGCCGTCGAGGCGCCGTTGGTGTCGACGCCCGCCAGGGGGTCGTAGTCGGCGAAGACCTCGTTGAGCGCCGCGTCGAGCTCGCGGGTCACGAGGCTGTCGCGGACGTTGTCGAACTCGCGGTAGTCGCGGTAGAGGTCGTCGGCGGAGTCCTGGACGATGCGCCAGCGCACCGAGTTGTCGACGCACGCGACGGACTGGTTGCCGATGCGGATGTCGGTGCAGGTCGAGCCGGAGTCCTTGCCCTTGTGCGAGTCGGTCTGCACCGCGGCGTCGAACTCGGTCACCTTGTGCCAGGGCGCCTTGAGGTGGAGTCCGTTGCCGAGGGCGCCCACGGGACGCCCGAAGGACGTCACGACGCCCACGTTCTTGGTCGTGACCTGGGTGACGCACGATCCCGCGAGGAGCAGGATGCCGAGCAGCGCCGAGGCCGCGGCACCGTAGCCCGTCCAGCGGGCGACCACGGCGCGACCCGTCGTGGGGCTCGTCCGCGCCACGCGGCGCCGGTTGACCCATGCCACGGTGGCACCGAGCGCGACGACGAGGAAGAAGATGGCCAACGTGAGGGATGCAGGCATGGACGGAGGCTACCGGTGGATCGACAGGGTGTCCTGGTCGACGTCGAATCCCGGCCAGTGCTCGGGTGAGACGCCGGCCTGCAGCGTGTCGAGGATGATCTGCGCCATCGAGTAGGCCGGGTCCGCTCGCAGCGCTCGCTCCACCGCGATGAGGGCCGCGGCCCCGTCGCCGGTCAGCCAGGTCGCGAACGCCGTCAGGCTGAGCACGGCCGGCTCGAACGGCGGCACGACCGTGCTGCTGACCAGGGTGAGCGCGCGGGCCATGTCCGGCGCGTTGTCCCGCGTGAAGCGCGACCATACCGCGTCGCGGACGGCGATGCACGAGACCCAGGCCGCGAAGCGCAACAGGTCGCCGTCCGACACCCGATGACCCGACATCGCCCGGTCGAGGATCGGGCCGGCGACTGCCATGCCGACGCGCGCGAGGTCCTCAGGGGCGGTGCGTGCCACCTGCGGCACGACCTCGGCGAGGATCTCGTCGGCGGCGTGTCCCAGCCACCGGCGCCGCTCCCCCGTGACCGCCGCGAAGCGCTTCACCAGCGCGTCGCGGTCGGGCAGGATCTGCTGCCCGGCCGCGACGGCCTGCACGATCGCCAGGTGGTGGTCCGACGTCTGGTAGCGGGTGCCCGCGGCGGACGATCCCGGCTCGTCGGTCCAATAGCGCTCGCCGTCGGCACGGGCCCGCACGATCAGGTCGATCTCGCCGAGCTCGGCGTGGATCGCGTCGAGCAGCTCGCGGGCGACGTCCTGGCGATCCGTGACAGCGATGACGATCGCGCCATCGGCACCCTGGTGCCGCAGGTGGAGGACGACGAGCTCGGCCACGGCTCGCACGTCCTGCTCCGCGGGGATGTCGACGCGCAGGCGGAAGCCGAACCGGCGCCTGGGGCCGTGCGTCGCGACCGCGACGAGCGACTCGGCGGGCCGGAAGCCGAACATCGTCGGCAGTGCGTTGAGGAGATCGGAGACGTCGTGGGCCACGTAGGTGGGAGGTGTCTGGGTCATGCACCCCACGCTCGCTGCGGACTCGGCGCGGCGGCAGGGTCCGCCGCGAACCTGTGGAGAACCCGGTCCCGGCCCGCGGGGTGTGGACGACGACGCTGTCGGTGCCCCAGGAGACAATGGGCCCATGCGGTCCACGGCGTCGATCATGCACCTCGATCTCGATGCCTTCTTCGCCTCCGTCGAGCAGCGCGACAAGCCCTCGTTGCGTGGCCGGCCCGTCATCGTCGGCGGCGTTGGCCAGCGCGGGGTCGTCGCGACGGCGTCGTACGAGGCCCGCGTCCACGGCGTGCGCTCCGCGATGCGGACGGCCGAGGCGCGGGCCCGCTGCCCGCACGCGGCGTTCCTCGGCGGCCGGTTCGACGCGTACCGCGAGGCGAGCCGGCTCGTCATGGAGCGGCTGCGCCAGGAGTCCGAGCTGATCGAGCCCCTGTCGCTCGACGAGGCGTTCGTCGACCTCGCGGCCGGTCCGACGTTCGATCCCGACGGGGTGGAGGAGGTCGTCGAGCGCATCCGCGCGGACATCGCCGAGATCACCGGCGGGCTCACCGCATCGGTGGGGGTCGCGTCGTCCAAGCTCATGGCCAAGATCGCGAGCGAGATCAACAAGCCCGACGGCGTCTTCGTGGTGGCACCCGGCACCGAGGCCGATGTGCTCGGACCCATGCAGGCGACCGCCATCCCGGGCGTCGGGCCGGCGACGGCCGAGCGGCTGCGACGCGTCGGCATCCTGACCGTCGACGAGGTGCGGCGCCAGAGCGAGGACGAGCTCGTGCGCCTGCTCGGCCAGTCGGCGGGACGCTCGCTGCACCGGCTCTCGCGCGCCGACGACGACCGGCCCGTCGTGGCATCGCGCGAGGCGAAGTCCGTCAGCGTCGAGGACACCTTCGAACGTGACATCGCAGATCGACTGCAGCTGGAGTCCATCATCGAGCGGATGGCGCGCGGCGTCTCGGCCCGCCTGCGCAAGAGCGGGCTGTCGGGCCGCACCGTGACGCTCAAGATGCGCCACCACGACTTCGAGACCCACACGCGCTCGTCGACCCTCGCGCACCCCACCGACAACGCGCGCGTCCTCGCCACGACGGCGCGCGCCCTGCTGGCCGGCGAGGACATCAGCAACGGGCTGCGGCTGCTGGGCGTCGGCGTCAGCGGCCTCGCCGACTGGGTGCAGGACGACCTGTTCGCCGAGGACGACGACGCCGACGAGCCGGAGGCCGACGACGCCAACGCCGAGGTGCGCGACGAACGTCCCGCGCGCTGGTACCCGGGTATGGACGTCCACCACGACGACCACGGCGACGGGTGGGTCTGGGGAGCGGGCCTGGGGCGCGTCACCGTGCGGTTCGAGACCCGCTGGACCCCGCCCGGGCCGGTGCACACGTTCCGCGCCGACGACCCCGCGCTGGGCGCGGGACACACGGGTACGTTTCAGTCATGACCGCGCCTTCTCCGTCCACCCCCGCACCGATCGCCGAACCGCGTCCCGTCACCCGCAGCCACCACGGCGACGACTTCGTCGACGACTACGAGTGGCTGCGCGACAAGGAGGACCCGGCGACGCTGGCCTACCTCGAGGCGGAGAACGCGTACACCGAGGCGGCGACCGAGCACCTCGAGCCGCTGCGCCAGCAGATCTTCGACGAGATCAAGTCGCGCACGCTCGAGACCGACCTGTCGGTGCCGACCCGTCACGGCGCCTGGTGGTACTACGCGCGCACCGTCGAGGGGCAGCAGTACGCGATCCGCTGCCGCTGCGCCGTGACCGACCCCGACGACTGGACGCCGCCAGAACTGAGCGCCGACACGGAGATCCCGGGCGAGGAGATTCTGCTCGACTCCAACGTCGAGGCCGAGGGGCACGAGTTCTTCTCGCTCGGCGCGTTCAGCATCAGCGACGACGAGAACTTCCTGGCCTGGTCGGTCGACACGCAGGGCGACGAGCGCTACACGATCCGGGTCAAGGATCTGCGCACCGGCGAGGTGCTGCCCGACGAGATCACCGGCGCCAGCGGGGGCGCCACCTGGTCGGCCGACGGCACCCACCTGTTCTACACGACGGTCGACGACGCGTGGCGTCCGTTCCGCGTGTGGCGGCACGCCCTCGGCGGCGTCACCGACACCCACCCCACCGAAGACACGCTCGTCCACGAGGAGGCCGACGAGCGCTACTTCATCGGCGTCGGGCGCACGCACTCCGAGAAGTACCTCGTGATCGGGCTCTCGTCCAAGATCACGAGCGAGTACCGGGTGCTGGAGGCGGACGACCCCACGGGTGAGTTCCGCGTCGTCCTCCCCCGCCGCGACGGCGTGGAGTACTCCCTCGAGCACGCCGTGATCGGCGGCGAGGACCGCTTCGTCATCCTGCACAACGAGGACGCGCTGAACTTCGAGCTCGTCACGGTGCCCGTCTCCACTCTGCCGATCTCTTGGGCAACCGATCGCACCGTCCTCATCGCCGGCAGCGACACGACCCGCCTCGAGGACATCGACGTCTTCGCGCACCAGCTGGTCGTGTCCTACCGCCGCGACGCGCTCGCGCGCATCGGCATCATGCTGATCGACGAGCAGATCCCCTCGGGCATCGGCCCGCTGCAGGAGATCCTGTTCGACGAGGAGCTCTTCACCAGCGGCGTCGGCTCCAACGCCGAATGGGACCCGCCGCTGATCCGCGTCGGCGTCGGCTCGTTCATCACGCCCTCCTCGGTCTACGACTACGAGGTCGCCACGGGTGAGCTGATCCTGCGCAAGCAGGCGCCCGTGCTCGGCGGGTACGACCCCGACGAGTACGAGCAGCACCGCACCTGGGCCATCGCCGGCGACGGCGTGCGGGTGCCGGTCTCGATCGTCTGTCGAAAAGACTCGCCTCGCGACGGCACCGCGCCGGCCCTGATCTACGGCTACGGCTCGTACGAGGCCAGCATGGATCCCGGATTCTCGGTCATGCGCCTGTCGCTGCTCGATCGCGGCTTCGTCTACGCGATCGCCCACGTCCGTGGCGGCGGCGAGCTCGGCCGGCACTGGTACGACGACGGCAAGCAGCTGCACAAGAAGAACACGTTCACCGACTTCGTCGCCGCGGCCCGCCACCTCGTCGACGAGGGCTGGACGTCCGCGGACCGGCTCGTCGCCGAGGGCGGCAGCGCCGGCGGCCTCCTGATGGGTGCCGTCGCCAACCTCGCCCCGGACGCGTTCGCCGGCATCGTCGCCGCGGTGCCGTTCGTCGACGCCCTCACGACGATCCTCGACCCGTCCCTGCCCCTTACGGTCATCGAGTGGGACGAGTGGGGCAACCCGCTCGGCGATGCCGAGGTGTACGCCTACATGAAGTCGTACACGCCGTACGAGAACGTCGGCGCCCACGACTACCCGGCCATCCTGGCGGTCACGAGCCTCAACGACACGCGCGTCATGTACGTCGAGCCGGCCAAGTGGGTCGCCCGGCTCCGGGCCACCGCCACGGGCGACGCACCCGTGCTGCTCAAGACCGAGATGCACGCCGGCCACGGCGGCGTCAGCGGCCGCTACGCGTCCTGGAAGGAACGGGCCTGGGAGCTGGCCTGGATCATCGATCTCGTCGGCAAGGCCTGACGGTCGCGCCGGGGGCGGTGCTTCCTCCACCGTCTGAGCGAGGCGCGGTGCTTCCTCCACCGTCTGAGCCCCGATCGAGGCTCAGACGGTGGCGAAGTCACCGCCCACCACCTCCCGTCGGCAGGGCCCACGCGCGAGCGCGGAGTCGTATAGCACGCGTGACCTAAGACTTGACTGAGAGCGGAATCCTTGGGGGCACCCGCGCGTTCTGATCAGTACAAGCAACTTGATGGGAGCCGCACCGTGAGCACCAGAACCTCCAACACGACCGCCGAGGGCAAGGACAGCGTCGGCATGTACCTGGCCGAGATCGCCCGGACTCCCCTGCTCGACGCCGCCCGCGAGGTCGAGCTGAGCAAGACCGTCGAGGCCGGTCTGTACGCCCGCCACCTCCTCGAGGAGGGCCGCGTGGGCCGCAAGAAGGGCGGAGCGCCCAAGTTCGCCACCGAGGAGGAGCTCACGTGGCTCGCCGAGGAGAGTGACCGCGCCGTCCAGGAGTTCATCCAGGCCAACCTGCGCCTCGTCGTCTCGATCGCCCGCAAGTACGGACGCTCCGCGATGCCGATGCTCGACCTGGTCCAGGAGGGCAACACGGGCCTGATCCGCGCCGTGGAGAAGTTCGACTACGCCAAGGGCTTCAAGTTCTCGACCTACGCCACGTGGTGGGTCCGCCAGGCCATCACCCGCGGCATCGCTCAGCAGGCCCGCGTCGTGCGGCTGCCCGTGCACGTCGTCGAGGAGCTCAACCAGGTCACGGCCGCCCGCCGCAACCTCGAGCGCCAGCTGGGGTACGACCCGGAGCCGGCCGAGATCGCGCTCGAGCTCGGCATGGACGTCGACCGCGTCATCGACCTGATGTCGTGGGGACGCGACCACGTCAGCCTCGACTCCCCCGTCGACGAGGACGGCGACACGTCGCTGGGCGACCTCATCGCGCGCGAGACGCAGCCGGGTCCCGACCTGGCCGTGCTCGACGACGAGTCACGACACCTGATCTCGACGCTCGTCGACAACCTGGGTGCGCGCGAGGCCGACATCGTCCGGGCTCGCTACGGCCTGCTCGACGGACGTCAGCAGAAGCTCGCCGACATCGGCAAGCGGCACGGCATCTCTGCCGAGCGCGTGCGACAGCTCGAGCGCGAGGCGCTGGCCACCCTGCGACGGATCGCGGATCCCGACCTGGCCGCCTAGATCAGTCGTCGCCCGGCGCAGAGCGTCGGGCGGCGGCCCGGGACACGAGCTCGTCCCAGAGCCCCCCGACGATGAGGGCGAGCTCGTCCACAGGACCGGTGTTGTCGATCACCAGATCGGCGGCACCGGTTCGCTGTTCCCGCGAGGCCTGCGCGGCGATGCGGGCGCGCGCATCGGCCTCCGTCATGCCGCGGATCGTGGTGAGCCGCTCGACCTGCACCTCGACGGGCACGTCGACCACGACGACGACGTCACAGTGCGCGGCGCCGCCCATCTCGACCAGCAGCGGGTTGTCGTGCACGACGATCGCGTCCGCGTCGGCCGCCGCCTCGCACTGGGCGCCGAGCCGCACGATGGCCGGGTGCGTGATGCCGTTGAGGTCCGCCAGGCCCCCGGGGTCGCCGAAGACGATCGAGCCGAGCGCCGGACGATCGAGCGAGCCGTCCGGCGCGATGACCCCGGCGCCGAAACGGTCCGCGATCTCGTCGAGCGCGGGGCTGCCCACTGCCACGACGTCACGCGCCAGCTGGTCGTAGTCGATGACGACCGCGCCGTGCTCGGCGAGCAGGGCGCTGACGGTGCTCTTGCCGGACCCGATCCCGCCGGTAAGGCCGACCTTCAGGGACACCTGCGCCCTACTCGGTGGCCGAGCTGCCGTAGGTCGTGACGTGGACGTGGTCCATGTGGTTGGCGGTGTCGCCCCCACGGTCGCTCATGCCGCGCCAGCTGCCGGACGTGGCCGGACGCCAGATGCGCTGCTGCCAGATCAGGTACTCGATGCCGAGCTCGGCCCGGTTCTCCTGCAGGAAGGCCGCGATCTCGCCGCCGGTCGCACCGCGCACCATGATGTCGAGCGCATGGCCCGTGGCGTGCTCGCCGCGTCCGGCGATGCCGCCGTAGCTCACGACGGACGGGAAGGCTGCGCAGACGGCGCGGTGCACCTTGATCGTGTCGGGCAGTAGGCCCTTCTCGACGGTCGATCCGGTGGCGCACGGGGAGGTGCCCAGCGGCATCTCCTCGGCCAGGGACGACGCCTCGACCCAGCGCGGGACGCCCTTGTGGATGATCTCGGCCCACTTGCCGTTGGTCTCACCGGTGATGTCGACCTCGTCGCCGGAGGCGGCCGTCGCCAGGACGGGCGAGGCGGACTTGGCGTCGGCGTGGATCTCGACCGGGGTCACGGCATAGCGCAGGCCCTCGATCTTCTCCTCCTCGGCGGTCACGTTCGTGACGGGAGGACGCTCGGCGCTGCGGCTGACCGTCGCGGGCGCCTGGCCGTCGGTCGCGGTGGCCGCGAGGACGTCCTTGCGGGGCGCGAGCGAGCTGGCGGAGGTGCTGGCACTGGCGGCGTCTATCGTGTCGACCGCGCCGTCGTGGTGCACGACCGCGGCGATTCCGGCGCCGGCCACGGTCAGGAGACCGGCGGCGGGCAGGAGCGACATCGGGATGGACGCGAAGGACCGGCGCCTACGACGGCGCGGTGCTGCGTGCCTGTGGCTCTGATCTGCCACGTATGACCACCTTGTGCTTGGACGACAACTGGCTCAGCGTTGAAGTGTTCCATACCGGGGCAAGCCGATCGGCCTGCGGGGTCGGATCTGAGCGGGGCCGCGTGACCCATCTCATGTGCCGCCTGGCTCCGGCGCGGGCCTGCCCGCCGCGACGACAGAACCCCCGGTCCGTGTGGACCGGGGGTTCTGAGCGGGTGAAGCGGGGCGGTTACGCCTCGCCGCCGGTGAGCTTCTCGCGCAGGGCCTGCAGAGCCTCGTCGGAGGCCAGCGAGCCCTCCTGGACGGGAGCGTCCTCCCCGGCGGACGAGTCCGACGAGTAGTTGGATGCCTCGGCAGCCTCGATGCCGGCCTTCTCGGCCTCCTCGATCTGCTTCTTGTGCGCTTCCCACCGCTCATGCGCCTCGGCGTACTGCTTCTCCCACGTGGCGCGGGCCTCGTCGAAGCCCTCCTGCCACTCGCCGGTCTCGGGGTCGAAACCTTCGGGGTAGATGTAGTTGCCCTGCTCGTCGTACGACGACGTCATGCCGTACAGCGTCGGGTCGAAGTCGTCGGCGACGGCGGCCTCGGTCTCGTTGGCCTGCTTGAGCGACAGCGAGATGCGACGACGCTCGAGGTCGATGTCGATGATCTTGACCATGACCGAGTCGCCGATCTGGACGACCTGCTCGGGGATCTCGACGTGACGCTCGGCGAGCTCGGAGATGTGCACCA
>JAOPXY010000155.1 GCA_025964895.1 Aeromicrobium sp.
CGACGATGACGACGTCCGACTGGCTCGTGAGCATGTCGAACACGTGATAGACGTCCGACACGAAGCTGCACGTGACCCGCACGCCGGCGATGTCGGTGATCTTGTCGGCGATCGACTCGAACGTCGACTCGCACTGCTTGCGGCCCATCTTCTCCAGGATGCTGTCGGGGTTCTTGAGCCGGAACGAGACGTTCTCGATGGGGTTGGTCTCGTGCAGGTGCGCGAACTCGTCCTTGAGGATCGTCAGCTTCGTGACGATCTCCTCCATGCCGAACTTGTAGCGCATCATGAATCGCGTGAAGTCCTGGCGGAGCTGCTGCCCGTCCTCGAGGGAGAAGTCGCCGACCGGCCTGTCGATCAGTCGGCCGAGGTCCAGACGGGCAGGCGTGGGGTCCACGGGGCCACTCTAGACAGGCTGCTCCCACCTGGCACTCGCATCCATGCCGGCGACGGTGTTTCTGCCACCGTCTGAGGCGATATCGACCCTCATACGGTGGAGCATCCACCGCCACCCGGCGTCAGGCCTTCTTTGCCTTGCTCGGCTGCACCCGCTTGGGCTCGCCCGGCATCTTCGGGTACTCCGGCGGGTAGGGCATCTCGGTGGGGTCGGCGGCCCAGAGCTCCAGCAGGGGGTCGAGGGAGTGCTCGACGTCGTCGATCTCGGCCCACGCGTCACCGTCGGCGGCGAGCTTGTCGGGGACGGTGTGGAGGGTGAAGCCCCGGGGGCCGTCCAGTTCCGCCAGCTCCTCCCAGGTGACCGGCATCGAGACGGTCGCACCCGGCGCGGGGCGCAGGCTGTAGGCCGAGGCGATCGTGCGGTCGCGGCAGTTCTGGTTGAAGTCGACGAACACGTTGTTCTCGCGCTCCTCCTTCCACCACTTCGTCGTGACGCCTTCGGTGCGTCGCTCGAGCTCGCGGGCGAAGGCGATCGCGGCGTGACGGACGTCGGTGAACGTCCATCGCGGCTGGATGCGCACGTACACGTGCACCCCGCGCTTGCCGCTGGTCTTGACGAACGCGCGGATGCCGAGCTGCGCGAACAGCTCACGGGTCACGTCGGCGATGCGGACGGCGTCGGCGAACGTCGCGGAGCCGAACGGGTCGAGATCGATGCGCAGCTCGTCGGGCCGGTCGTTGTCGGCACGGCGCGTGGGCCACGGGTGGAACGTGATGGCGCCCATGTGGGCGGCCCAGGCCGCGACGGCGACCTCGGTCACCACCATCTCGTCGGCGATCCGGCCGGACGGGAACAGCACACGCGTGCTCTCGACGTACGGGGGAGCGCCCCGCATCATCCGCTTCTGGTAGAACGCGTCGCCGTGGCTGTCGGCGCGCGTCGACATGACCATGCCCTCGCGCACGCCCTTGGGCCAGCGCTCCAGGGCGACGGGACGGTCGCGCAGCGCGCGCATCAGCCCGTCCGACACCGCGACGTAGTACTGCGCGACCATGACCTTCGTGACCTCCGCGGAGAAGTCGGTCGCCTCGTAGATGACACGGGTGGGGCTCGACACCCGCACCGATCGTCCGCCCGCCTCGATCTCCACCGCATCGCTCGCCATGGCTCGACTCTAGGGCGCGACGGACCGCCGGGCGCGTCTGTGGAGGGGCGGGACGTGACGTCGGCCATCCTTGCAAGGATGGCCGCATGGGGAAGAACAGCAGGCAGCGACGCGACGCCCGGAGGCGCGCCCATCAACCGACGACGCGGGTCACGGCACGGGTCCCGCCACCAGAAGGCGGCCCACGGGCCGTCATGGGGCAACCAGACGTCATCGCCCTGATCGACACCGCCGCGCGCTACGCCGTCGCGGCGCCCCGCGCCGCGGGGCCGCGCATCGCCGAGCTCAACCAGATCGGTGCCATCGCACCCTCGCCTCACTACGACCCGGCGGCGCTGGTCGTCGACGAGGTGCTGTCGAGGATCGGCCAGGCGTGGGAGCACGGCTGGCAGCCGCTCGACCTGGTTCACGCCGCCCGCCGCCGGACGTCCGCCAGCGCGGGCCGGTGGCTCGCGCGTGCGGTGCTCGTCGAGAGCGAGCGCAGCCACGCGCGGCGGCGGGCACCGCAGCCGTGGGTCGATCAGGTCGACGCGCTGACATCGGGCCGTGAGGCTCCCGGTGACGCCGAGAATCTGCTGCCCACCCGTGGACGAGCCGGCGAGGACGTCTGGCTCGTCGCCCTGGTCGCCGTCGACTTCCTGCACACGCTGCCTCCGACCCAGCGGCTCGTACCCCCGCCGTCGCGCTGGGACCAGACGCGTGCGTCGGCGTCCCGTTCCACGCAGCACGCGTCGCGGCTCGGCGGCGAGCAACAAGCGAAGATGCTGTCGAAGGTCCGGTCGCTGCTGGCGAAGGCCGAGTCCACCGAGTTCGCCGCGGAGGCGGAGGCCCTCACGGCCAAGGCCCAGGACCTCATGACGCGGTACGCGATCGACGAGGTGCTCCTGGCTGCGGATGCGGGGGAGTCCGTCGACGTCGACGGGGTCCGCGTGCTCATCGACCAGCCGTACGCCCTGGAGAAGGCGACCCTCCTGCACGTCGTCGCCGAGGCCAATCGCGTCCGCGCGGTCTGGAACGAGTTCGCGTCGAGCGCGACACTCGTCGGGCTGCCCGTCGACATCGGGCAGGTCGACCTGCTGTTCACGTCCACCCTGGTGCAGGCGACCCGGGCCATGACTCAGGCAGATCTCTCCGGCGCCGCGTTCCGGCGGGCCTTCCTGCACGCCTTCGCCGTCCGCATCGGTGAGCGCCTGACCGCCTCCTCGGAGGAGGCGGTCGCGAGCTACGGATCCGCGCTCGTCCCCGTCCTCGCACGGCAGGAGCAGGCGATCGCCGACGAGGTCGACCGGCTGTTCCCCCATCTCACGAGCGGCTCGGGCAGCCGCCGGCTCGACGCGCGGGGGTGGCACGCCGGCACGCGGGCCGCGGATGCGGCAGTTTTGCCTGCGGGGGCGGTCGAGTCGTAGCCCGTGTCGCGGTGAGGCCGATTCAGATAAGGATGTCCTTTGTTGAAGCGGGGGAATCAATAACGGCACACTGATGTTGTGAAATACATGGAGCCCGTGGAGAAGGTGTCGCCCGACGACGCTCCCACGCGGACGCGTGTGACACAGACCGTCCTCGAGAACGGCCCGTCCACGGCGGCCGACCTGGCCGACCAGTTGGGTCTCACACCCGCGGCGGTGCGCCGCCACCTCGACCAGCTGCTGGCCGACGGCGTGCTGGAGGCGCGCGACCAGCGGGTCACCGGCCAGCGCGGACGCGGCCGTCCCGCGAAGGTCTTCGCGATCACCGACGCCGGCCGCGACGGCTTCGCCCATGCCTACGACGTCCTGGCAGTGGGGGCCCTGCGCTACCTGGCCGAGACCGGCGGCGGCGACGCCGTCATGGCCTTCGCCCGGCACCGGCTGCACGACCTCGAGGACCGCTACCGTCCGCTGCTGCAGCTGGCCGAGCCCGCCGAGCGCCCCCAGGTGCTGGCCCAGGCGCTGAGCCGTGACGGCTTCGCCGCGTCGGTCGGCACCACCCCCGCCGGCGCGCAGATGTGCCAGCACCACTGCCCGGTCGCCCACGTGGCCGAGGAGTTCCCCCAGATGTGCGAGGCCGAGACCGAGATGTTCGCGCGGCTCCTCGGCACGCATGTGCAGCGACTCGCCACGATCGCCCACGGCGACGGCGTCTGCACGACCCACCTGCCCCACACCCCCGACACATCAAGCACCCCCACAGCAGAGAGGTTGCCCTCATGACGACCACGTCAGAGACCGCTGCAACATCCAACGGCGTACCCAATGCCATCGAGGAGGCCAACCCGGGCCTCAAGGACGTCGGCCGCTACGAGTTCGGCTGGTCCGACGGCAACGACGCGGGCGCCAACGTCCAGCGCGGCCTGAGCGAGGCCGTCGTCCGCAACATTTCCGCGCTCAAGAGCGAGCCGCAGTGGATGCTCGACCTGCGCCTCAAGGGCCTGAAGCTGTTCGGTCGCAAGCCCATGCCAACGTGGGGCTCCGACCTCGGTGGCATCGACTTCGACAACATCAAGTACTTCGTGCGCTCCACCGAGAAGCAGGCCGCCACGTGGGACGACCTGCCCGAGGACATCAAGAACACGTACGACCGGCTCGGCATCCCCGAGGCCGAGAAGCAGCGCCTCGTGTCCGGCGTCGCGGCGCAGTACGAGTCCGAGGTCGTCTACCACTC
>JAOPXY010000188.1 GCA_025964895.1 Aeromicrobium sp.
GCGGCAAGGTCGAAGCGGAAGCCGTCGACGTGCATCTCGGTGACCCAGTAGCGCAGCGAGTCCATGATGAGCTGCAGCGCGTGCGGGTTGCCCACGTTCAGGGAGTTGCCGGTGCCCGTGTAGTCCATGTAGAACTGCTGGTCGTCCTCGACGAGGCGGTAGTACGACTGGTTGTCGATGCCCTTCATCGAGAGCGTCGGCCCGAGGTGGTTGCCTTCGGCGGTGTGGTTGTAGACGACGTCGAGGATGACCTCGATGCCCGCCTCGTGCAGGGCGCGCACCATGCCCTTGAACTCCTCGACCTGCGCGCCGGGACGCGAGGTGTACGCGTCGTGTGGCGCGAAGAAGCCGATCGTGTTGTAGCCCCAGTAGTTCGTGAGGCCCTTCTCGACCAGGTAGTGGTCGGTGACGAACTGGTGCACCGGCAGCAGCTCGATCGCCGTCACCCCGAGGGTCTTGAGGTGCTCGACGATCGACGGGTGCGCGAGCGCGGCGTACGTGCCGCGGAGCTCCTCGGGGATGTCGGGGTGCGTCATCGTGAGGCCCTTGACGTGTGCCTCGTAGATGACCGACTCGTTGTACGGCGTGCGGGGCAGCCGGTCGTTGGCCCAGTCGAAGAAGGGGTTCGTCACGAGCGAGTACGGCACGTGACCGGCGGAGTCGAGGTCGTTGCGCTGGTCGGGGTCGTCGAAGGAGTAGCCGAACAGCGAGTCGTCCCAGTCGACGCCGTGCGAGAACGCCTTGGCGTAGGGGTCGATCAGCAGCTTGTTGGGGTTGCAGCGCAACCCCTTCTCGGGCTCGTACGGGCCGTGGACGCGGTAGCCGTAGCGCTGGCCGGGGCCGACACCCGACAGGTAGCCGTGGTGGACGAAGCCGTCGACCTCCTCGAGCCGGTACCGGGTCTCGGTGCCGTCCTCGTCGAACAGGCACAGCTCGACGAGATCGGCGACCTCGGAGAACAGGGCGAAGTTCGTGCCGACGCCGTCGTACGTGGCGCCCAAGGGGTAGGAACTTCCGGGCCAGGCGCGCAAGGGGGTCTCCAATGGGGTGAGTGGTGGGTCCGCCTCGGGTTACCCCCGAATCGTCAGGGCAACCCCGGCGGGGTGGTGAGTTCGGTCTCCGTGTCGACGCGCCGCGTCAGGACGGCGGACGCTCGGCCCGCAGCGGCGCGATCACCGTCGCGACGTGCGGGTCGTCGAAGAACTGCTCGAGCGTCACCGGCAGCGGGATGCGCCAGTTCGGGTACTCATCGACGGTACCGGGCAGGTTGGGCTGGCGGCGCTCGCCGACGACGTCGGTCGGGGAGCTCAGCACGAGGCGGGACGCGGCGCGGGCGATGACGGCGTGCAGTGCCACGACGGGGTCGTCGCTCGCGATGCCCTCGGCCGCGACGAGGTCCATGAGGGCGTCGCGGTCGGCGTGGGCCGCCGCGAGCGCCTCGTCCTCGGATCCGTCCAGCAGGTCAAGCGAGGCGCGCAGGCGCACGTGCTCGGCGTCGAGCCAGCCCGTTGCCGTCGGCAGGTCGTGGGTCGTGACGCTTGCCATGGTCTCCGGCACCCAGTCGGCCGGACGCACGAAGGGCTGCCCCGGCGCGTCCCAGTCGCGCTCGAACCAAAGCACCGCGGAGCTCAGCATGCCCCGCTCGTGCATCGTCTCGGTGACGACGTCCTCGACCGTGCCGAGGTCCTCCCCGACGATGATCGCGCCGGCCCGGTGCGCCTCGAGCGCCAGCACCGCGAGCATCGCGTCGGCGTCGTAGTGCACGTACGTGCCGCGGTGCGCGGGCTCTCCCGGCGGGATCCACCACAGCCGCCACAACCCGGCGATGTGGTCGATGCGGATGCCGTCGGCGTGCTCCAGCACGCTGCGGACGACGTCGCGGAACGGGGCGTACCCGGCGGCCGCGAGCTCGGCCGGCTTGAACGGCGGGAGGCCCCAGTCCTGTCCGAGCTCGTTGAACGCGTCGGCGGGGCAGCCCACGCGGACGACCGGGGCGAAGGCGCTGCGCTGCGACCACGTGTCGGGGCCGCCGGCGCTGACGCCGACCGGCAGGTCGTGGACGATGCCGACGCCCATGCCGCCGTCGCGCGCCGCGGCGCGGGCCGCCTCGAGCTGCTCTCGGCACAGCATCTGCAGCCAGGCGTGGAACGCGATCCGCTCCGCGAGGTCGACGCGCACCTGGGCGATGGCCGGGCCGGCCGGGTCCTGCAGCGAGACGGGCCAGTCGCGCCAGTCGCCGCCGTGCTGCTCGGCGAGGGCGCAGAAGATCGCGAAGTCGCGCAGCTGGTCGTCGGGCTCGTACGCCCGCTCGGTCTCCGGACGGTGGGGCCACAGCAGCTCGAGCGCCGCGTGCTTGGCGTCCCAGACGGCGTCGTACTCGATGAGTCCCCCACTCGCTGCGCTCGCGGGAGGTGCCCCCACCGGCTGGCGCTGCGGCGCGAGGGCCAGCACCGCAGCCTGCGTCGCGGGGTTGGCCGCCCGGTACGCCGCGGTGTCGGTGACGCGCAGGTAGAGCGGGTTGGCGAACCGGCGGCTGGCCGGCGAGTACGGCGAGCGCTGGATCGGGTGCGTCGGGGCGACGGCCTGCACGGGGTTCACGAGGATGACGCCCGCACCCTGCTCGGACCCCGCGCGGCGAGCGAACTCGGCCAGGTCGCCGAAGTCGCCCATGCCCCACGAGTCGGCCGAGCGCAGCGCGTACAGCTGCAGCATCCAGCCCCACGTGGGACGGATGTCGGGCATCCGCGCCGGGGCGACGATGAGCGTGGAGGTCGTGTCGTCGGTGACGATCGTGTGCCAGCCGAGGGGCAGGTCGTCCGGCAGCGAGCCGTCGACGTCGAGGCTCGTGCCGTCCTCGAGGTCGACCCGCGCGGCGACGACGCCGAGCTCGCGACCCTGGCCTTCGAGCTGCACGATCGTGGGCGGCAGCGTCGCGCGCTCGTCCCGCTCGCGGACGTCCCGCAGGGCGGCCTCGACGGCGGCAGGACTCGTCGCATCGACGTCGAGCATGCCCAACACCGCGACGACGAGCTCGGCGTCGACCTGGATCATGACCCGGTCGGATCCCTCGTACTCGGTCGCCACGCCGTGGGCGCGAGCAAGGTCAGCCAGCAGATCAGGGTCGAGTTCGGCCATGTCGTCCAGCATCGCCGGTATCGGTCCTGATCGCGACACCGGTGTCCGCGTGCACGCCCCGCAGCATCAGCTCGTCGGGCGGATCGAGGATCGTCAACACCTGTATCGCGGCGCGGCGAAGCAGGATGAGCGGTTTGGGCATGGCGGTTTTCCTTCGGGACGGGAGTGGCTAGCGGGGCTGCGCCGGATTGGTCGGGTCGCCCTGGGACGGCGGGTTCATCGCGGGCGCGTCCACGGACGGATCGCTGCGCGCGGCGGGTGACGTGCCGTCGTTCACCTGTGGCACCGGCGCTTCCGGGTCCCCACCCGACGGCTCTGCTCCCGCCTCGAGATCGTCGAGCCGGGCGCGGATCAGCTGCGTGATGACCAGACGGTCACCGTGCTCGGCCTCGTAGGCGAGAACCCGCTGAACCTGTTCGCGATCCAGTGTCCGCAGCCTCTGCCTGAGCACCTCGACCGGGAGGTGGTCGTACTCCGGCAGGGGAAGCTCGTCGTGCTCCCTGGTCATGCGTGCGTCCCCTCGGCGTGCTGGTCCCAGCGCAGCAGGGCGGCGGCCGGCGAGCCCGACAGCATGCTGGACGGTGCGATCTCGATGTCGGCCCCCGTGAGCGCGGCCGCCGCGACCAGTGCACGGTCGGCCGGGACCGAGCGTGGTGGCGGATCGACCGTCCCCAGCGCCAACCCAGGATGATCTGCCGGCTCGACGGTGAAGTCCGCCGCCGCCCGGGGGTCGATCAGGAGCCGCCCGACCTGTCCGCGGACGAAGGCGTCGGCGATGTCGGAGACGCCGATCGCCGCGGCACCGTCGCGTCCCAGACGCTCCTGCAGCTCGTCGATCGTCTCGATCCTCGCGGTCTCGAAGGCCTCGTCGAGCGCACGCCGCACGGCTTCCTGCAGCAGGTCGTCGCTCCCGTCGGCATTGCGGCCGCCCGTGTCGACCTGCATGACGGTCGCGTCGACGCGACCGAGGAAGTCGACCACCTCGCTGCGGATCTGCGCGTCCCCAGCGAGGAGGACCAGATCGATGCCACCGTCGACGTGGCGGCGGACGGCCTCGGCCACGCGCCGTGCGTTGCGGGCCCAGACGCTCTCGCTGTAGTGCTGCCACTTCAGGTGGGCCCACCCGCCACCACGGACCTTGTGCTCGAAGTCGGTCTCGCCGCCCACCTCGGCAGCGTCCGCCTCGCCGTTGATCCCACCGGGATAGGCGGTCACGCCGCCGCCCTCGTGGTCGACGACCGCGAGCACGAACGGGATGCTGCGCGACTCGTCGAGCAGCCACTCAGCCAGGTCGGGCAGAGGTCCCCAGGTCGCCGTCGGCTGGGGCCGGCGCGTCCTCGTGAGCTCGTCGAGGAGCACGCCCCGCTCGGTCGCCACGACGAACCTGCTGATCGGCGCCGGACCGTCCGCCTCGGCCTCGAGAGCCGAGCGGACGAAGTCGACGACGGCCGGTGGCGCCCCGGCCGAGGACAGCTCGTCGCACGCGTCCCGGATGCTGAGCGCCACCGACTCGGCGGCCAGCTCGTGGTCCTGGCTGAGGTCGACATAGGCGTCGGCGAACGGGCCGGGGTCGTTGAACACGTGCGCGATGCGATCGCTCCTCATGGGGTCTCCTCTCGGTTTCGCGAGAGGTGACTACCCAGTCGTGAGCGGGTTCAGGCGCCGGTGAAGGTCGCCTTGCCGGGTCCGTTCTCGACGAACGAGGTCATGCCGGCGGTGCGGTCGTCGGTCGCGAACAGCCCGGCGAACTCAGTGCGCTCGATCTCCAGGCCCGACGACAGGTCGACGTCGAGGCCGCGGTCGATCGCGCTCTTGGCCGCCCGCAGGGCCAGGGCGGGGCCGCCCACGAACTGCGACGCCCAGGCGACGGCCTGGTCGTACACCTCACCGGCCGGGTGCAGCGCGTCGACGAGGCCGATCGCGAGCGCCTCGTCGGCGCCCACGAAGCGTCCGGTGTAGATCAGGTCCTTGGCCCTCGCGGGGCCGATCAGGCGCGACAGCCGCTGCGTGCCGCCGGCTCCCGGGATGATGCCGAGCAGGATCTCCGGCTGGCCGAGCTTGGCGTCGGCGGCCGCGAAGCGCAGGTCCGTCGCGAGGGCCAGCTCGCAGCCGCCTCCCAGGGCGAAGCCGGTGATCGCCGAGATCGTGGGCTTGCCGATAGCGGCGATGTCCCGCGTGAACTGCTGGATGTAGTGGGCGCGGCGCACCATCTCCGCGTAGGGCATCGGTGCCATCTCCTTGACGTCCGCACCGGCGGCGAAGACCCGCTCGCCGCCGTAGAGGACGACCGCGGCGACGTCGTCGCGGGTGTCGGCCTCCTTCGCCACGATCGACAGCTCGTCCTGCATCTGCGCGTTGAGGGCGTTCATCTTCGGCCGCTGGAGCCAGATGGTGCCTACGCCCTCGTTGACCTCGAGCCGTACGAATTCAGTCATGCCGTGCCTCCACGCCGTCGCCGACGACCGTGGTGTCGTCGTCGCGACCGAGCATAGGAGGTGGGTCGCGCCGCACGCCTCCGCCCTGGCGTTCCCGCACGACGAACAGCGGTGCCGCGAGCGCGAGCACCACACCCCCCACGACCATCGCGGCCCCCGTCGAGGCGCTCGCCGCGACCGCACCCAGCACGACCAGGCCGATCGACGCGCCGGGGTGCATCGCCATCGACGACAGCGACAGGACCGTCGCCCGGTGGTCGGGGCCGACCTGCTCGTGCAGCAAGGTCTCGTAGATCGCACCCGCCGCCGAGTGCACCGCGTACGTCGCCATTAGACCGGCGACCACGCCGACCGGTCCCCCGGCCAGGCCCATGGCCGCCACGGTCGCGCCCTGGACGAGGCGCAGCGCCACGGAGACGGCCACGGGACTCCAGCGGCGCAGCAGCAGCGGCACGAGGGCCGCGCCCAGCGCGGAGACGCCCCACGCCGCGGCCGTCGCCGGTCCCATCAGGGACGCCGCGGCGTCACGGTCGTCGAGCAGCTCCGACAGCCGGATCGGGGTCAACGACTCGAAGGCGATCATGCCGAAGCCCCAGAACAGCTCGACCGCCACGAGGGCCGCCAGCACGCGCGAGCGCAGGACTAGGCGCGCGCCGCCGAGGATCGTGCCCGGCGTGCCCAGCACGGAGGCGACGAGTCGTCCCCGTCCCGTCGGGCGTGGCTCGTCCATCAGGACCGTCGCGACGGTCAGGCTCACCACGACGAGGCAGACCGCGACCATGTAGGGCACGGCGAGGGGGGCGACGGCCCGCCCGAACGGGGCCCACGCCACCAGCCCCGCCGACAGCAGCGATCCCGTCGCGATCGCGAGGCCGACCACGACCGCGTAGCCCGACAGACCCCGCGCCACGACGGCGGACTGCTCGGTCGCGGGCGTCTGCGCGTGCACGGCGTCGACGAACCAGGCGTTGAGCGGGCCGCTGTCGAGGGCGCGGTAGACACCGGTCAGAGCGGCCGCCGCGGCGAACGCCACCGGCGTGTGGGCCAGCGAGCAGGCCGTGTAGGCGCAGATCGCCACGACGCCGGACGCGAGGAACACCGGCTTGCGGCCCATCGCGTCGGCGAGGCCCCCGGTCGGCAGCTCCAGTGCCAGGACGACGATGCCTTGCACCGCCGCGACGCTGCCGAACTCGGCGATCGAGAGCCCGCGCTCCAGCGGCAGGAGGGCCGCGACCGGCACGATGAAGCCGGTCGAGAGCCAGCGGATGAAGGCGATCAGCCAGAACCGCGTCCGGATCGTCACGTCGTGCTCGTGGGCCTCGGGAGGGTCAGGACGTGCACCACGACATCCTCGGAGCCGTCACGGTCCCAGTAGCGGGTGACGACCTCGTGCAGGTCGCGCTCCAGGGCGACGAGGTCGTCGGGATCGAGCCGCAGGGCGTAGTCGCTCTGCCCGATGCCCGGTCGGTACCCGGTCCAGGCCTCCAGCCCCGCGCGCAGGTACTCCTCCTGGCGGCGGCGGATCGCGTCGAGGTACTCGCGCCCGCTGTCGAGGTCGCCCAGCGACGACGGGATCTTCGTCCCGTCCTGCAGGGCCTTCCAGCGTCGCTCGCGGGCGGACGGCTGCTCGTCGTCGTCGCCCACGAAGCCGAACCGCTCGAGCTGGCGCAGGTGGTACGACATCGAGCCGCTCGACTCCCCCAGCACCCGCCCGAGCTGTGATGCGGTGGCCGGGCCGCCCGTGCGGAGCGTGCCCATGATCTTCATGCGCAGGGGGTGCGACACGGCCTTGAGCGTCTCGAGGTCGTCGACGACCTTGGTGGTGAACGCCATGGGGTCACCCTACGATCGCAAAGACATGTTTGCAAATAGTTCTTTGCATGGTCGCGGCGGCGACTCCTCATCGCTTCCTGGGCTCGCTCACAGCCGGCCCCCAGCCTCGGCCACTTGGCTGGAAGCACCAGAACCGAGGAGATCCCATGACACTGCAGCGCCCCGCCTTCCGCCCCTCGACGTCGCGTCGACTCGTCGTCGCGGGCATTACGACCTGCGCCATCGCGATCGGTGGCGCAGGACTCGCGACCACGAGCCACGCGACGGCCGAGACCACCGCCGCGGTCCGCCAGCCCACCTGGACGCAGCAGCCGCCGATCGAGAGCTACGAGGGAGCCGAGCGATTCGGCTACGGCGCGGGGGCACTGGAGGCGTCAGAGGCCGTCGACGCGACCGCGGCGCAGGAGGTCGGGCTGGTCTACATCACGACGACGCTCGACTACGGCACCGGGCAGGCCGCGGGCACCGGCATGATCCTGACCTCGGACGGCGAGATCCTGACCAACCACCACGTCGTGGAGGGCGCGACGGCGATCTCGGTCGAGGTCGTGTCGACCGGCGAGACGTACGACGCCGAGGTCGTCGGCCACGACGCGACCAGCGACGTCGCGGTGCTGCAGCTCGACGGCGCGTCCGGCCTCACCCCCGTCACGACCGACGCCGACGAGACCGTCCAGGTGGGCGACGAAGTGACCGGCGTCGGCAACGCGAACGGCGACGGCGGCGCCGCGAGTGCCGCGGCCGGCACGGTCGTCGCGCTCGACCAGTCGATCACGGTGTCGAGCGAGACCGGCAGCGGCGAGTCGTCCACGCTGAGCGATCTCATCGAGGTCGACGCCGACATCATCCCGGGCGACTCCGGTGGGGCGCTGTACGACGACGACGGCGAGGTCGTCGGCATGAACACCGCGGCGTCCAGCGGCACGGCCGACATCACGGGCTACGCCGTCCCCATCGCGTCGGCGCTCGCGATCGCCGACCAGATCGAGTCCGGCGCCCCGTCCGGCACGGTCGAGATCGGCAACCAGGGCTACCTCGGGGTCGAGCTGTCGTCCGAGGTCACGGGCGCCCTGGTGGCCGGCGTCGTCGACGACTCTGCCGCCGCGAGCGCGGGGCTGACGGTCGGCAGCACCATCACATCGCTCAACGGCACCGCCATGACGTCCGCCGACGCGCTGGCGTCCGCCGTCGCACAGCTCGCCGTCGGCGACCGGGTCACGGTGGCCTGGACCGACGCGTCGGGCTCGGCGCACAGCGAGACGGTCACGCTCGGCGAGGGCCCCGTCGCCTGACGCCCGATAGCCTGACTCCATGACGGCCACCCTGCGCGACGCCGACCTCGCCCTCGAACCCACCTCGGGCTCGGATGAGTTCACCGGTTTCGCGATCGTCCTGGACGACGAGCGGGTCGGCACCGTCGCCCTGCGCCGCGAGGACGCCACGACGGCGTCGATCCGCTGGAACTCGCGCCTCGAGAAGCCCTTCGTCGTGGCCCGCGCCCTGCGGCTCGCGATCGGCCACGCCTTCGACGAGCTGGGCGTGGGCCGGGTCGAGGTGCGCCTCCCGGTCGACCGGCCCGACGAGATCCGGACCGCCTCGATCGGCGGGCTGCGGCGCGAGGGCATCGTCAGGACGCCCGGGCCGGACGCCGACCGCGTGCTCATGGCCCGGCTCGTCGACGACCCGCCGGCGGTGAGCCGCGACGGATTCATCGCGATCCTCAATGCGGGCCTGCCGACCAAGCGGGTCATCAGCCAGGGCCTGGTCCGCGACGAGCGCGGACGCGTCCTGCTGTGCGAGCTCACCTACAAGAACGAGTGGGACCTCCCCGGCGGTGTCATCGAGGTCGGCGAGGCGCCCGGTATCGGCCTGGTGCGCGAGCTGGAGGAGGAGCTCGGCATCACCGTCGAGGTCCGCGAACTCGTCACCGTCAACTGGCTGCCGGCGTGGCGAGGCTGGGACGACGCCTGCATCTTTCTGTTCGACCTGGGCGTCATCGACAGCTCCGTCACGGAGTCCATGACATTGCAGCCGGCGGAGATCAAGGCCGTCCACTGGTGCGAGCCCCACGAGATCCGCGACCGGGCGGCGGCCGCCGCGATCGAGCTGCTGGAGGCCGTCGAGGCCGGCCACGTCCCGACTTACCGCGAGGCCCCCAAGGCCGCAGAATAAGGCCGGCCGCCGCACGCAGGCCGGCCGGCTGAGGAGAGGGTTGTCGCCCCTCGACGAGGAGCGAACCGTCGCAGGAGAAGGGGCGAAAAGCACCCCGTCGAGGGGCGATAACCCTCCCCTCAGCGTTAGGTCGCCGAGACCCAGCCCGCGCGAACCTCAGCGTGCGGGGGCGGCGGAGGTGTCGCCGCTGACGACTCCGCCGTACTGGCCCAGGGCGCGGGGCTTCTCGGTGCCGCCGGGCAGGTACAGCAGCACCTGGTGGTTGTAGGTCAGCCGCCCCGAGCCGGCGATGCCCGACGACAAGAAGGCCTGCTGCGGTGAGCCCTCGGGCCACGTGACCGTCAGTCCCTCCTTCACCGCGTACGTGTCCTCGCGGGTGAGGGTCACGAACGCGAGCGCGCCGCCGTCGGCGGTGCGCAGGGCGTAGCGGACGTCCTCGGCCTGCCAGGTCTGGCTGAAGCGGACGTCGGGTAGCGCGGCATTCGTGGTCGCGGTCGACCGCATCTGCTGGATGAACGAGTCATCCGCGACCTCACCGGACTCGGGGGCCTCGGGATCGGACAGGACCGCCGCATAGGCCGCCGCGGCCTCCTGCGCCGACATCGACAGGCCGACGCCGTCGTCCGGCGCCACCGTCACGGCCGCGCCGCCACGATGCCGCAGGTCGGGCAGCGCCGTGTCCGCCAGCGTCTCCGGGCTCGCGGTGAGCAGCCACGGGTCGACCGACGACGCGCGCTCGAAGATCTGGACGCGCTTGACGTCCTGCGCAGCATCGCGCACCACGGCGTAGAACCACAGCGGGTACTTCCCGAAGCGCGGCGTCTCGACGTCGACGACCTCGACGGGCCCCGTGGCATCCTGCCCCTTCGTCGCCAGCCGCTGCGCGACCTCGAACGACCCGGAGTCGATCTGCAGCATCGCGCCCGTCTCGACCGTCGACAGCGGCTTGGGATCGAGCAGCTCGACCGCCGATGCGCGCACCTCGCGGTAGCGCTGGAAGACCTGGGTGATCTCGGCCTCCTGGGCCGCGGTCTTGGCCGGGCGCGTGTCGTCGCGTGCGTGGGGCACGGCGCAGCCGGACAGCGCGATCGAGCACGCGGCGACGAGCACCCAGCGCCTCACGGTCGGTCCTCCTCGTCGACGATCTCGAACTCGGCGAGCTCGTCCTCGTTGACCTCGTGCTCGACGCCCTCGTCGTCGACGTACACGTAGACGACCTCCTCCTCTGCCTCAGCGGCGGCGTCTTCGTCGGCGGGACCAGCGGGCTCGACCTCGGGGCGCGGACCCGGCTCGGCGACCTCCACGACCTCCTCCACCTCGACGACCTCGACGACCTCGACGACCTCCTGCAGCTCGGCGGCCTCCTCGGCGGAGATCTCGTGCTCGACGCCGTCGTCGTCGACGTACACGTAGACGACCTCCTCCTCGACCTCGGCGGCGGCGAGGACAACGGCGTCCTCGTCGTCGGGCTCCTCCTCGTCCCACGGACGGGCACGCCGCACGGCGAGGCCCAACACGACGAGTCCCAGGCCCAGCAGCAGCGCCGCGGCGCCCTTGCCGAAGCCGCCTTTGACGCCGTACGCGAGCGTGACCTCGAGACCGGACAGGTTCGACGAGCCGACCGACAAAATCGCGATCGAGATGGTCTCATCGGGAAGCTGCGTGCTGATCGAGGCGCCGCCGAGACCGGCCGAGCTGTCGATCCACCAGTCGAGCGCAGTCGGGGCGCCCGGCAGGTTCGGGGTGCCCCCGGCCTCACGGGTGTCGACGTCCCACGGCCTCTGGAAGCCCGTGACCTCCAGCCGCTGCGTCCTGCCGACGAAGTCCTGCACGTCGACCGCGTTGCCGATGCCGACGAAGATCGGCTTGCGAACCGGCACCTCGGCCAGCAGGTCCACCTGCACGTCGGCCCAGCCGATGACGTCCGGCGCGGTCACGACCGCGATGTCGTCGGTCTCGATCGCGTGCGGACCGGTCGTGAAGCGGCTGTCGGGGCCCAGCACGACCATCGCCGCGCCGCCGGCGAGGGCCACCAGCACGCCGAGCACCACGAGCGCCCAGCCCGCCGTCGTCCGCATCGCCATTGGTCCCTTCGCCGCGTCACGAGGGATGACGCCGCCCCGACCCTACCCTCCGGCGACACTCCAATCGGTGAAGTTGAGGTGGTTCGAGAACGGGTCGATCACGGCCATCACCCGTCCCCACGGCGGCACGCTCTCCAGCGCGGGACGGGTGTACGGCGTTGCGGTCCCCTGCAGCTCGGCGAGCAGGTCGTCGAGGCCGTGGACCGGCAGGAACAGGTGGGTGCCGGGCGTGCCGTCGCCGATGTGCGCCGTCAGGTGGATGCGCAGATCGCCGCGGGAGATCTGGCAGTAGAGCGGGGACGACTCGTCGAACCGGCTCTCCCAGTCCCAGGTGAAGCGCAGGTAGCCGACGTAGAAGTCGCGCGCGAGGCCTCGTCGAAGACCCGCAGCATCGGGATCGCCGCCTCGAACGCGACCACGGGCTCAGAACAGCGCGGTCGCGAGGGCCCGGCGCGCCGTCATGACGACCGGGTCGGCGATGCCGACGACGGTGAACAGCTCGAGCAGCCGCTCGCGGACCCGCTCGCGCTCGTCGCCGCTCGTGGCCCGCACCAGCGCGATGAGCCGGTCGAAGGCGTCCTCGACGTGCCCGCCGCTGATGTCGAGGTCGGCCACGAGCATCTGCGCGTCGACGTCGTCCGGACGGTCGGCCGCGGCGGCACGCGCGGCCTGCAGGTCGGCACCCTTCGTGCGGGACAGCCACTTGACCCGCGCGAGCCGCTCCGCGACCTCGACGTCGGCGGGGTACTGCACCCGAAGCTTCTCGTACTCCGCGACGGCGGTGTCGAAGTCGCTCGCCATGAACGCCTCCTCCGCGGGGGCGAAGCGCGGGTCCTCGGGCTCCTCGACGGGCGCGTCGTCGGCTGCCGCGGCACCCGTGGGCTGCGCCCGGCCCGTGAGGCCGTTCTCCGCGGCGATCCGGACCAGCTCGTCGAAATAGCGACGCATCTCGGTCTCCTCGACGGTGCCCTGGAACAGCGGTACCGGCTGGCCCTTGACCAGGCCCGCGACGTACGGGACGCCCTGCACCTGCAGCGCCTGGGCGATCTGCGGGCTTGCGTCGACGTCGACGCGAGCCAGCAGGATCTGGCCCGCGTACGAGTCGACGACCGAGCCGAGCGTCTCGTTGAACGCTCCGCTCTGGGGGGCGCGCGACGACCACAGCCCGAGCACCACGACGTACGACATCGACGCCTCGAGGGCGACGGTCTGGAACGTCGTCTCGTCGATGTCGACGACGTACGACCCACCGGTGGCGGCCGGCCCGGGCGCGGGACGCGTGGCGGGCTGCTTCAGTGCGGACAGATCGATGGCACCGGGGCGCGAGAAGTTCATGGCCCCAGTGTAGGAACCGGGCCGTCACCCGTCATCGCCGTGGTCGGCCGGCGGTCAGAACTGCTGGTCGATGATCCGCTGCTGCTCGCCGGGACGTCGTCCGCGCAGGCCCGCGTCCTGCACGACCTTCTGGATCGCGTGGTCGATCAGGTCGACATCGGCGATGTACCGGATGTGCCGGACGCCCTGCTCCTGCGCGGCGGACTCGAAGGTCATGTGGCCGTACGAGAACGGCCACCGACCCAGCAGCGGACGCTCGACCGTGACGTCGAGGATGCGGTTGATCGGCACCGTCGCGCGCTTGGTCGAGAAGATGCCGGTGACGCGGAAGACGCGCATGTCCGTCAGGACGAAGATGTCGCGCTGGTCGCGCAGCCACAGGTACACGGCGTGGCCAACCAGGCCCATCGCGAGGATCAACGGCAGCCAGCCGATGCTCGCCGGCCCGATGACGGCCAGCAGCACGAGCAGCGCGGCGCCCGCCAGCTCGGCCGCCGATCGGGCGTAGACGACGGGGTGGTGCGGGTACTCCCCCACCTTGTGCTCCGCCGGGCTCTGGAGCAGGTTGCCGTCGATGTCGTGATCGGGCAGCAGCTCCAGGATCCAGTCGAGCAAAAGCCGGATCATCGCGCGCGACTACCCGGTGAGCTCGTTGAAGAACGTCCTGAGCTGATCGAAGGCGTTCATGATGCCGTCGAACGCATCGTTCACGGCGTCGGCAGCACTCGTCGGGGTCGTCAGCAGGTAGTACACGACGAACCCGATCAGGAGCAGGACAACGACCTTCTTCAGCACGGTCCCATTCTTGCCACAGAGCCCGGCGTTCTCCCGCAGGCGCGCCGGTCGGTCAGAGGTGCTCGACGAGCCGGTCGGCCGCGGCGAAGGGGTCGGTCTCGCCGGCCAGCACCCGCTCCGACAGGGTGTCGAGCCGGGCGTCGCCGGACAGGTGGGCGAACCGCGAGCTCACCTCGGCCAGCGCGAGCGCCTCGATCTCGCGGCGCACGCGGGCCAGTCGCCGCCGGGTCAGCTCACCGGACCGCTCGAGGTGGTCGTGGTGGTCGGTGATGGCGGTGACGACGTCGTCGACGCCATCACCCGTCGTCGCCGTCGTGAGCAGGATCGGGGGCTTCCAGGCGCCGTCGACGCGGTCGGTCATCGCCACGACGGACCGCAGCTCGCGCCGGGTCGCCTGCGCCCCTTCGCGGTCTGCCTTGTTCACGACGAAGACGTCGCCGATCTCGAGGATCCCTGCCTTGGCGGCCTGGATGCCGTCGCCCATGCCCGGCGCCAGCAGGACGAGCGTCGTGTCGGCCAGCCCGGCGATCTCGACCTCGGACTGCCCGACGCCGACGGTCTCGACCAGCACGACGTCGCACCCCGCCGCGTCGAGCACGCGCAGCGCCTGCGGCGCCGTCGCGGACAGGCCGCCCAGGTGTCCGCGGCTGGCCATCGAGCGGATGTAGACGCCCTCGTCGAGAGCGTGGTCCTGCATGCGCACCCGGTCGCCGAGCAGTGCCCCGCCGGAGAACGGGGACGTGGGGTCGACCGCCAGCACGCCGACCCGACGGCCTTGGGCCCGTAGCGCGGTGACGAGCGCCGACGTCGACGTCGACTTGCCGACGCCCGGCGAGCCCGTGATGCCCACGAGGTGCGCCCGGCCGACGAGCGGCGTCAGGGCCGCGCTGACCTCGCGCAGCTGCGGCGAGCGGTCCTCGACCAGCGAGATCAGTCGTGCCACGGCCCGGGGCTCACCGCCCCGGGCGCGTTCGACGAGATCGGCCACGTCGCCGGCACGCCTGTCCGTCGTCATCGGCCGGGTCGCGCCGCGACTACTTCTGGGGGACGCGCAGGATCAGCGCATCGCCCTGGCCGCCACCACCGCACAGGGCGGCGACGCCGGTGCCGCCGCCTCGACGTCCCAGCTCGAGGGCCAGGTGCAGCGCGATGCGGGCGCCGCTGGCACCGATGGGGTGGCCCAGGGCGATCGCGCCACCGTTGACGTTCACGATGTCGTCACTGATGCCCAGCTGCGCGGTGCTGGCGAGGCCGACGGCCGCGAACGCCTCGTTGATCTCGACCAGGTCCAGATCGGCGGGCGTGATGCCCTCCTTGCGGCAGGCCAGCTCGATCGCGTTGGCCGGCTGGCTCTGCAGGCTCGAGTCGGGGCCCGCGACGGTGCCCGCGGCGCCGATCTCCGCGATCCACGTCAGGCCCAGCTCCTCGGCCTTGGCCTTGCTCATGACGACGACCGCGGCGGCGCCGTCGGAGATCTGGCTGGCCGAGCCGGCTGTGATGGTGCCGTCCTTGTCGAAGGCGGGACGCAGCTTGCCGAGCGACTCGGTCGTCGTGTCGCCGCGCACGCCCTCGTCGGCGGAGACGACGACCGGGTCGCCCTTGCGGCTGGGGATCTCGACGGGGACGATCTCGTCGTCGAAGACGCCGTTCTTCTGCGCCACGGCTGCCTTCTGGTGCGACGCGGCGCTGAAGGCGTCCTGCTGCTCGCGCGTGTAGCTCTGGATGTCCTGGTTGATCTGCTCGGTGAGACTGCCCATCGCCTGATCGGTCAGCGCGTCCCACAGCCCGTCGTAGGCCATGTGGTCGGTGAGCTTGGTGTCGCCGTACTTGGTGCCCTCGCGCGATCCGAGGAGCATGTGCGGGGCCTGCGTCATCGACTCCTGGCCGCCCGCGACGACGATGTCGTACTCGCCCGCGCGGATCAGCTGGTCGGCCAGCGCGATCGCGTTGATGCCCGACAGGCACACCTTGTTGATCGTCAGCGCGGGGACGTCGAGGGGGATGCCGCCCTTGTGCGCGGCCTGGCGGGCGGGGATCTGACCCGCGCCGGCCTGCAGCACCTGGCCCATGATGACGTACTCGACCTGGTCGCCCGAGACGCCGGCTCGCTCGAGGGCGCTCTTGATCGCAAGCCCTCCGAGGTCGGACCCGGAGAGGGACTTGAGACCGCCGAGGAGGCGGCCGATCGGGGTGCGTGCGCCGGCGACGATGACGGACTGGGTCATGGGGGCTCCTTGAGAACTGGCTCCGAAACAACGGAGGACCCTTCACTTTACTCAGAGGTAACGTCAGGTCCAGCCGGTTGTGGTCCGGATCACTCGGCGGCCCCGAACGGTGTGCCCTACCCTCGTCTGCATGACGACCCCGCTGGTCCCCGACCACCTGCTCCTGACGATCGACCACGTCGGCATCGCCGTGCCCGACCTCGACGACGCCCTCGAGTTCTACGCCTCCACGTTCGGCCTGCACTCGGTCCACGAGGAGGTCAACGAGGAGCAGGGCGTCCGCGAGGCCATGCTCGCCGTGGGCGACTCCGACACCCGCATCCAGCTGCTGGCCCCGCTCAGCGAGGAGTCGACGATCGCCAAGTTCATCGCCCGCAACGGACAGGGCATCCAGCAGCTGGCCTACCGCGTCGCCGACATCGAGGCCGTCTCGGCGATTCTGCGCGACCGCGGCGTCCGGCTGCTCTACGACGCCCCCAAGCGCGGGACGTCCGACTCGAAGGTCAACTTCGTCCACCCGAAGGACGCCGGCGGCGTGCTGGTCGAGCTCGTCGAGCCCGCCAAGGACACGTCGCACTGAGCGACCGACGCGAGGGTCAGCCGCGCGAGGCCGCTGGCAGGTCGACCTGGGCGACGACGTCGACGACAGGTTCGTCGGCGGCGCGCTGGACCACCCAGCGCTGTCCGGCATCCGAGCCGCACACCGTCATCGGCTCGCCCGGGGCGACGCAGCCGAGATTCAGCACCCCGTCCTGGTCGATCTCCAAGCGGCTCATGACGTCTCGCGTCCCGTGAACCGCCAAGGGTGTCAACAGCGCCAGGGCTCGACCGGGCGCCGAGGGCTGCGCCGTCTTGACCGCTCCCTCGACGGAGTACGACAGCACGACCGACCGGGTCGGTTGCCGGAACGACAGGGTGCGGGTCTGGCCCTCCACGAGCGGGCTGGTGAGCACCGACGCCACCTGGCCGTCGATCCGCAGGCGCAGGTCGTCGATGCGCGGGTGGAACGGTGAGGTCGGGCCGCGTCGGGCGGGGACCGACACGGTGAGGTGCGATCGGGGCCTGGCGAAGGAGATGCGCTGCAGCACGTCGACCGAGCCGTCCGTGCCGACCTGAGCCGCCGACCGCACCCACGGCAGCCGTGCGGTCACGTCCTCCTGGTCTCCCGAGAGGCGCCAGAGGCCGAACACCACCGTCGCGATGATCGCGTACACCAGCACGACCGCCCCATCGTGCCGTCGGGCCTGGACCGGCGACCCGTGCGCCACCGCGTCCGGCAGGGCGCCCTGCCGGACGGCGTCGTCGGGTGGTGCCCCGACATGCTGCTCGTCCTGCGTCACCACGGCGCCCCCCACTGCTCCACCGAGCGTCTCACCGAACCGAGGCCGCCACGAGGGTCCCTGCCGAAATCGGGACGTTCGTACCAGTGACGTCCGGACACGCCCTTCCTAGACTCGGACGTGGTTCAGGGGGCCACCATGCACGACGACGCATCGAGGTGACCCGAGCCATGACGACGACATCGACGACCGGCACGACGTTGCGAGCCCTGACGACCGGTCTCGTGCTGGCTCTTCTGGCGACGCTGGCCGTGACGCCCGCCATCAGCGGTTCGGCAGCCTCCGCGGCCGCGACCAACGAGGTCTTCATCGTGCAGGGCGTGCCCGAGTCGGAGGTAGACGTCCAGATCGACGGCCGCGAGATCGAGAGCTCGGTGCGGGCGGGTGCCGTCGTCGGACCGCTGGTCCTTCCGGCCGGTCAGCACGACGCCACCTTCACGTCCGGCGACTGGACCGTGACGACGTCGTTCGAGATCGACGGACCCAGTACCGACGTGGTCCTCCACTGGCCGGCCGATCCGACCCAGCAGCCCGAGACCACCGTGTTCACCAACGACGTCGGGCCGGTCGCGGCCGGCAAGGGACGTCTGACGGTGGCCCACACGGCGGTCGTGCCACCGGCCGACGTGCGCGTCGACGGCAAGGTGCTGTTCGCGAACATCGCGAACGGGGAGTTCGTCACGGCCGAGGTGCCGGCCGACACGTATCCCGTCGACATCGTGCCGACCGGCGGGACGTCCCCACTGCTCGGACCCGTCGACCTCGACGTCAAGGCCGGCTCGCTCACCCGGGTCTTCGCGATCGGGCAGCCGCGGGCGGGCAGCATGGACGCCGTCGTCCAGGTGGTGTCGTTGGACCGGTCAGGATCGGGTCGTCCGACCGCTATCCGCGCGGGCACGGCCGGACTCGTCGCACCCGGCCACCACCAAGACGCCGAGCAGGGAACGCAGCCGTTGGGTGCGGCGGTCGGCGTGCTGGCGGCGGTGCTCGGCGTGGCGACGGTGCTCGGCGTGGCGACGGCGCGCATCGGCACGGAGCGGCGCCGGACCGTCCGGTGACCTGATGCGGCCCGGCCACCCGTCACGGAGGTGGTGGCGGGCCGTCGTGCTCCTGGCGGCACTCGCCGTCGCGTCAGTCGTCGCGGTCCTGGTCCCACAGGCACCCGCCCGGGAGGGCGACCGGCCCGCCCCTGCTCGCGCCGCAGGTCCCCCGGCCGGCGTCGGGCGACAAGCGGCGTCGCAGGTCGTGCCCCGGCGTCCCGAGGCGGTGCGGCTGCCCAGCGGCGCCTCGATGCCGGTGGACGTCGTGGCGACGGGCGGCGACGGGGTGCTCGATCTCCCCCCGGGCATCGACCGGGCGGGGTGGTGGGACGGAGGATCGCGGATCGGCGATCCGTTCGGCACTATCGTTCTCGCTGCCCACGTCGACTCGATCACCGACGGGATCGGTCCGTTCGCCGAGCTCCTGCGCGCCCGTCCCGGCCAGCGCGTTCGTCTTGCGGGCTCCGGAGCCGCGCAGGAGTTCGAGATCGTGTCGGTGCGGCTCACCCCCCGGGCATCACTGTCGCGCCAGGCCTCCATCTTCTCGGTGCGGGGGCCGCTGCGACTGGTCCTCATCACCTGCGCAGGCCCGTTCGACGCCGATCGTGGCGGCTATCGCGACAACCTGATCGCGGTCGCGAGCCCCGTCGGCCGTCGGCGCGCGTCGCTCGAATGAGTGCTGGATCACACCGGTGGCGGGTGCCGCTCCACGTTACGGCTCGGTAACATCGCCGAGATATCTACCTGGAGGTACCACCCGTGCAGCAGATACTCGATGCCATCCTCGCCGGCGACACAGCCCCCGAGGACTTCGCGTCCATCGCCCTTCCCGACTCATATAAGGGCATCACCGTCCACAAGGACGAGGTCGACATGTTCGAAGGACTGGCGAGCCGCGACAAGGACCCGCGCAAGAGCCTGCACCTCGACGACGTGCCGATCCCCGAGCTTGCGCCGGGCGAGGCGCTCGTGGCCGTCATGGCCAGCGCGATCAACTACAACACGGTGTGGACGTCCATCTTCGAGCCCGTCTCGACCTTCAGCTTCCTGGAGCGCTACGGCCGCCTGTCGGAGTACACCAAGCGCCACGACCTGCCGTACCACGTCGTCGGCTCGGACCTCGCCGGCGTCGTGCTGCGCACCGGACCCGGCGTCAACCTCTGGAAGGCCGGTCAGGAGGTCGTCGCCCACTGCCTGTCGGTCGAGCTCGAGAGCCCCGACGGCCACGACGACACGATGATGGACCCCCAGCAGCGCATCTGGGGCTTCGAGACCAACTTCGGCGGCCTCGCCCAGCTGGCCATCGTCAAGTCCAACCAGCTGCTGCCCAAGCCCGCCCACCTGACGTGGGAGGAGGCCGCGAGCCCCGGCCTCGTGAACGCGACCGCGTACCGCCAGCTGGTGTCGAAGAACGGCGCCAACATGAAGCAGGGCGACGTCGTGCTGATCTGGGGCGCCTCGGGAGGCCTGGGCTCGTACGCGACGCAGATGGCCCTCAACGGCGGAGCCATCCCGGTGTGCGTCGTCTCGTCGCCAGAGAAGGCCGAGATCGTCCGCTCGCTCGGCGCCGAGCACGTCATCGACCGTTCCGCCGAGGGCTACCGGTTCTGGAAGGACGAGAACACCCAGGACCCGAAGGAGTGGCAGCGGTTCGGCAAGAAGATCCGCGAGCTGACCGGTGGCGAGGATCCCGACATCGTGTTCGAGCACCCGGGCCGCGAGACCTTCGGAGCCTCCGTCTACGTGACCCGCAAGGGCGGGACGATCATCACGTGCGCGTCGACCTCCGGCTACATGCACCAGTACGACAACCGGTACCTCTGGATGAACCTCAAGAACATCAAGAGCTCGCACTTCGCGAACTACCGCGAGGCATACGAGGCAAACCGGTTGATCGACAAGGGACTCGTCCACCCGACCCTGTCGCGCGTCTACTCGTTGGCCGACACGGGCCAGGCCGCGCTCGACGTGCACCACAACCTGCACCAGGGCAAGGTCGGGGTGCTCTGCCTGGCTCCCGAGGAGGGTCTCGGCGTGCGGGACGAGGAGAAGCGGGCCAAGCACATCGTCGAGATCAACCGCTTCCGCGGCGTGTAGGTCCGCTCGGCGAACTCCGTTCGACGAACTCTGCCTGCCAGCCGGGCCGCGACCCGTGTGGGTCGCGGCCCGGCTTCTTTTCGGCGGGTAGGGTGAGCGATACAGACCACTCCCCCTCTCTTCACGAATGGGATCAGCATGTCCGACCAGCCCGGATTGTCCATCTTCGATGCGTCGTCGAGCCCGGCCGACGCGACGTTCCCCCTCGCGCGCCGCGGCGGATACGACAGCGATGCGGTCGATGCGTGGGTGCGCAACCAGTCCGCCGAGCTCCAGCGGGCGACCGAGGGCCTGAGGGCCGGCCAGAGCGAGATCGAGAGCCTGCGCGAGACGATCGAGAAGCTCCAGGAACGGGTCGAGACCGTCGAGACCCCGAGCTACACGGGGCTCGGCAACCACGCGGCGCAGCTGCTGGGCCTGGCCGAGCAGGAGGCCGAGGACGTCCGCAGCCGCGCCGTCCGCGAGGCCGACGAGCTGGTCAAGTCCGCCGAGGAGGAGGCCGTCCTCGTGCTCGCCGCCGCCCGACACGACGCCGAGCAGATGCGCGGCCAGGCCGTCGCCGAGCTCGAGGAGAAGCGCAAGCAGCTGCTCGAGGACGCCGAGGCGATGCACGCCGACGCCGTCGCCCACACCGAGGACCTGCGTGCGCAGGCCGAGCGCGAGGCCGCGCAGCTCAAGCTTGCCGCCGAGCAGGACTCCCAGAACATGCGCCTCGGCGCGACCCGCGAGGTCGAGCAGGCGCGCGCCGCCGCCGACCGCGAGGTCACCGAGGCCCGCCGCGTGCTCGCCGTCGAGAAGGAGCGGCTCGCCCGCGAGGCGTCCGAGAACCACGCCTCGGCCACCGAGCAGACCAGCAAGCTCGTCAAGGACGCCGAGACGCGCGCGACGGCGGCCGACGCCCGGGCCCGCGACATCATGGCGCAGGCCACGAAGTCCCGCGATGCCGCGATCGCCGACGCCGCCCGCCTGCTCGAGAACGCCAAGACCGAAGCGGCCCAGCTCGTCTCGGGCGCGAACGCCGAGGCGCAGAAGATCCGCACCACCGCCACGACCGAAGCCGAGCGCCAGACGCGTGTCCTGCGCGCCGAGGTCGAGGAGCTGCAGCGCCGCCGTGACGGCATCATGGCGCAGATGGGCCAGCTGCGCGACATCGTCGCGAGCTTCGCGCCCGATGCGAAGATCGACGCTCCGGACACGACCGAGGAATCCGACGACGCCGCCATCGCTGACGAGCCGGCCGACGACGATGCCACGACGGACGACGCCGAGACCACCGAGAAGGCCGAAAAGGCCTAGCCCTGGTCGGCCGGCTGCACGGGCACGTCGGCGAAGGCCGCGACCGTGCGGTCGGCGTACGCCGAGGGGTCGGCACGGTCCATGGGGCCGTCCCACGTGTCCGGCAGCGGCAGCGGCACCGACGGGGCGAGCCGGTGCGTGATCTCGTCCAGCACCCGCTCCGCGGACCCCACCCACAGGTGCTTGGCACCGTCGACCGCGATCACCTCGGCCTGCGGGATCGCGGCGAAGCGCTCGCGCGCCTCCGGCGGTCGCAGGTAGTCGTCGAGCTCGGGCACGAGCGCCGTCAGCGGACGTCCGGAGTCGGCCCAGGCCGCGAGGTGCTCGGGCCTGGAGTAGCGCAGCGGCGGGGACAGCAGGATCGCGCCCTCGACGGACGGCTCGAGGCCGTACATCAGCGTCAGGTCGGTGCCGAACGACCAGCCGACCAGCCAGATGTGCGGCAGGTCGGCGAACTCGGCGTGCTCGACCGCCGCGGCGACGTCGAACCGCTCCCCCACACCGTTGTCGAACGTGCCCTCGCTGGTGCCCTGCACGCTCGACGTGCCGCGGGTGTTGAACCGCAGCACCGCGATGCCGGCCAGGGCGGGCAGGCGGTACGACGCCTTGCGGAACAGGTGGCTGTCCATCATGCCCCCGTGCGTCGGCAGCGGGTGCACGCAGATCATCGTCGCGACCGGGTCGCGGTCGAGCGGCAGCGCGAGCTCGCCGACGAGGCGCAGGCCGTCGGCGGTCTCGAGCGTGACGTCCTCCCGCCGGGCGGGGAGGACGGAGTTGCCGCGGATGCGTTCGGTCATGGTGAGGGGTTCCTAGTGCTTCCTGGCCCAGCACGCGGTGTGCCAGTGCCGTCGTTCGTCGATCGCCGCGTCGCTGAGCAGCGCCTTCTCCACCGGCCAGGCGACGACGTGCGCGAGGCCGCGGCCGATGAGCTGGGAGCACCCGGGACAGCGATAGTCCTTCGTGGCCGACCCCCGGGTCGGCCGGACGAACCAGTCACGGTCGGCCTTGCGCTCCTGCGTCTCGGGGCTCGCCCGCAGCGGTGGCGTCGCCGGGCGGGCAACACGTCGGCGGGGCATGCGGCCAGTCTACGGTCCGAGCCACCGCGCGAGGTCGACGATCCAGGCCGTGGCCGCGGCGGGACCGGCCGTCACGGCGGCGCCGGTCGGGTCGAGCCGCGGCGGCGGGAGCGTCCCGTACCGCGAGTCGAAGGCGTCGAGCGCCACGACGACGATCAGCACGGCGGCGGCCAGCACCAGGGTCAGGACGCGGAGGTGCCGCGCGGTCGCGGCGACATGGCGTGCCAGCGTCATGACCGCTCCTTTCCAGATCGGTCCCCCCCGGGAACAGCAACGAGGCCGGCACCCAGGGGTTACCGGCCTCGCTCAGCGGACGTCGTCAGTAGGTGTGGAAGCCCTCGCCGGTCTTGCGACCGAGCTTGCCCTCGGCGACGAGGCGCTCGAGCGTCGGCGCGGGCTGCCAGCCGGCGTGACCGAAGGTGCTGACGAGCGACTGCTGGATCGCGAGCGACACGTCGTTGCCGACGACGTCGAGCAGCTGGAACGGGCCCATGGGCGACTGCGTGGCCTTGATGGCCTCGTCGATCTCGTCGAGCGATCCGCCGCCGGCCTCGTGCAGCCGGACGGCGTCGTTGAGGTACGGGAACAGCAGCGCGTTGACGATGAAGCCCGCCCGGTCGCCGCACGACACGGGGTGCTTGCCCGTCGCCAGGCACAGGGCGCGCACCGTCTCGTCGACCTCCACGGACGTCTCGTCACCGGTCACGACCTCGACGAGCTTCATGACCGTGGCGGGGTTGAAGAAGTGCATGCCGATGACGTCCTGCGGGCGCCCCGTCGCCGTGGCGCAGGCGTTGATGGACAAAGAGGACGTGGTCGTGGCCAGGATCGCGCCCGGCCTGGCGATGCGGTCGAGATCGGCGAACAGCTCCCGCTTGACGTCCAGGTCCTCGGCGATCGCCTCGACCACGATATCGGCGTCGGAGAGGGCCGCGCGCTCCGTCGACCCGGTGAGTCGGCCGAGCACGGCGGCGCGGCCGTCCTCGTCGAGCTTGCCGCGCGACACGGCCTTGTCGAGGCTCTTCGTGACGGCGGCGACGACGCCGGCGACCTTGTCGTCCCCACGGCCGACGAAGGTCACGTCGTAGCCGGCCTTGGCGAACACCTCGACGATGCCCGATGCCATCGTGCCGGTGCCCACGACGCCGACGCGGCGGATGTCGTGCCGCAGCTGCGGGACCTCGACCGTGTCGCCACCGGCCGCGGCGGCGAACGTGGTGCCCTCGGCGGCCTGGTGCGTCAGCACCGAGGCCGGCTGGTGAAGCTCATCGCCGGTCTCGGCGTACAGCTTCTCCAGGCCCGTCACGACCATCTGCGCGCCCAGCGCGTCCACGAGCTCCAGCGGCCCCACGGGGTAGCCGCAGCCGAAGCGCATCGCGGCGTCGATGTCGGGGGCCGTGGCGTAGCCACTTTCGTACATCGTGGCGGCGTGGTTCAGGTACGGCAGCAAGAGGGTCCGGGCGACCTCAGCGGCCGAGTCACTGGCGGCGAGACGATCGACGATTTCCTGCATGGCTACTCCTCAGTAATATGGCGGTCGTGACACACTAGCGTGACGTCGCCGATCGCCCTAGGGAGAACAGATATGTATCGCCGTATGACGCTCGCCACAGCCCTCCTGACCCTGGCCGTGCTGGCCGGCTGCGGGTCCGACGGCGACGCCGGGGACGCGACGGCGCCCACCACGACGCCCACCGCGAGCCTCAGCGAGGCCCCGCCGGTCGACGCCGACGATCCTGACGCCGTGGCCCTGTGGGGCGACTGGGAGATCCCGGCCGAGGACTACGTCCTGCACCTGATCGAGGACGGCACGTTCGTGCAGGACTACATGGGCGTCGAGGACTTCCGCACGGGCAAGTTCAGCGTCGAGGGCGACACCATCACGCTGGTCGGCGACGATGGCGACAACGACGAGGGCAAGATCGTCGACGACACCCTCGAGTTCACGCTCGGCACGGCCACCCGCCTCAAGTGAGACTGGTCATCGCCCGCTGCCGGGTCGACTACGCAGGTCGGCTCGCGGCGCACCTCCCCCTGGCCACGCGCCTCATCATGGTCAAGAACGACGGATCGGTGCTGATCCACTCCGACGGCGGCTCGTACAAGCCGCTCAACTGGATGAGCCCGCCGTGCACGCTCCGCGAGGGCCCGGCCGACGCGGCGGGCGTCGTGGAGTGGACCGTGACGGCCGGCAAGACCGACGACACGCTGCGCATCACGATCGAGGAGGTGCTGCACGACTCGGCGCACGAGCTCGGCATCGATCCCGGGCTGCAGAAGGACGGCGTCGAGAAGCACCTGCAGGAGCTGCTCGCCGACCACACCGCGGCGCTCGGCGCGGGCATGAACCTCGTCCGGCGCGAGTACATGACCGCGATCGGCCCGGTCGACCTGCTGTGCCGCGATGCGGCGGGCGCCGCGGTCGCGGTCGAGATCAAGCGCCGCGGCGACATCGACGGCGTCGAGCAGCTCACCCGCTACCTCGAGCTCATGAACCGCGATCCGGCACTGCGTCCCGTCCGCGGCATCTTCGCCGCCCAGGAGATCAAGCCCCAGGCGCGCGTGCTGGCCACCGACCGCGGCATCCAGTGCGTCGTCGTCAACTACGACGAGCTGCGCGGGATCGACGACCCCAGCCTGCGCCTCTTCTAGCCACCCCCAGCCCAGATCTGGGCTGGGGTGGGCTACAGGAGGGGGACGTTGAAGACGGTCGTGCCGAGCTCGTCCCAGCGGTCGACCTCGCAGCCGTCCTTCCGGCTGAACGACGCGTCGACGTCCTGACCGTCGAAGGTGCCGGTGATCGTCGCGACCTGGGGCCCGCCGTACAGCTGGGCGCACGCCTGGTCGGCCGGGACGGGATCGAACACGTCCGGGGCGGCATCGGCGATCGCGTCGCAGGCCTGCTGCGGCTGCGGGTGGTCTCCCCCGGCCGGGTCGCACGTGAGCTCGTACGTCGTCGGCTCGGCGTCCTCCGCGGGCGTCACGACGATCGTCAGAGCGTCACCGGTCGTGGGCGCGTCACCGCTCCCGCCACCGTCGGAGCCGCTCGATCCGCAGGCGCTCACCACGACGAGTGCGACGGCGGCCACGACGGATGACCTCAGCACACCGCGCACCTACGCTCCCGCGATGCGGGGCGCCGTGGGATCGGACTCCTCGCCCTGCGCCTCCCGGGCGACCCAGTCCTCGATGCGCTCGTAGTCGTCCTTCGAGCGCGTCACGACGGCGAGCAGATCGCCCATCTTGGAGATCTCCTCGACCTGCTCCTTGATGAACCACTGCATGAACTGGTCCGAGGCGTAGTCGTGCTGCTCGCGGGCGATGCGCGTCAGGTCGTAGATCTGATCGGTGACCCGCTGCTCCTGCTCCAGCGCGAGCGCGACCGGCTCGATGACGTCGGCGAACTCGAACCGCGGGGCCGGCACGGCCGGGATGACCGGCACGTGATCGGCGTCGAGGAGGTATTGCACCATCATCATCGCGTGATCGCGCTCCTCGCGCGCCTGCTGGTAGAAGAGCGCCGCCATCTGACGCATCGTGAGCGCGTCGTAGTAGGCCGCGATCGCGATGTACTGCTGGTGCGCGGAGAACTCGTGACCGATCTGCTCGTTGAGCCGATCGACGAATGCCGGTGCTGCCATGTGTCCCATGCCCCCGTTCTACACCAAGGGGAGGCTGCCCTCGCGCTGGTACCGTGGAGACGTGCCTCCCATGCCGAAGAAGAAGTGCTGCAGCGACCAGCCTGCCTGCAAGCGCTGCCCCCTTCGGATGATGCGCGACGGCACCCTGCCCGACGGCTACACCGTCAAGAAGCGCAAGCTCGTGAAGGTCGACGCCGCAGGCACGAAGGACAAGAAGAAGAACAAGAAGTCCAAGACCAAGGCCAAGGCCAAGATCGCCGCCTGAGCGGACTGCGCCGCCCCCATCCTTGCGGCGGCTCGGGGCCGGCCGCCAGTTGAGCCACGCTGCACCTCCGTGCCGGTGCTCCTACGGTGGACCCATGACCGAAACCGATGCCCAGTCCCTCGCCGCCCAGTCACGCACGCTCCTCAACCTGCATGCCGCCCCCGAGCTGCTCAAGGTCGTCAACGTGTGGGACGCGATCTCCGCCCGTGTGGTCTCCGAGATCGAGGGCGTCACGGCCCTGGCCACCGCGAGCCACTCGATCGCGGCGTCCCTGGGCTACGAGGACGGCGAGAACATCCCCGTCGAGCTCATGATCGAGGCCGTCGGCACCGTCGTCTCGGCGACCGACCTGCCCGTGACCGCCGATCTCGAGGCGGGCTACGGCGATCCCGGCGAGACGACCCGCCGGGCCATCTCCGTCGGGGTCGTGGGCGCCAACCTCGAGGACCAGATGAAGCCGCTCGGCGAGGCCGTCGCGGCCGTCGAGGCGGTGCTGGCCGCCGGGCAGGCCGAGGGCATCTACTTCGTCCTCAACGCCCGCACCGACGCCTTCGTCAAGGCCGGCGACCGGCCGCACGCCGAGGTGCTGGCCGACGCGATCGAGCGCGGATCGGCCTACCTCGCGGCCGGTGCCCCCGTCGTCTTCGTGCCCGGCAAGGTGTCCGAGGACGACATCGAGGCCTTCGTCGACGCGTGGGGCCCACAGAAGCTGACCCTCATCGGCGCTCCCGGCTCCGTCCGCCTGGCCCGCATGCAGGAGCTGGGCGTCGCCCGGGTCTCGTACGGGCCATTCGCCCAGTCCGTCGCGCTCATGGCGCTGCAGGACCTGACCACCGCCGTCGTCGCCGGCGGCGGCCTCCCGGATGACTTCCGCGTCCTCAACTGACTCCTGCAGGGAAGATCCGTTTCCCACGCGGCAACCGGGTCAGTCCGGAAGGTCGTTGGCCTTGCGGATCTCGTCGACGATGCGGTCCATGATTGTGGTCATGCCGAAGTCCTTGGGCGTGAAGACCGCGGCGACGCCGGCGGCCTCCAGGCGGCGGGCGTCGGAGTCGGGGATGATGCCCCCGACGATCAGGGGGACGTCGCCGATGCCGGCCTCGGCCATCGCCCGCTGCACGTCGGGAACCAGCTCCATGTGCGAGCCGGACAGGATCGACAGCCCGACGCAGTGGACGTCCTCGGCGACGGCGGCCGCGACGATCTGCGCCGGCGTCAGCCGGATGCCCTGGTAGACGACCTCGAAGCCCGCGTCGCGGGCACGCACCGCGATCTGCTCGGCGCCGTTGGAGTGGCCGTCGAGCCCCGGCTTGCCGACCAGGAATCGCAGCCGCGTGCCGAGCTCGTCGCCCGTCGCCTTGACTCGCTCGCGCACCGCGGTCAGCTCGGCACCCGCCTCGGAGACGCTCGCGACGCCGCTGACGCCCGTGGGCGCGCGATATTCGCCGAAGACCTCACGCAGCGCGCCGGCCCACTCCCCCACCGTGGCACCGGCGCGGACGGCCTCGAGCGTCGCGGTCATCAGGTTGACGTCCGACTTCGCCTCACGCTGCAGGCGCAGCAGCGCCTCGTCGACGGCGGTCTGGTCGCGCTGCTCGCGCCACGCCTGCACGTCGGCGATCGCGTTCGCCTCGGCCTCGGGATCGGCGGTCATGATCGCGGTGTCGAGATCGGCGGTCAGCGGCGACGGCTCGGTCTCGGTGTAGGAGTTGACCCCGACGACCAGCATCTCGCCGGCCTCGATCTTCGCGCGACGCTCGGAGTGCGAGCCGACCAGCGCCTGCTTCATGTAGCCGGACTCGACCGCCGCGACGGCCCCGCCCATCGCCTGGACGCGGTCGATCTCGGCCTTGGCGCTCTCGCACAGCTCGGCGACCTTCGCCTCGACCACGACCGATCCCTCGAAGATGTCGTCGTACTCCAGCAGATCGGACTCGAAGGCCAGCACCTGCTGCAGACGCAGCGACCACTGCTGGTCCCACGGACGGGGCAGGCCCAACGCCTCGTTCCACGCCGGCAGCTGCACGGCGCGGGCGCGGGCGTCCTTGCTCAGCGTCACGCCGAGCATCTCCAGCACGATGCGCTGGACGTTGTTCTCCGGCTGCGCCTCGGTCAGGCCAAGCGAGTTGACCTGCACGCCGTACCGCAGGCGTCGCATCTTGGGGTCCTGGACGCCGTAGCGCTCGCGGGTGATCTCGTCCCACAGCCGCCCGAAGGCGCGCATCTTGCACATCTCCTCGACGAACCGCACCCCGGCGTTGACGAAGAACGAGATGCGGCCGACGACCTTCTCGAACTCCTCCGGCGGCACCTGGCCGGAGTCGCGGACGGAATCGAGCACCGCGATCGCGGTCGTCAGCGCGTACGCGAGCTCCTGTGTCGGCGTCGCCCCCGCCTCCTGCAGGTGGTAGCTGCAGATGTTGAGCGGATTCCACTTCGGGATCGTCGTGACGGTGTAGGCGATCATGTCGGTCGTCAGCCGCAGCGACGGGGCGGGCCCGAACACGTACGTGCCGCGCGACAGGTACTCCTTGATGATGTCGTTCTGCGTCGTCCCCGACAGCAGGGACGCGTCGACGCCCTGCTCCTCGGCCGCCACCTGGTACATCGCCAGCAGCCACATCGCCGTCGCGTTGATCGTCATCGACGTGTTCATGGTCTCGAGCGGGATGTCGTGGAACAGCTGCCGCATCGCGCCCAGGTGCGGGATGGGGACGCCGACCTTGCCGACCTCCCCCCTGCTGAGCTCGTGGTCCGGGTCGTACCCGGTCTGCGTGGGCAGGTCGAAGGCGACCGAGAGACCGGTCTGGCCCTTCGCGAGGTTGCGGCGGTACAACGCATTCGACTCGGCGGCCGAGCTGTGTCCGGCGTAGGTGCGCATCACCCAGGGCTTGTCAGGCATGGGGGTCAGGTTACCTGTCCGTAACCTGACCGGACCAGAGTGCGGCGCGGATCACATGCCAGACTCGAACCATGGTGAACCTGACGCGCATCTACACGCGGACCGGCGACGACGGCACGACGAACCTCGGCGACATGAGCAAGACCAGCAAGCTGGACCTGCGGCTCGCGGCCTATGCGGACGTCGACGAGGCCAACGCCCAGATCGGCCTCGCGATCTCGTTCGGCACGCTCGACGACGACGTCGTCTCGGTGCTGACGCACGTCCAGAACGACCTGTTCGACGTGGGAGCCGATCTCTCGTGCCCCGTCGTGGAGGATCCGAAGTTCCCGCCGCTGCGGGTCGAGCCGGAGTACGTCGACCGGCTCGAGGCCTGGTGCGACCACTACAACGCCCAGGTGCCGAAACTGCGCTCGTTCATCCTGCGCGGCGGAACGCCGGCCGCGGCCGCCGTGCACGTCGCGTGCACCGTGACGCGGCGCGCCGAGCGCTCCGCGTGGGCGGCCATCGAGCAGCACGGCGAGACGATGAACGTGCTCACGGCCAAGTACCTCAACCGGCTCAGCGACCTGCTGTTCATCCTGGGTCGCTACGCCAACCGCGAGACCGGCGACGTCCTGTGGGTTCCGGGCGGTGAGCGCTAGGCCCGCGCGCCGGATCACCGGATCGCGGGGATTCAGTCCCAGTCGATCCGCTGCGTGCTGACGGTGCCTTCGGTTGTCGCCGGGGCGGAGTCCCAGTCGATCGCGACGGGCTTGATCTTCTTGACCTTGACGACCTTGACGACCTTGACGGCGCTGTCCGACGTCGCGGCGGACGCGGCAGGCGCGACTCCGACGACGGTCAGGGTCGACACGAACACTGCAACAACGAGACGCTTCATAGCGGTCAACCTTCTGAGTTCCAGGGGATGGGCCGCTGCTGGACCCAGAACGTCAACTGATTGTCTCCCGCCGTCCATCACGTCGTCAACCGATTCGGGACAACCCACGCCGCGACGCGCTCAGAGGACGTTGTTGACCCGTTGGCCCGGCGGCGAGGACTCCAGCCACGACAGCAGCCCGGTCAGCGCGTTGGGGCTCATCGCGAACTGACGCACACCCGACGCGTTCTCGGTGCCGACGATCAGGTGGCCAGCGTGGATCGCGTGCACCTCGTGCCCGATCGGCTCGCGCCGTCCGTCGATGCGCACGTCGCCGCGGGTGAACTGGTACCGCGGACGCCACGACAGGGAGAACGTCCGGAACCAGGCGAGCTCGGTGTCGCCGTAGACCGCGAGGCCGTGCATCCAGCCCTTGACCTGCGGCTCGGTGCCGCGGGTGACGCTCATGTCGAACGCCCCGCCGGAGCGGGCGAGCAGCCGCCGGCGGACCAGGAGGCCCGCCAGCAGCAGCACCAGGATGATGACGATCAACAGCAGGGAGTCGACCAACCACCACCACAGCGGCATGTCGAGCTCCACTCGGGTCAGGACGTCTTGTCGACGAGGCGAAGCTTCGCCTCAGCGCGACGCACCGCGTCGGCGTCATCGTCCGCACGGGCGGTGTCGAGCTGCGCCTTGACCGCCGCGGCGTCGATCTCCGAGGCGAGGAACGCATCCTCGCTCAGGATCGACACGTGGTTGTCGGCGACCGACAAGAAGCCCTCCTCGACCGCGGCGCGCACCACATCGCCCTCGAGCGGCGTGATCTCCACGACGCCGGGGACGAGCAGTGACAACAGCGGTGCGTGGCCGGACAGGACGCCCAGGTCGCCCGCGACGGTGCGGGCCATCACCTGGCTGGCCTGGCCCGACCACACGACGCGGTCGGCGGCCACGAGCTCGATCTGCAATGCGTCGGCCATCAGAGGCTCTTCTGGATTTCTTCCCACTTCTTGTCGACGTCTTCGAGACCGCCGCACATGAAGAAGGCCTGCTCAGCCACGTGGTCGTAGTCACCGTCGCAGATCTTGGTGAAGCCGTCGATCGTCTCGTCGATGGAGACCGTCGAGCCCTCGATGCCGGTGAACTGCTTGGCCACGTAGGTGTTCTGGGACAGGAAGCGCTGGATGCGGCGAGCACGCGACACGAGGGTCTTGTCCTCTTCGCTGAGCTCGTCGACACCGAGGATCGCGATGATGTCCTGCAGCTCCTTGTTGCGCTGAAGGATGCTCTTGACCCGGTTGGCCGTGTTGTAGTGATCGGCGCTGATGTACCGCGGGTCGAGGATGCGCGATGTCGACGTCAGCGGGTCGACCGCCGGGTAGATGCCCATCGACGCGATCTCGCGGTTCAGCTCGGTCGTCGCGTCGAGGTGCGCGAACGTCGTGGCCGGTGCCGGGTCGGTGTAGTCGTCGGCCGGCACGTAGATCGCCTGCAGCGAGGTGATCGAGTGACCACGCGTCGACGTGATGCGCTCCTGGAGCACGCCCATCTCGTCGGCCAGCGTGGGCTGGTAGCCCACGGCCGACGGCATGCGGCCGAGCAGCGTCGACACCTCCGAGCCGGCCTGCGTGAACCGGAAGATGTTGTCGATGAACAGCAGCACGTCCTGATTCTGGACGTCGCGGAAGTACTCGGCCATCGTCAGGGCCGACAGGGCGACGCGCAGACGCGCTCCCGGCGGCTCGTCCATCTGGCCGAAGACCAGCGCCACCTTGTCGAGGACGCCGGACTCCTCCATCTCCACGATGAGGTCGTTGCCCTCGCGGGTGCGCTCGCCGACTCCGGCGAACACCGACACGCCGTCGTGGTCCTTGGCGACACGGGCGATCATCTCCTGGATGAGCACCGTCTTGCCGACGCCTGCACCACCGAAGAGGCCGATCTTGCCGCCCAGCACGTACGGCGTCAGCAGGTCGATGACCTTGATGCCAGTCTGGAACATCTCGGTCTTGGGCTCGAGCTGGTCGAACGAAGGAGCCTTGCCGTGGATGCCACGACGCTCCTTGACCTCCCACACCTCGCCCTCGGCGAGGTTCATGACGTCGCCCGTGGTGTTGAACACCTTGCCGAGCGTCTGGTCGCCGACCGGCACCATGATCGGCTCGCCGGTGTTGGTGACCGTCGCGCCGCGGACGATGCCGTCGGTGGGACGCAGGCTGATCGCGCGGATCAGGC
>JAOPXY010000205.1 GCA_025964895.1 Aeromicrobium sp.
CTCACAGTGCTCGACGACGCGCTGATCAACATCAAGCGCAACCGCGACATCGACCTCGTCCTGGAGGATCTCACCTTCGACGACCCGGCCACGTACGACCTGCTGGCCCGCGGCGAGACGCTCGGCGTGTTCCAGCTCGACGGCGGCCCCATGCGCGCGCTGCTGCGCAGCATGAAGCCCGACAAGTTCGAGGACATCTCGGCCGTCGGCGCGCTGTACCGGCCAGGACCGATGGGCGCCGACTCCCACAACAAGTACGCCCGCCGCAAGAACGGGCGCGAGCCGATCGACCCGATCCACCCCGAGCTCGAGAAGCCGCTGGAGAAGGTGCTGGGGGAGACGTACGGCCTGATCGTGTACCAGGAGCAGGTCATGGAGATCGCCCAGGTGCTCGCGGGGTTCTCCCTCGGACAGGCCGACAACCTGCGCCGCGCGATGGGCAAGAAGAAGAAGTCCGAGCTCGACAAGCAGTACGCCGGCTTCCAGGAGGGCATGCTCGAGCGGGGCTACTCGCAAAAGGCCATCACGACGCTGTGGGACATCCTGCTGCCGTTCTCGGACTACGCGTTCAACAAGGCGCACTCGGCCGCGTACGGCGTCATCTCGTACTGGACGGCGTATCTCAAGGCCAACTACCCGGCCGAGTACATGGCGGCGCTGCTCACGAGCACGCGCGTCGACAAGGACAAGTCCGCGATCTACCTCAACGAGTGCCGGCGGATGGGCATCAAGGTGCTGCCGCCGGACGTCAACGAGTCGGTCTCCAACTTCGCGTCTGTCGGTGCCGACATCCGCTTCGGCCTCGGCGCGATCCGCAACATCGGCGAGAACGTCGTCGCCGGCATCGTCGAGGGCCGCACGCCCAAGCCCGACGGCACCGGCGGCCCGTACTCGGACTTCAACGACTTCCTCGACAAGGTGCCGACGCACGTGTGCAACAAGCGCGTGCTCGACTCGCTGATCAAGGCCGGCGCCTTCGACTCGATGAACCACCGGCGGCGCGCTTTGACGACCGTCGCCGAGGAGGGCGTCGATCTCTACATCGACCTCAAGCGGCAGGCCTCGATCGGCCAGGACTCGCTGTTCGGCGGCTCGGACGACGTGTTCAGCGGCAGCAGGATCGAGGTGCCCGAGCAGATGCCGGAGTGGGAGAAGACCCAGCTGCTGGCGTTCGAGCGCGACATGCTCGGCCTCTACGTCTCCGACCACCCCCTGCAGGGCCTCGAGCACGTGCTCCGCGCCAGCAGCGACTGCACGGTCGGCGACCTGCTCACCAACACCGAGCTGCCCGACGGCAGCACGATCCGCATCTGTGGGCTCATCACGGGCGTGCAGCGTCGCATGAGCAAGAAGGGCGACAGCTGGGCCTCGGTCACGATCGAGGACCTCGAGGGCGGCATCGAGGTCATGGTGTTCCCCGGGGCCTACCAGCTGGCGATGCCGGTCCTGAACCCCGACACGATCGTCGTCATCAAGGGTCGGGTCCGCCGCAAGGACGACGGCGTCGAGCTCAACGCGCTCGAGGTCACGCTGCCGGCGATGGGCTCGGGCGGTCCCGATCGCCCGCTCGTGGTCAGCCTCCCGGTCGCGCGCGTCACGAGCGACACGATCGGCACGTTCAAGCAGGTCCTGTCGGCGCACCCGGGCATGTCCGAGGTGCACCTGCGGCTCATCGGCAACGGCACGACGAAGGTCATGCGGCTCGACGACCGCCTGCGGGTCGCCCAGTCGTCCTCACTCATCGCCGATCTCAAAGAGCTGCTGGGTCCCCATTGTCTGTCGTGAACCCCGCGCCGCCTGTTAGCGACGCCCGTCCCGTCGACGACCGGCCGGCACCCGTCCGGCGCCTCCTCGTGACCGGTCTGTCGATGCTGCTGCTCGGCATCGTCGCCGGGCTCGTGTGGGTGCAGCTCGCCCGCCCGGCTCGGTGGGAGGTGCGCGACAACGGCATCGTCCTGACCGAGATGGCCTCCCGCGGCCAGTTCTCGGTCATCGTGGTCTTCGCGGCGATCGGCCTCGTCACGTCGCTGCTGTGGTCCGTCGTCGCGGCCCGCGCGCTGCCCGATCTCGGCTGGTTTTTGGTCCCGATGGTCGTGGTGCTGACGGCGCTCGCCGCCGTCATCGCCTGGCGGGTCGGGGTCGAGCTGGGCCCGCCCCCGCCCGCATCCGCCGGTGGCCTCGCCGTGGGCGACCGTGTCCCCGCCCAGCTGTCCGTCGACGGGCTCGCGCCGTTCCTCGTCTGGCCCATCTTCGGCCTCGTCGGCCTCATCGGCGCGACCTGGACCGCCAACCGCACCTGACCGTCCCCCGGACGTCGCCGGGGCGTGGCTCAGCGGGCGATGCGGGCGACGATCGCCCTGGTGACCTGCACGAGGTGGACGGGCTGCAGCTCGGCCTCGAGGCCGCGGCGTCCGCCCGACACGAAGATCGTGGGCCACTGCGTCGACGAGCGGTCGATGACGGTGCGGTGCGCCTTCTTCTGCCCGACGGGGGAGATGCCGCCGATGACGTAGCCGGTGGCCCGCTGCGCCTGCGCCGCGTCGGCCATCTGCGAGCGCTTGCCGCCCAGCGCGTCCGCCAGGGCCTTGAGGTCCAGCGATCCCATGACGGGCACGATCCCGACGCACAGCTCGCCGTCGACGACGGCCATCAGCGTCTTGAACACGCGGGCCGGCTCGACGCCCAAGGCGTCGGCGGCCTCCATGCCGAAGGAGTCGGCGCGAGGGTCGTGGACGTACGTGTGGGCGGTGAACGGGACCTTGGCGCGGTGCAGCACGGCGAACGCCGGGGTCGACTCGGACGGCTTCTGGTTGGCGGCCACGTCCTCACCGTAGTGCGTCCGTAGACTGGCGGGCGTGATGAGACGTCTGGATCTGCGTTCGCTCGCTCCTTCGGCCGATGAGGCGGCGGCGGTCTACAGCGCCGCCGTGCCCCGCGCCGAGGTCGACGTCGAGCATGCCCTCGCCGCCGTGCGTCCCATCTGCGACGACGTGCGCGAGCGCGGGTCCGTGGCGGTGCTCGACGCGGGAGAACGCTTCGACGGCGTCCGTCCCGCGCAGCTGCGCGTGCCCTCGTCCGCCCTGGCCGATGCGCTGGCCGGCCTCGCACCGGAGATCCGCGCGGCTCTGGAGGAGTCGATCCGCCGGCTCCGACAGACGAGCGAGGCCGAGCTCGAGCACAGCCTGACGTCCGACGTGGCCCCCGGGGCCACCGTGGAGCGCCGCATCGTGCCGATGCAGCGCGTCGGCCTCTACGTGCCGGGCGGGCTCGCGCCGCTCGTGAGCACCGTCGTCATGAACGCCGTCCCCGCGCAGGTCGCGGGCGTGCCGGGCATCGCGCTGGCCAGCCCGCCGCAGGCGGAGTTCGGCGGCCTCCCGCACCCGTCGATCCTCGCCGCGTGCGCGCTGCTCGGCATCGACGAGGTCTACGCGGCCGGCGGCGCGCAGGCGCTGGCCATGTTCGCGTACGGCGCATCGTCGGAGGCGGGCGTCGACTGCCGTCCGGTCAACCTGATCACGGGTCCCGGCACCATCTACGTCGCCGCGGCGACGCGTCCTCTGCAGGGCCCCGTCAGCATCGACTCAGAGGCCGCGCCGACCGAGAGCGCGCTCATCGCCGACGGGACGGCCGATGCAGCCTTC
>JAOPXY010000213.1 GCA_025964895.1 Aeromicrobium sp.
GTGGCACGTCGCGGACCGCTCGGGTGCCCCGCTCGCGGCCGTCCTCGGCCGCCTCGCGGAGTCGGCCCGCATCGAGCGCGACATCGCCCGCGAGGCGGAGGCCGGCGTCGGCCCCGCCAGGGCGACCGGACGCCTCATGGCGGTGCTCCCGGTCGTGGGGCTGCTGCTGGGCTCGGGCATGGGGGGCGATCCTGTGGCTGTCCTGACCGGCACATGGATCGGGGTCTCGTGCCTCGCCGGCGGCTGCGCGCTGGCGTGCCTGGGCATCGCCTGGATCGAGCGCATCGCGGCGTCGGCGGTCGAGGCCTGATGACGGCCGCGCTGCTCATCGGGCTCGCGGTGTGGTGCGGCGTGCCCGCGTCGGCGCGCGGCCGTGCCCGTCGCGTCCTCGGCGATCCTGTCGTACCGCGGCGTCCCGACGTGGCGATCGTGGCGGCGCTGCTCGCCCCGGTCGCCGGAGTCGTGCTGCTGGGTGCGCCGGCGGGTCTCGTGGTGGGCGTCGTGCTCGCGCCCGTCGTGCACCGGGCGGTGGACCGCATGGAGTCGACGTCGGCACGACGTCGCGCGGCGCGCATCGAGGCGGCGCTGCCCGGCGCGCTCGACCTGATGGTGGCGGCGCTGGTCGTGGGCCGTCCGGCCGTCACGGCGTTCGCCCTCGCGGCCGAGGCGACCGTCGATCCGCTACGCGCCGAGCTCGCGATCGTGGCCGGACGGCTCGCGATCGCCGCGGACCCGGAGTCCGTGTGGCAGGGCGTCGTCGCCGATCCCGCCCTCGCGCCCGTGGGCCGGGCCTTCCGGCGGGCGGCGTCGTCGGGCATGCCGGTCGCGGAGATCGTCTCCGGCGTCGCCGACGAGCTGCGCCGCGAGCGGGTCGCGCGGCTGCGAGAGCTGGGTCAGCGCGTCGGCGTGCGGACGGCCGCGCCGCTGGGGCTGTGCTTCCTGCCGGCGTTCTTCCTGATCGGCATCGTCCCGACCCTCGTCGCGACGTTCTCGTCCTTCTCGTGGTGACGCGGGGTGAGGGGGCGGCGCCGTCGTCCACAGCCGCCGATCGGCCGGGCCGATGTCCCCAGGTCGCCGGACGCCATCGCAGACCGGGCGCGCGGGATCCCATCTTCTTCATGTCTCACCCACCCACGAAGGGATTCCTCATGAAGATGTTCACCCGCGACGAGGCCGGCATGTCGACCTCGGAGTACGCCGTCGGCACGATCGGCGCCTGCACGATCGGCGGCGTGCTGGTCAAGATCGGCCAGTCGGAGTGGTTCGGCGACCTGGTCAAGGGACTGCTCGACAAGATCCCCGGGATCCTCCCGTTCTGACCGTTCCGTCCTGACCACCCGGGGCGGCGTTACGGCGCCGCCCCGGCCCGAATTCGGAGGATCCCATGACTTCTCGTCCCGATCACGGCATGTCGACCGCGGAGTACGCCGTCGGCACGGTCGGCGCCTGCACCGTCGCGATGGTGCTCTACCGGCTCGGCACCGACGGCGCCTGGTTCGACCACATCATGACCCTGATCCGTGAGGCCCTCGCGTGGCGCAACCTGTTCGACGTCTTTCCCCACATCGGCCGCCGGTGAGGAGGGAGCGCGGCATGGTCACGGCCGAGCTCATGACGATCGCGCCGTTCGCGGTGGCGTTCGCCTTCCTGCTGCTGTGGATCGTCTCGCTCGGGTTGACGCAGGTGCGCCTCGCCGACGCCTCACGGGAGTCGGCCCGCCTCGTGGCCCGGGGCGAGGCGCCCCGCACGGCCGAGAGCGCGGCCCGCCGGTATGCGCCGGAGGGCTCGACGGTCCGCGTCGCGACGGACGGCGGGGTCGTGACGGTCACGGTCCGTGCGCGCTCCCGGATGCCAATCCCGTTCTTCTCCGGCATCGGATCGCGGTCGATGTCCTCGACGTCCGTCGCGGCGGTGGAGACGCCGTGAGCTGCGCCGGGTACCTGCGCCGGCACCGGCCGGAGGGCGGTGCCGCGACCGCTCACGCGGTCTCGATCGGCGTGGGACTGCTCGTCGTGACGCTCGTGATGGTCCAGGCCGCGGGCCTCGTGCGCCTGCGGCACCGGGTCGCGGCCGCCGCCGATCTCGCCGCGCTGGCCGCCTCGCAGGCCAGCGTGGCCGGCGACGACGGCTGCGCAAAGGCCCGCACCATCGCCCGGCGCAACGGGGCCGAGCTCGTGCGCTGCCGCATGGACTACGACGTCGCGACCGTCACCGCCCGGGCCCGCAGCGAGCCGTGGTGGTCCCGCACCTGGGGAACCGAGCAGCGGGCCCGCGCCGCCCCGGAGACCTACCTGACGCCCGCCGCTCAAGATGTCGGCGCGAATGCACGACCTCGGGACCGGTGACGGGACAATTGCGCCGACATCTCGGGGGTGACCGGTGCGGACGGTCAGGGGGCGCCGACCAGGAAGGCGTCGAGCAGGCGGACGGCGCCAGCCTTGTCGAGCGGCTCGTTGCCGTTGCCGCACTTGGGCGAGTACACGCACGAGGGGCAGCCGTCGCGGCACGCGCAGGCGAGGATCGCGTCCCGCGTGACGGTCAGCCAGCGCGCCGCGACCTCGTAGCCGCGCTCGGCGAAGCCGGCCCCGCCGGGATATCCGTCGTAGACGAACACCGTCAGGGTTCCCGTGTCGGGGTGCAGCGCGGTCGAGACACCGCCGATGTCCCAGCGGTCGCAGGTCGCGAGCAGAGGCAGCAGCCCGATCGCGGCGTGCTCGGCGGCATGGGCCGATCCCGGCACGTCGTCGTGCTCCATGGCCGCCGCGACCGCCTCGGGCGCGAGCGTCCACCAGACGGCCTTGGTCTGGAGGCTGCGGGCGGGCAGCTCGAGCAGCTCCTCGCCGAGGATGCCGCCGCCGGTCGTGCTGCGCTTCAGGTACGACACGACCTGGTTGACGACCTCGACGGAGCCGAACGACATCGCCGCGGCGCCCCACTGCTCGCTGCGCTCGGTTTCGACGATCGCGATCTCGGTCACCGAGCGGGCCGTCGTGGAGTACTCCGGGTCGGCCCGGTGCACCATCGCGACCCCGTGGTCGACGTCGTACTCGTCGACGAGGTGCACGTCGCCCTGGTGCACGTACACGGCTCCCTCGTGGACCGTCGAGTCCGCCGAGCCACCGTCGACCGTCCCGATCAGCCGCCCGGAGAAGGAGTCGACGATCTGCACGGGCGCGCCGCCGCTGGAGCGGATGTCGGCCAGGTCGCTGGCCCGCTCCCGCTTGGTCCAGAACCATCCCGCCGGCCGCTTGCGCAGCCACCCGGCGTCCTCGAGCGCAGCGACGCCCTCGGCCGTCCGCGGGCCGAACATCGCGAAGTCGGCCTCGGTCAACGGCAGCTCCTGGGCCGCCGCCGCGAGATGGGGCCCCAGGACGTACGGGTTGTCCGGGTCGAACACGGAGGCTTCGACAGGGGTGCCCAGCAGGGCCTCGGGGTGGTGCACGAGATACGTGTCCAGGGGGTCGTCCCGCGCCACGAGGATGCCGATCGAGTCGCGGCCCGACCGGCCGGCCCGGCCGAACTGCTGCTGCAGGGCTGCCCGGGTGCCGGGGAAGCCGACGGTGATGACGGCGTCGAGCCCCGCGATGTCGATGCCGAGCTCGAGGGCGTTGGTGCTGGCGAGCCCGAGCAGGTCGCCGCTGCGCAGCCGCTGCTCCAGCTCGCGGCGCTCCTCGGGGAGGTAGCCGCCGCGGTACGTCGCCACGCGCTTGACCAGCTCGGGATCGACCTCGGCGAGGCGCCGCTGGGCCGTGGCCGCGACGGACTCCGCGCCCCGGCGCGATCGGACGAAGGCCAGCGTGCGCACCCTGCCGATCACGAGATCGGTCAGCAGCTCGCCGGCCTCCGACGTCGCCGAGCGGCGCACGACGCCCGGGGCCGTGGGATCGACACCGGGGATGATGGGCGGCTCCCACAGCGCGATCGTCCGCGCGGCGTGCGGCGATGCGTCCTCGGTGACGGGGACGACGTCGAGACCGGTCAGGCGGGACGCGAAGATCTCCGGCTCGGCGACGGTGGCCGACGACAGCACGAAGACGGGGTCCGCGCCGTAGTGGGCGCAGATGCGCCGCAACCGGCGGAGCACGTGGGCGACGTGGGCGCCGAAGACGCCGCGGTAGTGATGGCACTCGTCGACGACGACGTGCGTGAGGCCGCCGAGCACGCGTCCCCAGCGCGCGTGCGCCGGGAGGATCGAGTGGTGCAACGTGTCGGGATTCGTCAGCAGGTAGTTCGCGTGGTCGCGGGCCCACGCCCGCTCCTCGCGCGAGTTGTCGCCGTCGACCGTCGCGGGGCGTGCGAACGCCGAGGCGGTCGCCAGCCGGCGCAGCTGGTCGGCGGCCAGGGCCTTGGTGGGTGCCAGGTACAGGACGGTCGGGAGCCGGTTGCCGCGCAGCGAGCTGCCCGATCGTCCGGCCGCGAGCGCCGTCAGCGCGGGGGCCTGGAAGGCGAGCGACTTGCCCGACGCCGTGCCGGTCGAGATGACGGTGTGCCGTCCGGCGCGGACGTGGTGCAGTGCCTCGGCCTGGTGCCCCCACAGCGCCGTGATGCCCTCCGCGGCATACATCGCGCGCACGTCGGCGTCGACCCACGACGGCCACGGCTCGACGACGGGCTCGCGCTCGGGGACACGCTCGACGTGCGTCACCCGGTCGCCGTAGCGCAGCACGAGATCGGCGGGGTCCACCCCGTGATTCTCCCAGAGGGCCCACAGGGGCGGGCAGGCGGAAGCACGTGACGACCGGCGCACGGCGGAGGCGGCACGATCGTGATTGAATGCACCCGACACACGTGTGATGGACGGTGTGCTGAACAAGGGAGATCGGCGATGGAGCTCGCTCTGACGTCTCGTACGGACGGCGACTTCGAGATCATCGAGGTCGGCGGCGAGATCGACGTCTACACGGCTCCGCGCCTGCGCGAGACGATCGTCGCCGCGGTCGACGCGGGCCACACCCGACTCATCGTCGACGTGCGCAAGGTCGGCTTCCTCGACTCGACGGGTCTCGGCGTCCTCGTGGGCGCCCTCAAGCGCGTCCGCGCCGACGGGGGATCGCTCGACATCGTGTGCGTCCAGGAGCGGATCCTGAAGATCTTCCAGATCACCGGCCTGGACAAGGTCTTCGGTCTGCACGCCTCCGTCGAGGATGCGCGCAACGCGCAGACGTGACCGGGGTCACACGCCTCCTCCGGATTGACATGTAACGTGCGTCACGCGACCCACCCACCGGGCCGCGGCACGTCCTGCTCACCCATGGAGGATTTCAATGGCGAACGCGACTCTCGTTGCGGCAGTGGGCGGGGACCTCGACTTCTCTGACAAGAACTCGTACTACCTGTACGCGGTCGTCGCCGTCGGTGTCCTCGCGCTCATCATGGCGGGGGTCTTCCGCGCCCAGGTGCTCAAGGCGTCCGAGGGGACGGCGAAGATGCAGGAGATCGGGCTGGCCGTCCAAGAGGGCGCGTCCGCGTACCTGAGCCGCCAGTTCCGCACGCTCGCGGTCTTCGCCGTCATCGCGCTGCTGATGCTGGTCGCCCTCGACGGCGCGGTCCTCGGGTGGGAGGACGAGTGGAAGATCAAGATCGGCCGCTACGTGGCCCTGCTGGCGGGCGCTGGATTCTCGGCCCTGATCGGCTACCTGGGCATGTGGCTCGCGACCCGGGCGAACATCCGCGTCGCCGCGGCGGCGCAGACCGAGGGCCGCGAGGTCGCGATGCGCATCGCGTTCCGCACCGGCGGAACGGTCGGCATGCTGACGGTCGGCCTGGGCCTGCTCGGCGCCGGTGCGATCGTCCTGATCTACACCGGTGACGCCCCCGTCGTGCTCGAGGGCTTCGGCTTCGGCGCGGCCCTGCTCGCGATGTTCATGCGCGTCGGCGGCGGCATCTTCACAAAGGCCGCCGACGTCGGTGCCGACCTGGTCGGCAAGGTCGAGCAGAACATCCCCGAGGACGACCCCCGCAACGCCGCGACGATCGCCGACAACGTGGGCGACAACGTCGGCGACTGCGCCGGCATGGCGGCCGACCTGTTCGAGTCGTACGCCGTCACCCTGGTCGCCGCACTGATCCTGGGCTCGGTCGCGTTCGGCGAGGTCGGGCTGGTCTTCCCGCTCGTGATCCCCGCGATCGGCGCCCTGACGGCGATCCTCGGGGTGTTCATCACCAAGCCGCGCGCCGGCGAGGGCGGGCTCACCACGATCAACCGCTCGTTCTACATCACCGCGATCGTCTCGGCCGCGGCGTCGATCGGGGCGGCGTTCCTGCTGCTGCCGACGACGTTCTCCGACAAGAGCCTGCCCGGCATCGACGCCAGCTCGCTGATCGTCACCCTGGGCCAGCAGGCCGGGCAGGCCGAGCCCGGGCTCGACGCCAACCCGCGGCTCGTCGCGATCATCGCGGTGCTGATCGGCATCGTGCTGGCCGCGGTCATCCTCGCGCTGACGGGCTACTTCACCGGCACCGAGACCCGTCCGGTCAAGGACGTCGGCAAGACGTCGCTGACCGGCGCTGCCACCGTCATCCTGTCGGGGCTGTCGGTCGGCTTCGAGTCGGCGGTCTACACCGCGATCGTCATCGGCGCCGCGGTCTTCGGGGCGTTCCTGCTGGGCAGCGGCTCCCTCGTCGTGGCCCTGTTCGCGGTCGCGCTCGCGGGCTGCGGCCTGCTGACGACCGTCGGCGTCATCGTCGCGATGGACACCTTCGGGCCCGTCAGCGACAACGCCCAGGGCATCGCCGAGATGTCAGGCGACGTCGACGCCGAGGGGGCGCAGATCCTCACCGAGCTCGACGCCGTCGGCAACACCACGAAGGCCATCACGAAGGGCATCGCGATCGCGACGGCGGTGCTGGCGGCGACCGCCCTGTTCGGCTCGCTGACCAGCTCGATCAACGAGGCGGTGCAGGCGTCCGGCATCGTCGACTCCGCCGACGTCGGCGACCTGAAGGTCATCGAGGTGTTCGCCCTGCAGGGCGTCTTCAACGTCGCCGATCCCAGCCTGCTGGTCGGGCTGATCCTCGGCGCCGCGGTCGTCTTCCTGTTCTCGGGGCTCGCGATCAGCGCGGTCGGACGCGCCGCCGGTGCCGTGGTCTACGAGGTCCGCCGCCAGTTCCGCGAGATCCCCGGCATCATGGAGGGCACGGGTCGTCCCGAGTACGGCAAGGTCGTCGACATCTGCACCCGCGACTCGCTGCGCGAACTCGCGACGCCGGGCATCCTGGCGATCTTCGCCCCCATCGCGGTCGGCTTCGGCCTGGGCATCGGCCCGCTGGGCGCGTACCTGGCCGGCGCGATCGGCACGGGCGTCCTGATGGCGGTGTTCCTGGCGAACTCCGGCGGCGCGTGGGACAACGCCAAGAAGCTTGTCGAGGACGGAAACCACGGCGGCAAGGGCTCGCCCGCTCACGAGGCCACGATCATCGGCGACACGGTCGGCGACCCGTTCAAGGACACCGCGGGCCCGGCGATCAACCCGCTGCTGAAGGTCATGAACCTCGTGGCCCTGCTCGCGACGCCGCTGATCATCAAGTACTCGTACGGCGAGGACGCCAACGACACGATCCGCTACATCATCGCGGGGGTCTCGATCGTCATCATCGTCGCCGCGGTGTACGTGTCCAAGCGCCGTCCGATCGCCCTCGACACGGGCGACCCCGACGCCCCCCGGGTCGTCGAGACCCAGCCGGAGCCCGCCCCCACCGCCTGACCCCCGCCCCGGGATGACCGCTGGGGGGACCCCCGCCCCGGGATGACCGCGAGTGGTGCGCCCTGGACGTTCTGAGACGGCGCGTCTGTCCAGGACGCACCGCTCGTGGCCCAGTTCGCACCACTCGGGGGGTCGCGGGAGCGTCTGGGATCCTTGAGGGGTGATCGACGACCAGCACGTCCCGGCCCTCCGCTCCGCCCTCTCCCGGGCGGGCTTCACGGTGGATGCGGTCTACGCCCTCCTCGGTGACGACGCGCACCGCGCCCTCGGGCGCAACCAGTCCGTGCCGGCGCTGCGCGCCACCCGCGGCGGGGGAGACCTCGCGACCCTCGTGCGCCTGTTCGCCCTGCAGGTGCCGGTCGACCGCGATCGCGCGGACGCCGCCCTCCCGCGGCTCGTCGAGCCCCTCGCGGCCGCGGGGCTGCTCGAGACGTCCGGCGGCGAGGTCCGCGCCCTCGTCGACATCAGGCCCTACGGCGACGAGGACCACGACTGGTGGATCGTGTGCGACCCGACCCCCGGCCTCGACGGACGGCAGGCGCCGATGCACCCCGAGTACGTGCTGGGCATCAGCGAGGCGTCCTCGTCGCTCGCGCAGCTGACGATCCGCGAGCCCGTCGGCCGCACGCTCGACCTCGGCACGGGCTGCGGGGTGCAGGCGCTGCACCTGGCCCAGCACGCGCGCGAGGTCGTGGCGACCGACGTCAACCCGCGGGCGCTGGCGATGGCACGACTGACCGCGCGGCTCAATGACGTCGACATCGACGTCCGCGACGGCAGCCTGTTCGAGCCCGTGGCCAGTGAGACGTTCGACCTCATCGCGACGAACCCGCCGTTCGTCATCTCGCCGCCGGGCAGCCAGGTGCTGGTCTACCGCGACTCCGGCATGCCCGGCGACAGCGTCGTCCGCCACCTTGTCGAGAACGCCGCGACGCACCTCAACGACGGCGGCTGGTGCCAGATCCTCGCCAACTGGGCGCACCACGCCGACGTCGACTGGACCGCCGACCTCGGGCAGTGGCTCGAGGGTCAGCCGCTCGACGCGTGGATCCTTCAGCGCGAGCTCGTCGACCCCGCCGCGTACGTCGAGATGTGGCTCGCCGACGCGGGGCTCGCGACGGCGCCGGACTACGTGCAGCGCTACGACGCCTGGCTCGACTGGTTCGCGAGCGAGCGCATCGAGGCGATCGGCTTCGGCTGGCTCAGCCTGCGCCGGACGACGCGGGCGCCGGTGCACCGCCTCGAGGAGTGGACCGGCGAGATAGCCCAGCCGGTCGGTCCGGTGGTCGCGGCGTGGGGGCGGCGGGTCGACGCGCTGCGGGACGTCGACGACACCGCCCTGCTCGACCGGACGTTCCGCCAGGCGATCGATCTTGTCGAGGAGACGCGGGGCGCCGCGGGAGCCGACGACCCCGAGAGCATCGTCATCCGGCTGCAGCACGGCGTGCGCCGCACCCGCCAGGTCGACACGATCGAGGCGGGCCTGGTGGGCGCGAGCGACGGCGACCTGACGTCCGGGCAGATCCTCGACGCCCTCGCGGCGCTCCTGGACCGTGACCCGGCAGACCTCAGAAGCGCCTATGCACCGGTCGTCCGCGAGCTCGTCGAGGAGGGCTTCCTCACCTAGCCGGGAGGCTGCGGATGCGCGCCGCGGCTGGGCGCGAGATGCTCATCGGGTGACGAACAGGGGACTGGCCACACGGGACGACTACGCGCTCGCGGAGGTGGTGCTGTCGAGCTGGGACGCGTTCGTCAAGCAGGTCGAGGGCGCGGACCTGACCGCGAGCACCCGCCTGGACGGGTGGACCGTCCGTGACGTCGTGCTGCACCTGGGCACGTGGGACGGCACGTCGTCCCTCAGCGAGACGCTCGCGACCCTCGGCACCGACGCCGTGAACCGGCCCGTCGACCCCGATGCCGCGAACGCCGCGCTGATCGCGGCCCATGCGGACGCGTCGGACGCGGACGTCATGACGGCGCTGCGCGCGTCGCGTGACGCGGTGGGGGAGTTCCTGGCGTCCGACAGCGCCACGCGGAACGGACTCGAGCCCGTCGCGAGCCAGCTGGGTCCCCTGCCGTTGCTGACGCTGCTGCACGCGGGCTGCTACGAGCTCGCGGTGCACGCGCTCGACGTGGCCGACGCCCTCGACACCGACGTCGACCCGGTGCTGCTGGCCAACGGCATCGCTGCCCTCGCCGACTCGACCGGCTGCCTGGCCGCCCGCGCGGGCATCGAGACGACGGTCGGCGTCAACGCCGAGGAGGCGCCGTGGTCGTTCTCGTCGGCCAAGGACGGCGGCTGGACGACCGCGCCCATCGTGGGCAAGGCCCACGGCCCCCGTGTCTCCGGCAGCGCCGAGGACCTGCTGGAGGCCTCGGCGGGCCGTGCCGACCCGGTCAGGCTCGTGACGCTGCGCCACCTCAAGGTCAAGCACGTCGGCGGGCTGCTCGCGCTGGCGCCCATCATCGACCAGGTCCCGGGCCTGCCGGGCGGACGCGGCCTCAAGCTCGCCGCAAAGGGGCTCGGCAGCGTGTTCGGCCACTGAGGCGCGCCACGGGCACCGTCGCGGGCATCAGTGGTCAGGAGACCTCGAGCTCGAACCAGGCCTCCGCCACCGCGGCACGAGCTGGCCGCCCCAGGCCGCGATCGCGATGACGGCGGAGATCGAGCCGCCCACGACGAAGCCGCCCCAGGCGCCGGTGCCGTCGATGACCGCGCCGATGACGGGAGACCCCGCGGCGCCGCCGACCGTGAAGGCGGTGCCCTGCCAGCCCATCGCCTCACCGCGTCGTGCCTCCGGCACGAGCTTCGCCAACCACTCGGCGGATGCGGTCAGCGTCGGTGCGCACAGCAGTCCCGTCGGGACGACGAGCACCGCCAGCGACCACACGCTGTCGGCCAGGCCGACCGGGATCGTGGTGAGGCCGAGCGCGAGCAGGAGCCAGGTCGGCCTGATCGAGAAGTCGAGCGCGCCGTAGACGAGGCCGCCGAGCAGCGAGGCCAGGCCCCACGCCAGGAAGACGATCCCCACGGAGCCGACGTCGTCGAGCTCGCGGAGCTCGGCGACGATGCCCAGGTCGGTGGAGTAGAGCGCCGTCGTGGCACCGGCGGAGATGAGAAAGACGAACATGACCGGCACCGACAACCACGCGCCGGGAGCGGCGTGCGTCGTCGTCACGTCGGAGGCGGCCGACCGGGTCGGCGGGTTCAGCACCAGGAAGAGCACGCCGGCGAGCACCTCGCAGGCGCCGACCGCCGCGAGTGCGACGCCCGCGCCGGCCTGGGTGACCAGGAGCGCACCGACGGCCGGGCCGATGATGAAGCTGCACTCGGCGACGACGCTGTCGGCCGCGAACGCCGTCCGGCGTCGCTCCACGGGCACCACGACGCTGAGCGAGAGCCGCACGATCGAGAAGACGGGGATGAGGAACAGCCCCATGAGGAACGCCAGCGGGACCAGCCACGCGTACGTCGACACGACCGCCAGGGGGTACAGGACGCCGACCGCGACGACGGAGGGGACGACCGCCCGGCGCATGCCCAGTCGGTCGATGAGGCGTCCGCGCCACGGCGACCCGAGGCCCGCGCCGACCGTAGACGCCGCCGCGACCACACCGGCCTGCGTGTACGTCCCGCCGAGGTCGCCGACGACGAACAGCGTCAGCACGAGCGGTGCGGCCAGCGCCGGGATGCGGGCGAAGAAGGCCGCCGCGAACAGCACCCGCACGCGGCGGTCGGCCCACAGCCGCGCGTATCCCGAGAACGTCACGCGACATCTTCTCACCGAGGGCGGACGGTGCCCATCGCGCGGGACGAGGCCGGGCTCGAGAACGACGCTCTGTAGTAGTGCGGTTCGGTGATCCTTGACAGGACGCGTTAGCGTGTCCCCGTCCGACCACCTCAGGAGTTCCCCGTGACCACGCTCGTCATCGTCGAGTCCCCCAACAAGGTCCGCAGCATTGCGGGCTACCTCGGGGACGGCTACGTCGTGGACGCCTCCGTCGGTCACATCCGCGACCTCCCGCGTGGCGCCGACGAGGTGCCGGCCGCGTTCAAGGGTGAGTCGTGGGCACGCCTCGGCGTCAACATCGACTCCGAGTTCGAGCCGATCTACGTCGTCTCTGCCGACAAGAAGTCGCAGATGACCAAGCTCAAGAAGCTCCTGAAGGACGCCGACGAGCTCGTCCTGGCGACGGATGAGGACCGCGAGGGCGAGGCCATCGCGTGGCACCTGTTCGACGAGCTCAAGCCCAAGGTGCCGGTCAAGCGCATCGTATTCAACGAGATCACGAAGGACGCGATCCAGTACGCCATCGCGCACCCGCGCGACATCGACATGGACCTCGTCGACGCGCAGGAGGCACGTCGCATCCTCGACCGCCTCTACGGCTACGAGGTCAGCCCTGTGCTGTGGAAGAAGGTCATGAGCGGCCTGTCCGCGGGCCGCGTGCAGTCCGTCGCGACGCGCCTCGTCGTCGAGCGTGAGCGCGAGCGCATGGCGTTCCACGTCGCGTCGTACTGGGACCTCGAGGCGACGTTCGACGCGGGTGAGGGCTTCGACCCGCGGCAGTTCCCGGCCAAGCTGTTCAGCCTGGACGGCAAGCGCATCGCGTCCGGCACCAACTTCGACAACACCGGTGCGCTGACGTCCGACAAGGTCGCCCACCTCGACGAGGCGCAGGCCGGTGCACTGGCCGAGGCGCTGGCCGACCAGGCCTTCACGGTCCGCTCGGTCGAGGAGAAGCCGTACACGCGCCGTCCGTACGCGCCGTTCCGCACCACGACGATGCAGCAGGAGGCCTCCCGCAAGTTCGGCTTCGGCGCTGCTCGCACGATGCAGGTCGCGCAGCGCCTGTACGAGAACGGGCACATCACCTACATGCGCACCGACTCGACGACGTTGTCGCAGACCGCGCTCAACGGCGCGCGCGCCCAGGTGCTCGAGCTGTACGGCAAGGAGTACCTGCCCGAGAAGCCGCGCACGTACGCCAGCAAGGTCAAGAACGCGCAGGAGGCCCACGAGGCGATCCGTCCCGCCGGCGAGACGTTCAAGACGCCCAAGGACTCCGGCCTAAGCGGCGACGAGCTGCGGCTCTACGAGCTGATCTGGAAGCGCACGATCGCGAGCCAGATGAACGACGCCCGGGGCAACTCGGTGTCGATCCGCATCGGCACGACGGCCACGACGGGCGAGGACGTCGTGTTCGGCTCGTCGGGTCGCACGATCACGTTCTACGGCTTCCTGAAGGCCTACGTGGAGTCCAGCGACGACACCGACGCCGAGGGCGACGACCAGCAGACCAAGCTGCCGAACCTCGCCGAGGGGCAGACCGTCACGGCCGCCGAGTTGGGCAAAGCGGGGCACGAGACGAAGCCGCCGTCCCGCTTCACGGAGGCCTCGCTCATCAGCGAGCTGGAGACCCGCGAGATCGGTCGCCCGTCGACGTACGCGTCGATCGTCGGCACGATCCAGAACCGCGGCTACGTCTACAAGAAGGGCACCGCGCTGGTCCCGGCGTGGATCGCGTTCTCGGTCATCCGCCTGATGGAGCAGCACTTCCCGCGGCTCATCGACTACAACTTCACCGCCGAGCTCGAGGACGTCCTCGACGAGGTCGCGAACGGGCGCGAGGAGCGGCTCAACGTCCTGACCGGCTTCTGGACCGGCACGGGCGAGGGCAACACCGGCCTCAAGCGCCTGATCGAGAACCTACCCGACATCGACGCCCGCGGCCTGGCGACGTTCCCGCTCGGCGAGGACATCGACCTGCGCGTCGGCCGTTACGGCCCGTACGTCGAGGGTCCGCCGTATGCCGAGGACGCCGAGGGCAAGCAGGTGCCGACGCGGGCCAACGTGCCCGACGACCTGCCGCCGGACGAGCTGACGCTCGACAAGGCCAAGGAGCTGCTCGCGACGCCGGCGGGGCTGGAGAAGGAGCTCGGCACGCACCCGGAGACCGGGCTCGTGATCACGGCCAAGAACGGCCGCTACGGCCCGTACGTCACCGAGGCGCTGCCCGAGGACGCGAAGAAGGCGGACAAGCCGCGCACCGCGAGCCTGTTCAAGGACATGGACCTCGACACGATCACCCTCGAGCGGGCCGTCCAGCTGCTGACTCTGCCGCGGGTCGTCTACGTCGAGGACGGCGTCGAGGTGACGGCGCAGAACGGCCGCTACGGGCCGTACCTGAAGAAGGGCACCGACTCTCGGTCGCTGGAGCGCGAGGAGCAGCTCCTGACGATCACCGAGGAGGAGGTGCGGGCGATCTACGCGCAGCCCAAGACCTTCGGCCGCCGCGCCGCCGCCGCGCCGCTCAAGGAGCTCGGCAACGACCCCGTCAGCGGCAGCCCCGTCGTGGCCAAGGACGGCCGCTTCGGCATGTACGTCACCGACGGCGAGTACAACGCGACGCTGCGCAAGGACGACTCGCTGGAGACCCTTACGCCCGAGCGGGCCTTCGAGCTGCTCGCCGAGCGCCGCGCGAAGGGCCCCGCCAAGAAGGGTGGCAAGAAGGCGCCGGCGAAGAAGACGGCCAAGAAGGCCACCGCCAAGAAGGCTCCCGCGAAGAAGGCGGCCACCAAGAAGGCGGCCACGAAGGCCACCACGAAGAAGGCCACCACGAAGAAGGCCACGGCCGCCGAGAAGTAGGGCCTGCCAGACTCGTCGCCGCCCCGTCGCCCGTCCGGCCCGGCGGCTAGGCTCGCCCCATGGATCCCCTCTTCACCGAAACCGGGCTGTTCCTCGCTCTGGAGGGCGGAGAGGGTTCGGGCAAGTCGACACAGGCCGCGCTGCTCGTCGACTGGCTCGAGGGCCTCGGCCGACCCGTGCTGCTCACCCGCGAGCCGGGTGGCACCGACGTCGGCAAGATCCTGCGCCGCATCGTCCTCGACAACGACACCGGGGAGCTGTCGCCGCGCACCGAGGCGCTCATCTACGCCGCCGACAAGGCCGAGCACGTCGACCGGGTCGTGCTCCCGGCCCTAGCTGACGGGCGCATCGTCCTGACCGACCGCTACGTCGACTCGACCCTCGCGTACCAGGGCGCCGGCCGGGCGCTCGGGGTCGGCGAGCTCGAGGCCGTGGCGCGCTGGGCGACGTCCGAGCTGCGCCCCCACCTGACGATCGTCCTCGACATCGATCCGGCCGTCGGCCACACCCGGTTCGAGGGCGCCGACCGCATCGAGGCTGAGCCGCTGGAGTTCCACCAGCGGGTGCGCCAGCACTTCCTCGACCTCGCGGCCGTCGATCCGCGCCACTATCTCGTCGTCGACGGCACCCGCGAGCCCGAGGCGATCCACCACGACATCCGGGCAGCCGTCGAGCCGTGGCTGGCGCAGGCGGTCGCACCGTGAGCGCGGCGACGTCCACCGGTGTGTGGGCAGATCTCGTCGGCCAGGAGCCCGTAGTCGAGATCCTGCGCGCCGCCGTCGCGTCCGCGGGCGGTGACGGACGATCCATGACCCACGCGTGGCTGTTCACCGGCCCGCCGGGATCGGGACGGTCCAATGCCGCGCTCGCCTTCGCGGCCGGCCTGCAGTGCGAGCGCGGCGGCTGCGGCGAGTGCCGCTCGTGCACGACGGCTCGCGCCGGCAGCCATCCCGACATCACGGTCATCACGACCGAGGGACTCACGATCGGCGTCGACGGCATCCGCGAGTACGTGCGTGCCTCGTCGCTGCGTCCGGCCCTCGGCCGCTGGCAGGTGCTGATCGTCGAGGACGCCGACCGGCTCACAGACCAGGCGGCGGCAGCGCTGCTGAAGGCCATCGAGGAGCCGTCGAAGCACACCGTCTGGATGCTGTGCGAGCCGGCGGCGGACGACGTCATGATCACCTTGCGCTCGCGGTCGCGCTCGGTCGTCCTGCGCACGCCCGGCACCGCGGCGATCGCCCGCCTGCTGGTCGAGCGCGACGGCGTTGAGCCGGCCATGGCGCAGGCCGTCGCAGCCGCGTCGCAGGGCCACATCGGACGCGCCCGCGGCCTCGCGCGTGACGCGGGCGCCCGTGAGCGCAGGCGCATGATCTTGTCCATCCCGCTGTCGATCCGCGGGCTCGGCGACTGCATGTCGGCCGCTCAGCGCATCAGCGACGAGGCCACGGCGCGGTCGGCCGACTTCTGCGACGTCGCCGACGAGCGTGAGCTGTCCGACCTGCGCCAGGCCTGGGGCGTCGAGGAGCGCGGTCGCCGTCCGGCCGGCTACGCGGGTGCCGCCTCGGCGCTGGAGAAGGACCAGAAGCGGCGGCGCACGCGCATGACGCGCGATGCGATCGACGGGGTGCTGCTCGATCTGCTGTCGTACTGCCGCGACGTCCTCGCGCTGCAGTGCGCCACGGGGGTCGCGCTCGTCAACGCCGACGTGGCCGACGACATCGCCGAGGTCGCGACCCTGTGGACGCCTGAGTCGACCATCGGCGCGATCGATGCGATCGTCGAGTGTCGGTTGGCCCTGACGGCCAACGCCGCTCCGCTGCTCGCCCTCGAGCGCATGATGATGGGACTCCGCCGGTGACCCGAGCCCGCACGACCCTGCTGTTGGTCGCCGTGCTGGCGCTGTTCGTCGGCGTCGCGGTGTACGCGGCGTATGCCACCCGCTTGCCCAGTTACGACGATCCGACGCCGCTCGACGCCAAGGCGCCCGCAGGCCTGGAGGCGTTCTACCAGCAGGACCTGTCGTGGTCCGCTTGCGACGACGCCCGGTGCGCGTGGGTCAAGGTCCCGGTCGACTACGCGCAGCCCGACGGCGAGACGACCCGCATCCGCGTGGCCGTCCACCCGGCGACGGAGGAGTCGACGCGCAGCATCTTCGTCAATCCCGGCGGTCCGGGCGGCTCGGCGATCGACTACGCCAAGCAGATGGCGACGTCGCTCGGCGACGGCGTGCGTGAGCAGGCCGACGTCGTGGGTGTCGACCCCCGTGGCGTCGGGCTCAGCACGCCGCTGACGTGCCTGTCCGACGCCGACTTCGACCGATACGCGGCCGGTGACCCCGACCCGGACGACGCCACGGAGATCAGCACGTTCCGCAAGGACTTCGCCGCGATCGGCGAGGCATGCGCCCAGGGATCGGGCGATCTCGCGGCCCACGTGTCCACGGTCGAGGTGGCCCGCGACATGGACGTCGTGCGGGCGCTGCTCGGCCGGGCGACCCTCGACTGGTTCGGCGCCTCGTACGGCACCGAGCTCGGCTCGGTGTACGCCGAGCTGTTCCCCGACCGCGTGGGCCGCATGGTCCTCGACGGTGCGGTCGACCCGACGCTCGACAACGTCGAGTCGAGCTTCGCTCAAGCCACCGGCTTCCAGCGGGCCCTGACCGCCTACGCGAAGGACTGCGTGACGTCCGACGGCTGCCCCATCGGCGACGACGCCGAGGCCGGCGTCGCCAAGATTGCCGCCTTCCTGCAGCAGCTCGACGCCGCCCCGCTGGACGCCGACGGCGGCCGCCAGCTGACGGAGGGCCTCGCGTTCTACGGCGTCGCCGTCACCCTGTACGACAAGAGCACGTGGCCGTACCTGAGCCAGGCGCTCAAGGCCGCCTTCGACGGCGACGGCTCGGTGCTCGTGGCCCTGTCGGACGCGTACTTCGAGCGACGGCCCGACGGCAGCTACGGATCGAACATGGGTCAGGTCATCAGCGCCGTCAACTGCCTCGACAGCCCCGGCGGTCTCGACGAGGCGGCGGTCGAGGCGCAGATCCCGCGGTTCGAGGCGGCCTCGCCCGTCTTCGGCCGGGCCCTCGCGTGGGGCGCCCTCGGGTGCTCCGACTGGCCGATCGAGTCGGCCAACCCGCTGCCGGAGATCGACGGCTCCGGCGCCCCGCCGATTGTCGTGATCGGCACGACCAACGACCCCGCGACCCCGTACGAGTCGGCCCAGGCGCTCGCCGCTCAGCTCGAGTCCGCCGTGCTCCTGACCCGCGAGGGCGACGGTCACACCGCCTACATGTCCGGCAACCAGTGCATCACGAAGGCCGTTGACACCTACCTGCTCGACGGCACCGTCCCCGACGACGGCAAGCGCTGCTGACGGACGGTCAGCCGCGGATGTCCTCGTGGTGCCGGATGACCTCGGCGACGATGAAGTTGAGGAACTTCTCGGCGAACGCGGGGTCCAGGTCGGCCTCCAGCGCCAGCGCCTTCAGCCGCGTGATCTGGCGTTCCTCGCGTGACGGATCAGACGGCGGCAGGTCGTGCTCCGCCTTGAGCTTGCCCACCCGCTTGGTGTACTTGAACCGTTCGGCGAGGACGTGGATGAGGGCGGCGTCGATGTTGTCGATGCTGGCGCGGATCTCTTCGAGCTCGGAGCGCGTCGTGTCTGTCACACGGGGGAGTCTACGGTGACGGCCCGGTGCGCCGCCGCTCCGATCACCGGGTAGACTCATCGACGGTTCGGCGGGCGATCCTCGGCGGACCTTGGCCGCCTTAGCTCAGTCGGTAGAGCGTTTCACTCGTAATGAAAAGGTCGTCGG
>JAOPXY010000016.1 GCA_025964895.1 Aeromicrobium sp.
CCAACGCATGGCCTGCAACGCGACCCTCGTCGCCCTATACCTCGACACCGACTCCCGGGTCGTCGACCACGGCATGACCCGACGCCTGTTCGACCAGCACCAACGCCTCATCCTCGCCATCCGCGACCAAGGCTGCATCTTCGCAGCCTGCGACCGGCCGCCGGCCTGGACCGAGGCCCACCACATCAACTTCTGGTCCGAAGACGGACCCACCGACCTCAACAACGCCGCCCTGCTGTGCCACTTCCACCACTTCCTCGTCCACGAAGGCGAATGGCACGTGATCATGGCCGACGACGGCATCCCCGAAGTCATCCCCCCAGCCCACATCGACCCCGACCAGAAGCCCCGACGCCACGCCCGCTTCACCAAACAACAACCCCGCGCCGCCTGACGGGAAACTACTGCCAGCGTGACACTTCAACTCACTGTCGTTTGCCGACATGACGTGGCTCCATCAGCGGAGCGTGACTTCGATGGTCTGTACTGTCCACACGTGCTCAACAAGTGTCTACTTGCCGCGACTTCGCTACTGTTCATCGTCACGGGAGCGTGCGGAAACTCCGTCGGTGAGGTGGGACCTCCAGCCGGCCTGACTGGCATATCCGTGACTGAGGACGGCAGCTACGTGATCGACGCGTACGTCTGTCGCGACAAGATTGACACGGTCCAGATCGTCCGCGACCGACAGGGACTCGATGAGTCCGACGAGAACCCGATCGTCAGGACCGATCAGTCTGCCGAACCCATGACGGGACGTGTCACCTTGAGCCTCGCCAATCCCGGGAGCGACTGGTCGCCCAGCACGCCTACGGCATTCGAGCCCGGTAAGGGATACATCGTGAGCGGCGCCGCAACCGAAGGGGCTGACAACGAGACGTCCCAAGTGAACATCACGACGCGCTCGCTCGAGCAGTTGAAACCCGGGCCGGTGTACACGACCGATGACCCCACCAATTCGAAGCTGACACCGCACAGCCCCGCCGAGTTCGAGGACAACGCTGAGAAGGCCTGCGCGTGAAGCGCTGACGGCGCTTCGCGCGCGGCGCACTCGTTACCGCGTCGTCCCCGCCTGACAACGCCGCTCTGGGTCCAGAGCCCCGACGGCCCCCAAGCGCTCACCTCGGCGCGCTTCCCGCGATGCGCCAGCCGTCCGGCGTGCGCTCGAGTGTGACCAGCCGGCGCGTGGGGCGGTCGCGGGGCAGATCGGTCAAGCTGCCGTCGCCCCAGACGACCCGCGCGTCACCGAGCTGGTCGGTGACGTCGAGCTGCGTCCGATCGGACGACGAGCGCACGACGTGGCAGCTCAGGATCCTCAGCTCGGCGCCTGTGACCCGTCCGTCGCGGCGCGCGTATGCGCCGATGCTCGCTGCGTCCGCGCGCCGAGCCCGGCTGTCCGCGACATAGACGTCGTCGAGCCGCGACAGATCCGCCTGCGCGAACGCCTCTGCCCTGACGCGGTCGAGCTCGGTCAGGCGGGTCGCCCACTGGTCGTCGGCGCTCGGCGACAGCGCGCGGACCGCGACGAGCAGCAACCAGATCCAGTCCATGGGCCCACCCTGACGACGACGGGCCGATCGTGCACGCGCCTGTCCACAGGCGATCCGGTCCGCGGGGACCTTCTTGTGCGGGGATAGTCTGGGGACGTGACGACGCTCGAGATCCTCGACGACTGGTACGGCCCCTCCGCGATCGACTTCGCCGACGCGTGGGAACTGCAGCGCTCGATCCACGCCCGCCGTGTCGTCGACGAGATCGGCGACACGGTGCTCCTGCTGGAGCATCCCCCCGTCTACACCGCCGGGCGACGCACCGAGCCGCACGAGCGTCCCTTCGACGGCACCCCGGTGGTCGACGTCGACCGGGGCGGCAAGATCACGTTCCACGGTCCCGGCCAGCTCGTGGGCTACCCGATCACGAAGCTGCCCTCGCACGTGCTGGTCGTCGACTACGTCCGGCGGGTCGAGGAGGCCATGATCCGCGCGGCCGACGACCTCGGCGTCACGACCGGACGCGTGCGCGGCCGGTCCGGTGTCTGGATCGCCGCGTCGGGCACCCGGGCCGAGCGCAAGGTCGGCGCCGTCGGCATCCGCGTGGCCCGCGGCGTCACGATGCACGGCCTCTCGCTCAACGCCGACGTCGACCTGTCGTTCTACGACCGCTTCGTCCCGTGCGGCATCGCCGACGCCGGCGTCACGTCCCTGTCGGCCGAGCTGGGCCGCGACGTCACGGTGCGCGAGACGGCCGCCGCGATCACCCCGCACCTCGTCGAGCTGCTGGAGTGGAAGCCGTACACGCCGTCCCCCGACCTGAGCGCGCAGCACGCCGACACGGGACCGTCCGTGCCCGTCGGCAGCCTCAGTCGCTGAGCCGCAGCGCCTCGCCGAAGCCGATACGGCGCTCGGTGCGCATCAGCGTCCGCTCGTAGAGCCGCGCGGCGAACCGGACGATGAGGACGGCGCCGATCACGTTGACGACCAGGGCGGTGCCCACCTGCCATGCCGGTACGCCGCCCTCGGCCATCCGGCTGGGCATCAGCATCGCCGAGACGATGGGCAGCATCGAGACGACGGTCTTGATTCCCTCGCCGGCGACGATCGCGATCAGGTACGGCGCGAACAAGAGGACCTGGCCCGGCATCGTGGTCGAGCCGAGATCCTGGGTGCGCGACGCGAGGGAGCCGGCGACGGCCCACAGCCCCGCGAGCGCCACGAAGCCCAGCACGAAGAACAGGACGTACCAGGCGACCGCCGGGCCGATCGCGGACAGCAGCCCCGTCTCCCCCACCGCCGCCATCGACGCGATGCCGGCGACCGCCAGCACCAGGATCTGCCCCAGCGCCAGCACGGTGTTGCCGGCGATCTTGCCCCACAGCATGGCCCGGATGGGTACCGCCGCGGCGAGGATCTCGACGATGCGGCTCTCCTTCTCCTGCACGACGCTCTGCGCGATCGACATACCGAACGTGACAGCCGTCAGGTAGAACAGGATCACGAAGACCGTGGCGACCAGCGAGCGCGCGCCCGCGTCCTCGGACTCCGGGTCGAGCAGCCGCTCCGTCACGGCCGCTCCCCGCTGCAGCTGCTCGAGGTCGACATCCTGCGCCCGGGCGTTGCCCTCGAGCGCTGCGGCCGAGGCGACGGTCGCCAGCGCGCTCGACAGGGTGCCGTCCACCTCGCTGTCCCCCACGACCTCGTAGCCGTCGTGTGACGCGATCAGCGCGGCGTCGGCGTCGCCGTCCTCCACGGCCTGCTCGGCTTCCTTCGGTGACGCGAACTCCTTCGCGGTGGCGCTCGAGCCGTCGTCCGTGCGGTCGACGACCCGCGACGCGGACGCCACGACGGCGGCGGCGTCGGCGTCCGTGACCGCGACCGCGACGGTGTGGTCCGTGGGACGTCCGCCCAGGACGGAGGTCAGCACGACCGTCGCGACGACGGCGACGAGCATGAACAACGCGCTGTAGACGTAAGACTTCTCGTGGACGCGGGTCGTGATCTCGCGCTCGGCGACGATCCACCAGGCACCGCGGACGCCGCTCTGCTTCGCGCCGGCGTCCGGACGCCCCTGGTCTGAGGTGGTGATGCTCATCGGATGACCTCCCGGAAAATGTCGGACAACGGCTGGCGGACGGCGGAGAACTCGCGGACCGGCGACGTGGCCACGAGGGCCGACAGCAGGGCCGACGCCGACAGGCCCGCCAGGTCGACCACAGCCGTGGGTCCGTCGACGTCGCGGACCTCAACGCCACCGATGCCGCGGATCCACGCCGCGTCGTCGCCGTCGCCGTCGAGGACGACCCGGTAGCGCTCGGGTCCGCGCCCCCGCAGCTCGTCGACGGCGCCCGCCGCGACGACCTTGCCGTGCGACAGGATCACGAGGTCGTCGCACAGTCGCTCGACCAGATCGAGCTGGTGGCTGGAGAACAGCAGCGGCTTGTCGCCGGCCTCCTTCGCGAGCAGCCCGGCCATCGCGTCGACCGCGAGGGGGTCGAGGCCGCTGAACGGCTCGTCCAGCACGAGCGCGTCGGGGCGGTGGATCAGCGCCGCGGCGATCTGCACCCGCTGCTGATTGCCCAGCGAGAGCGTGTCGAGGACGTCACCCGCACGGTCGGCGAGGTCGAAGTGCTCGAGCAGGTCGGTCGCCCGCCGCGCGGCCGCGGCGCGATCGACGCCGTGCAGGCGGGCCAGGAACACGAGCTGGTCGAGGATCTTCATCCGCGGGTACAGGCCGCGCTCCTCCGGCATGTAACCGATGTGCCGTCGCTGGGCCGTCGTGATGGGCTCGCCGTCCCACAGCACCTCACCCGAGGTCGGCGCGAGCACGCCGAGGATCATCCGCATCGTGGTGGTCTTGCCCGCGCCGTTGGCGCCCACGAAGCCGGTCATGCGGCCCGGCTCGACGCGGAACGTGACGCCGTCGACGACGAGGGTCCCGTCGTACGCCCTGCTGAGTGCGGAGATATCCAACATGCCGTCAACGCTACGACGCGCGACCGCCCGTCGCATCGGCCAGAAGGATGATGCTCACACCGATGATCACGGGTGCCCCGGCGATGTCGGCGCGTTGCCGGACAGGCGTAGGCTGGCGAGGTGACCATCGCACCTGAGGGACGCAAGATGCTTCGGCTCGAAGTCCGCAACGCCGAGACTCCCATCGAGAAGAAGCCCGAGTGGATCAAGACCCGAGCGAAGATGGGTCCTGAGTACAACGAGCTGATGAAGCTCGTGAAGGGCGAGGGCCTGCACACCGTCTGCCAGGAGGCCGGCTGCCCCAACATCTTCGAGTGCTGGGAAGACCGCGAGGCCACCTTCCTCATCGGTGGCGAGCAGTGCACCCGACGGTGCGACTTCTGCCAGATCGACACCGGCAAGCCCGATCCGCTGGATCGCGACGAGCCCCGCCGTGTCGCCGAGTCGGTGCAGAAGATGGAGCTGCGGTACGCGACCATCACCGGTGTCGCGCGTGACGACCTGCCCGACGGTGGTGCGTGGCTGTATGCCGAGACGGTCCGCAAGATCCACGAGCTCAACCCAGGCACCGGGGTCGAGAACCTCATTCCCGACTTCAACGGCATCCCCGAGCTGCTGACCGAGGTCTTCGACTCGCGTCCGGAGGTGCTGGCGCACAACGTGGAGACCGTGCCGCGCATCTTCAAGCGCATCCGCCCCGCGTTCCGCTACGAGCGCTCGCTCGACGTCATCACCCAGGCCCGAGACTATGGCCTGGTGACCAAGTCGAACCTGATCCTGGGCATGGGCGAGACCCGCGAGGAGGTCTCACAGGCACTGGTCGACCTGCACGAGGCCGGCTGCGACCTGATCACGATCACGCAGTACCTGCGCCCCTCGGTGCGTCATCACCCCGTCGAGCGGTGGGTCAAGCCCGAGGAGTTCGTCGAGCTCAAGACCGAGGCCGACGAGATCGGCTTCGCCGGCGTCATGTCCGGCCCCCTGGTCCGCTCCTCGTACCGCGCCGGCAGCCTGTACAAGCAGGCCATCGAGTCAGGACGCGGCAGCGTCGCAACGCGCAACGCGTCGTAGACTGGCCGCTATGTCGAATGCCACCCCCGAGCCCGCCAAGGGCCGCCTCGGCCAGATGCGCCAGGCGTACACGATCACCAAGCGCAGTGACCGCAACCTCGGTCTGATCCTGTTGCTGACCTTCCTCGTGGCCGGCGGCGTGGCCGCGACGCTCGGCTTCTTCGTGTTCGGCACCGGCACGTTCGGGTTGATCGTGACGATCGTCTTCGGTCTGCTGGTCGGGCTGCTGGCGCTG
>JAOPXY010000020.1 GCA_025964895.1 Aeromicrobium sp.
AGCGGGCCCTCGATGACCTCGATTGGCCGGCCGCCACGGGCCGAGATCTCGGCGCGGAGCTCCTCGGTGTCGGCCTCCGCGTGCGCGTCGATCCCCTTGACCAGCGCGTGCGTGATCCGCTCGCCGACCGGGAGGGCGCGCCACTCCTCAGTGGCGACCTCCTTGACCGAGCCGTCGCCGGCGAAGTCCGCGGCGATCTCGAGCAGCCGCTCGGTGGAGTCGGCACGCCGGTTGAGGATGACGTCCTCGATGCGGTCGCGCAGCAGCGCGGGCACCTCGTCGTACACCTCGAGGGCGCCGGCGTTGACGATTCCCATGTCCATGCCGGCGTTGATGGCGTGGTAGAGGAACACCGCGTGGATCGCCTCGCGGACCGGGTTGTTGCCCCGGAACGAGAAGGACACGTTGGACACGCCGCCGGAGATCAGGGCACCGGGCAGGTTGGCCTTGATCCAGCGCGTGGCCTCGATGAAGTCGACGCCGTAGTTGGCGTGCTCCTCGATGCCCGTGGCGACCGCGAACACGTTGGGGTCGAAGATGATGTCCTCGGGCGGGAAGCCGACCTCGTCGACCAGGATCCGGTAGGCGCGCTCGCAGATCTGCTTGCGGCGCTCCAGGTTGTCGGCCTGGCCGTCCTCGTCGAAGGCCATGACGACGACCGCCGCGCCGTACTTGCGACACAGCCGGGCCTCGCGGACGAACTTCTCCTCGCCCTCCTTCATCGAGATCGAGTTGACGATGGACTTGCCCTGGACGCACTTCAGCCCGGCCTCGATGACTTCCCACTTGGAGGAGTCGATCATGGTCGGCACCCGGCAGATGTCGGGCTCGGTGGCGATGAGCTTCATGAAGCGGTCCATCGCCTCGACGCCGTCGATCATGCCCTCGTCCATGTTGACGTCGATGACCTGCGCGCCGTTCTCGACCTGCTGACGGGCGACGCTGAGCGCGGTTGGGTAGTCGCCGGCCTTGATCAGGTTGCGGAAGCGCGCCGAGCCGGTGATGTTGGTGCGCTCGCCGACGTTGACGAACAAGGTGTCCTCGACGACGGTCAGCGGCTCCAGGCCCGACAGGCGCAGCGCGTGGCTCGCCTCGACCGGTGTGCGGGGGGTCTTGCCCTCGACGTCACGGGCGATCGCGGCGATGTGGGCGGGCGTCGTCCCGCAGCAGCCGCCGACGAGGTTCACGAAGCCGGCGTCGGCGAACTCCGCGACGACCGCGGCGGTCTGGTCGGGCTCCTCGTCGTACTCGCCGAACGCGTTCGGCAGGCCCGCGTTCGGGTAGCAGCTCACAAAGGTGTCGGCGACGCGGGAGATCTCCGCGATGTACGGACGCATCTCCTTGGCGCCGAGCGCGCAGTTGAGTCCCACGAGCAAGGGCTTGACGTGGCGGACCGAGTACCAGAACGCCTCCGTGACCTGGCCCGACAGCGTGCGTCCCGACGCGTCGGTGATCGTGCCGGAGATGATGACGGGCCAGCGCCGTCCGCGCTCCTCGAAGAGGGTCTCGAGGGCGAAGATCGCCGCCTTCGCGTTGAGGGTGTCGAAGATCGTCTCGATCATGAGCACGTCGGAGCCACCGTCGACGAGGCCGTTAGCCTGGTCGAGGTATGCCTCGACGAGCGCGTCGTACGTGATGTTGCGGGCGCCGGGATCGTTGACGTCCGGCGAGATGGACGCCGTGCGACTCGTGGGGCCGATTGCCCCGACGACGTAGCGCGGCTTGTGGGGCGTCTGCTCGGTCATGGCGTCGCACTCGCGGCGGGCCAGGCGTGCGGACTCCAGGTTCAGCTCGTAGGCGAGCTCCTCCATGCCGTAGTCGCTCAGCGAGATCGACGTCGCGTTGAACGTGTTGGTCTCGATCAGGTCGGCGCCCGCCTCGAGGTACTCGCGGTGGATGCCGGCGATGATCTCGGGCTGCGTGATCGTCAGGAGGTCGTTGTTGCCCTGCACGTCCGACGGCCAGTCCTTGAACCGGTCGCCGCGGTAACCAGCCTCGTCGGGCCGGTCGCGCTGGATCGCCGTGCCCATGGCGCCGTCGAGCACCAGGATCCTGGCCTTCAGCAGAGCGGTGAGCTCGTCGGTGGCGTCGGGCCGGAGGACGGCGGATGCGTGGCTGATGGTGTCTGGCACGAGCATTCCTCGAGGTGTCATCGAAAAGGAGTGCTGGGGAACTCCAGCCGCCGGCGGGCTCGCCTGGGCCTCGGGGGTTCCCGAACTGAGCCTTCAGTATCTCACGAGTGGCAAGCACCCCGAGGAGGTCGGCCGCCACGTGGGACTACCGTTGCGGGGTGACCTCGTATGCCGCCGTGCTCTGGGACCTCGACGGCACGATCGTCGACACCGAACCGCTGTGGATGGCCGCCGAACACGAGCTCGCCGCCGCGCACGGTGGCACGTGGACCGACGAGGACGCCCTGCAGCTCGTCGGCAACTCGCTCATCGCGTCGGGCGAGTACATCAAGGCGAAGGTAGGCCTCGAGATGTCCGCCGAGGACGTCGTCGACTACCTCGTGCAGCGGCTCGCCGCGTCGCTGCGCGAGCACATCGAGTGGCGTCCCGGCGCCCGCGAGCTGATCAAGTCACTCGACGCGGACGGCGTGCCGCAGGCGCTCGTGACCATGTCGTACGCGTCGATCGCGGAACCGGTCGCGGCGGCACTGCCCTTCGGTGCCGTCGTGACCGGCGACGCCGTCAGCCGGCCCAAGCCATTCCCTGACCCGTACCTGCTCGCCGCCGAGAAGCTCGGCGTCGATCCGGCCCGGTGCCTCGCGATCGAGGACTCCGTCACGGGCGCGACCTCCGCCAACGCCGCGGGCTGCGACGTGCTCGCGATCCCGCATTTCGTCGACGTCCCCGCCGCCGCCCGCCGCGTGCTCCTGCCGACCCTGGAGGGCCTCACCGCCGACTCGCTCGACGCGCTCTTCCCCTGACCCGCCCCATCTTGGTGCGGGAGGGGGGATTCCCAGGATATCCCCGGAATCTTCCTGCACGGCACCGTTGTCCGTCACATCACCCCCGTTGCAACAGGGGTGATGCGTCGGAAAACGGGGTGATCCTTGCTGGATCCGGGGTTCTCCTGGGAATCAGCAGCTCCCCGGGGCGTCAGCGGCCGAACAGGCCGCCGAGGAAGCCTTTGCTGCGGTGCCAGCCGTGCTGCTCGAGGTAGGTGAACAGGGGCTCTTTGATGCGGCTCGTCTCGAAGGAGAAGGTCAGCGGGGCAGCGGTGAAGTCGCCGTCGTCGTCCTTGCGAATTCCGCCGATCTCCCAGTGGAACTGCTTGCTCGAGCTCTTGCCCTTGAAGAACTCCTTTTTGCCGCCGAGCTTCAGGGTGTCCCCGTCGACCGTGAACACAAACGGCTCCTGCGGGTCGTTGATCGACGGGACGGCAGCGAGCAGCTCTGGCAGGGGAGTCGTCATGGGCTGAACGCTACAAGGTGTCGGGAGCGGCGAGCTGGAGCACGGGCAGGTCCGGGGGAGTGCCGCCGAACTCCGGAGACAGCGATCGGTGGGCGCACCAGCGGCACAAGCCGCTGCGCCGGGGCGGGAAGTCACGCAGCTCGATGGCCCGCTCGATCGCATCCCACAGGGCGATGAGCTTGTTCTCCGTCGCGACGAGGTCGTCCTCGGTGGGCTCGTACCGCAGGAAGGTCTCATCACCCAGGTACATCAGCTGCAGCAGCGTCGGGACGACGCCGCGTGTGCGCCAGATGACGAGCGCGTAGAAGTTCATCTGGAACAGCGCCTTGGCCTCGTGCAGCGGGTTCGGCGCCTTCCCACGCAGCTTCTGCCACTCGCTCGGCAGGAGCTCGACGGCCCGGTCGAGCGTGCGGCCGGGCGCGGGCTCGTCGAACAGGTCTTCCAGCACCGCGTGCACGACGCTGCCGCGCACCATGACCGGATCGGCGGGCTCGGGCAGCCGGTCGATCGTGCGGAACCGGTACAGCAGGGGACAGGTCAGGAAGTCGCCGGCGCGGCTGGGCGACAGCGACCTGCGTTAGGTCACCGGCAGCACGTCCTCGGTCATGTCTGCACCCTACGAGCCGCCACCGACACGTCAGGACGTCGTACGAGACCCGATAGGTTGGATCGGTGAGCACCCCGCAGCGACCCGGCACGTGGCGCATCGGCCGCGTCGTCGGCGTCGACGTGCTGATCAAGCCGTCGCTGCTCGTCATGGGTGCCGCTCTGGTGTTCCTGTTCGCCCCCCAGTGGGCCGACCGCGGCACCAACCCGTACGTCCTCGCGGCGGTGTTCGTCGTCGCGCTGTACGTCTCGGTGCTGGTGCACGAGATCGCCCACGTCGTCGTGGCCCGTGGCTACCGCATGCGGGTCGCGTCGGTGACGCTGCACCTGCTGGGCGGCGAGACGCTGATCGAGGGCGAGAGCCGCACGCCGGGCCAGGAGCTGGCGACGTCGGTGTCGGGACCGGTCGCGTCGCTCGGCATCGCCCTGGCCGCCTTCGCGGTCTCCGGGGCGCTCGCGCCGGGCACCGCGTCGGACGTCATCTGGTCGGTCGCAGCGGTCAACCTGGTCGTGGCGGTCTTCAACATGCTGCCGGGCCTGCCGCTGGACGGCGGCCGCGTGTTCAAGGCGATCATCTGGAAGGTCACGGGACGCGAGGAGACCGGCACCCGCATCGCGGCGTGGATCGGCCGGTTCACGGCCGTCGCGGTCCTCGTCGTGGCTGCGCTGAGGTTCGACGGTGGCGTGCGGGACTCGACGATCAACCTGCTGATCGCCGGCCTCGTCGCCTTCTTCCTGTGGGAGGGTGCGACCGACGCCCTCCGCCACGCGGGCCGCAACGCCCGCATCGATCAGCTCGTGGCCCGCGAGATCGGCTTCGCCGGCGCCACTCCACCGCCGGGGGTGCCGCACCTGCCGGCCGACCTTCGCGGACCAGACCTTCTCCGAGCCATGGCGGCGCAACCGGCCGAGGCCTACGTCCTGACGGAGCCCGACGGCTCCGTGTTCGGCGTCCTCACGACCCGCGCCGTCGACGATGCCTACCGAGCGAGCCGCCCATGACGTCCTTCACCCGCAGCGGACCCCTCGTCGAGGGCGAGTGGGTCCGCCTCACCGACCCCAAGGGCCGCAAGCACAACGTGCAGCTCGAGCCGGGGAAGGAGTTCTCGACCAAGAAGGGCCAGATCCGGCACGACGACATGCTCGGCCAGCCCGAGGGCATCGTGATCCAGTCATCGCTTGACCACCCCTACCAGGTGTTCCGGCCGCTCCTGTTCGAGTACGTCGTCTCGATGCCGCGCGGAGCCGCGATCATCTACCCCAAGGACGCCGCGCAGATCGTCGCGCAGGCCGACATCTACCCGGGCGCGCGGGTCGTCGAGGCCGGCGCGGGATCGGGCAGCCTGACGGCGTATCTGCTGCGCGCGATCGGGCCGACCGGCACCCTCGGCTCGTACGAGCTGCGCGAGGAGTTCGCCGAGAACGTCCGCAAGAACGTCCACCAGGTCGCCGGCGACGACCTTCCCGGCTGGACGTTGACGGTCGGTGACGTCCGCGACGCCGTGACCGAGACCGAGATCGACCGGCTGATCCTCGACATGGTCGACCCCTGGACGTGCATCCCGCTCGCGAGCGAGCGACTCGTGCCGGGCGGCATCGTCTGCGCGTACGTCGCCACGACGACCCAGCTGTCGCTGTTCGTGGAGTCGATCCGCGCCGACGGCGGCTTCACCGAGCCGCGCGCGTGGGAGACCCTCGAGCGCGACTGGCACCTGCAGGGGCTCGCGGTGCGGCCGCAGCACTCCATGAACGGGCACACCGCCTTCCTCGTCACGGCCCGCCGCATGGCCCCGGGCCACCGCTCGATGGGCACGTCCCGCCGTCCCGCGCCGGGCGCGTACGGGCCGGACTACAAGGGGCCGCGCCCCGCGGGACTCGAGCTCGCCGAGGACGACTGAACCGAGGGTCGCGCAAACTCGGCGTGGGATGGCTCTCGCGTCGTGGCGCATGCAGGTAGGGTCGTCCGTACGAGCAGGAGGTGGCTGATGAGCGACAACGAGCCCACGGGCATGAGTGGTCAGACCAGCGGATCGGACCAGGAGATCGCCTACTTGCGCGCGGAGGTGGAACATCTGCGCCGGCGCCTCGGCTCGGAGCGCTCCACGGACTCCCGCCTGACCGAGCTCGAGGCCAAGCTCTCGGCGACGAGCAGCCAGAACGAGCGGCTGACGTCGACGCTGCGCGAGGCGCGCGACCAGATCGTGACGCTCAAGGAAGAGGTCGACCGTCTGGCGCAGCCGCCGACGGGCTTCGGCACGTTCCTCAAGCGCAACGACGACGACACGGTCGACGTCTTCACGGGTGGGCGCAAGCTGCGCGTCAACGTCAGCCCCGCCGTCGAGAAGGACGCGCTGCGCCGTGGTCAGGAGGTCATCCTCAACGAGGCCATGAACGTCGTCACGGCGCTGGAGTTCGAGCAGACCGGTGAGGTCGTCTCGCTCAAGGAGATCCTGGCCGACGGCGAGCGCGCCCTCGTGCTGGGCAACGCCGACGAGGAGCGGGTCGTGCGTCTCGCCGAGCCGCTGCTGGGCCTCAAGATCCGCGCGGGCGACTCGCTGCTGCTCGACAGCCGATCGGGCTACGTCTACGAGCGGGTGCCGAAGTCCGAGGTCGAGGAGCTCGTCCTCGAGGAGGTCCCGGACATCGACTACGACTCGATCGGCGGCCTGCGCCAGCAGATCGAGTCGATCCGTGACGCGGTCGAGCTGCCGTACCTGCACCCGGAGATCTTCATCGAGCACGAGCTCAAGCCGCCCAAGGGCGTCCTGCTGTACGGGCCTCCGGGCTGCGGCAAGACCATGATCGCCAAGGCGGTCGCCGCTTCGCTGGCCAAGAAGGTCTCCGAGCGCACCGGCGAGGAGGGCCGCTCGTTCTTCCTGAACATCAAGGGCCCCGAGCTGCTCAACAAGTACGTCGGTGAGACGGAGCGGCACATCCGCCTGGTGTTCCAGCGTGCGCGCGAGAAGGCCAGCGAGGGCACGCCGGTCATCGTGTTCTTCGACGAGATGGACTCGCTGTTCCGTACCCGCGGCTCGGGCGTGTCGTCCGACGTCGAGAACACGATCGTCCCGCAGCTGCTCAGCGAGATCGACGGCGTCGAGGGCCTCGAGAACGTCCTGGTCATCGGCGCGTCGAACCGCGAGGACATGATCGACCCCGCGATCCTGCGACCGGGCCGCCTCGACGTCAAGATCAAGATCGAGCGCCCCGATGCCGAGTCGGCACGCGACATCTTCAGCAAATACCTCACCGCTGGGCTGCCGCTGCACCCCGACGATCTGGGCGAGTGGGGCGGCGATCGTCAGGCCTGCGTCAGCGGCATGATCCAGCGCACCGTCGAGCGGATGTATACCGAGTCCGAGGACAACCAGTTCCTCGAGGTCACGTACGCCAACGGCGACAAGGAGGTCCTGTACTTCAAGGACTTCAACTCCGGCGCCATGATCCAGAACATCGTCGACCGCGCGAAGAAGATGGCCATCAAGGACCTCCTCGAGCACGGTCAGCGCGGCCTGCGGGTGCAGCACATGCTGCAGGCGTGCCTCGATGAGTTCAAGGAGAACGAGGATCTGCCCAACACGACCAACCCCGATGACTGGGCGCGGATCTCGGGCAAGAAGGGTGAACGCATCGTGTTCATCCGCACCCTCATCTCCGGCAAGAGCGGCAACGAGCCCGGACGGTCGATCGACACGGTCGCCAACACGGGTCAGTACCTCTGAGCGGGCAGACTCCGCTGGACCTTCGCGTCGTCAGCTATGCCACGGACGACGCGCAGGTTCTCACGGCGGAGGTGCAGGCCGAGTACGCCCGGCGTTACGGCGGCGAGGGAGACATCTCGCCGATCGACCTGCACCAGTTCGATCCACCGAACGGCTACTTCGCGATGATCTACGTCGACGACGTCCCCGCGGCGATGGGCGGCTGGCGCCGCGGTGGGCCGGCGGGGGAGACCGACGCCGAGATCAAGCGCATGTACGTGCGTCCGGCGTTCGCCCGGCGCGGCCTGGCGAGGACCGTCCTCGCGGAGCTGGAGCGCTCGGCCGCCGCGGCCGGCATCACGCGGCTCGTGCTGGAGACCGGGACGGCGCAGCCGGAGGCGATCGCGCTGTACCTGTCGTCGGGGTATGCCGAGGTCGCGAAGTTCGGCTTCTACGCGGCCTACGACGACAGCGTCCACCTGGCCAAGTCGCTGTCGCCCGTAGGCTGACGGCATGACAGTTCGTCGCGTGCAGGGCAGTGAGGTCGAGTACGGCATCACGGTGCAGGGACAGCCGCAGGCCAACCCCATGGTCGCGTCGACGCACGTCGTGAACGCGTACGCGGCGGCGCACGACCTGACCCGTCGCGCCCGGTGGGACTTCGAGGAGGAGAGCCCCCTGCGCGACGCCCGCGGCTTCGACCTGAGCCGCGAGGTCGCCGATCCGTCGCAGCTGACGGACGAGGACATGGGCCTGGCGAACATCATCCTCACCAACGGTGCCCGGCTCTACGTCGACCACGCCCACCCGGAGTACTCCAGCCCCGAGGTCACGAACCCGCTCGACGTGGTGCTGTGGGAGAAGGCCGGCGAGAACGTCATGCGGCTCGGCGCCGAGCTGGCCGCCCGGATCCCGAGCACCGCGCCGATCGTGCTCTACAAGAACAACATCGACAACAAGGGCGCGTCGTACGGCTCGCACGAGAACTACCTCATGCGGCGCGACGTCCCGTTCGAGCAGATCGTCGAGCACCTGACCCCGTTCTTCGTCTCGCGGCAGGTCTTCACAGGGGCCGGCCGCGTCGGGCAGAAGCAGGACGGGAGCGTCCACGCCTTCCAGATCAGCCAGCGCGCCGACTACTTCGAGGTCGGCGTCGGCCTGGAGACGACGCTAAAGCGTCCCATCATCAACACCCGCGACGAGCCGCACGCCGATCCGAAGAAGTACCGCCGCCTGCACGTCATCATCGGTGACGCGAACTGCTCCGAGACGGCGATCTACCTCAAGCACGGCACGACGTCGCTCGTGCTGGCCATGATCGAGGCCGGGTTCCTGCATCGCAGCCTCGCGCTGGCCGCGCCCGTCACGGCGGTGCACGACATCTCGCACGACCCGACGTTGACCCGCAAGGTCGAGCTGGCCGACGGACGCACCGTCACGGCCCTCGAGTTGCAGGGGGAGTACCTGCAGCTTGCGAAGGAGTTCGTGGCCCGGGAGGGGTCGGACGAGCAGACCGACGACGTCCTGCGCCGCTGGGAGAGCGTGCTCGAGCGGCTGGGCCGCGACCCCATGGAGTGCGTACGCGAGCTCGACTGGGTCGCGAAGCTCGCCCTGCTCGAGCGCTACCGCGAGCGCGACTCCCTCGACTGGGGTCATGCCAAGCTGCACCTCGTCGACCTGCAGTACCACGACATCCGCCTGCACAAGGGGCTCTACCACCAGCTCGTGCGCACGGGCCGCATGGAGCGGCTTTTCACCGAGGCGCAGATCGCCGCCGCGGTGACGGACCCGCCGCGCGACACCCGTGCCTACTTCCGCGGCATGTGCCTGGCCCGGTTCAGCAAGGAAATCGCTGCGGCGTCGTGGGACTCGGTCATCTTCGACCTGCCCGGTTATGACTCGCTGCAGCGCATCCCGACGATGGAGCCGCTGCGGGGCACCGCGGAGCACGTCGGCGCGCTGTTCGAGTCGAGCACGACGGCCGCGGAGCTGTTCACGGCCATCACCGGCCGCTGATAACCCGGCCGCCTGGGTCGGGTGGGGATAGGGTTGTGTCATGTCAGAGCAGCAGCACAAGAGCACCCGCAAGCCCGCCGAGGCCGAGGAGCAGGTCGACGCGACCGAGGTCGACGCCGACGCCAAGGCCAAGCTCGATGACGACGTCGACTCGATCCTCGACGAGATCGACGACGTGCTCGAGGAGAACGCCGAGGAGTTCGTCCGCAGCTTCGTGCAGAAGGGCGGTCAGTGATGCTGCCTGAGGGCACTCGTCTGACCACCTCGTCCTCCTTCGCCGACTACCTCGCCCTCAACGCGCCCGAGCTGATGCCCGGCGCGGCGTCCCGCACCGCGGGTGCGCACGCCGACCTGGCCCCCCACGCCACGACGATCGTCTCGGCGACGTTCGACGGCGGCGTCGTGATGGCCGGCGACCGCCGCGCGACGATGGGCAACGTCATCGCCCAGCGCGACATCGAGAAGGTCTTCCCGGCCGACGAGTACTCCTGCATCGGCATCGCCGGCAGCGCTGGACTCGCGATCGAGATGGTGCGCCTGTTCCAGGTCGAGCTCGAGCACTACGAGAAGATCGAGGGCACGGTCCTGTCGGCCGACGGCAAGGCCAACCGCCTCGCCGCGCTGATCCGCGGCAACCTCGGCCTCGCGATGCAGGGTCTCGCGGTCGTCCCGCTGTTCTCCGGCTTCGACCTGGAGACGCAGCAGGGGCGCATCTTCTCCTACGACGTGACGGGCGGACGGTACGAGGAGCACAGCGGCTTCCACTGCGTCGGCTCGGGCTCGGTGTTCGCACGCGGCTCGATGAAGAAGCTCTACAGCCGCGGCCTCACCGAGGGCGACTGCGTGACCGCCACTATCCAGGCGCTCTACGACGCGGCCGACGACGACTCCGCGACGGGTGGCCCGGATCTGACCCGGCGCATCTTCCCCGTCGTCTCCGTCGTCACCCGTGACGGCTACCGGCGCCTCGCCGACGACGAGGTCGGCGCGATCGCCGACGACGTCATCGGTGGGCGGCTCGTCCGTCCCGACGGCCCGTCGGCACCCCTGAACTGAGAGGCACCAGACATGACCCAGCAGTTCTACGTCTCGCCCGAGCAGCTCATGAAGGACCGGGCGGATTTCGCCCGCAAGGGCATCACGCGCGGTCGCAGCGTCGCGGTCGTCCACTTCGCGGACGGCATCGTGTTCGTCGCGGAGAACCCGTCGAAGGCGCTGCACAAGATCAGCGAGATCTACGACCGCATCGGCTTTGCCGCGGTCGGCCGGTACAACGAGTTCGAGAACCTGCGCATCGCCGGCGTCCGGCTGGCCGACATGCGCGACTACGCCTACGACCGCCGTGACGTCACGGCCCGCGCCCTGGCGAACGCCTACGCGCAGACGCTCGGCACGATCTTCTCCTCCGGTGGCGAGAAGCCCTACGAGGTCTAGATCTTCGTCGGCGAGCTCGGCGACGACGCCGCCCACGACCAGGTGTACCGGCTCATGTACGACGGCTCGGTCGCCGACGTGCAGGGCTTCGGCGTCATGGGCGGGCAGAGCGAGCAGGTCGAGACCTACCTCGGCGAGCACTACACGCCCGGCCTCGATCTCGATGCGGCGATCCGCCTCGCGGTCACGGCCCTGGGCCAGGACACCGACCCGACCCGCACCGTCGAGGCGTCCGCCCTCGAGGTCGCGGTCCTGAGCCGCGCTCGCCCCCAGCCCCGCAAGTTCAAGCGCCTCAGCGAGGCCGACGTCGTGGCGGCGCTGAACCCCTGACGCTGACGAGAGACTTGTTACCCCTCGATGAGAGAGTTGGCGCCCCCGTGAAGGGGCGGGAAGTCTCTCCTGACGGGGCGAGAAGTCTCTCGTCAGTGGTGGGGGTTGTGGGACAGTTTGTCTACTCCAGGACGGGGTATCCAGACGCTGTGACGGTCACCGTGGCACCCGACGAAGCTGCTGGTTCCGCAGCAGGCGCTGTGACCACCTCGAATCCGGTGTCCCGGGGCCTGCATCTGGCGCGGACGTTCGGGGGCCGCGACTCCCGGGCGGAGTTCTGGCCGTACTGCGGCTGCCTCCCGTGACACGCGGACGATCGTGCTTCTTGCCGTGACGGCGGTGACGGGTGTCGTCTTCGTCCTCCTGCTCGCCGCCGCGGTGATCCGGCGGCTCCGCGATCGGAACAGGTCTGCTGCGTGGGCGGTGCTGCCGGTCGTGCTGTGGCATCGGCCGGAGTCGCGCAGGCCGCTGTCTTCCTCACGTTGGAGGACGACTCCGGGTCCGGCCTGTTCCTGGTCGCCTTCGCCACGGCGTACTTCGCGGCTCTCGCCGCGCTCGTCGTCCAGCTGGCGCTGCCGACCCGCGCCTCAGCGAGGTCGACATCGTGGCGGCGCTGGGCTCGTCGCGTCCGGCGGGACGGACGATGAGGAGTTGTGGCAGTCCCAGCGACCCATAGCCCTCATCGACCGTCCTCCGAGAACCGGACGGCGAGGGGTAGCGGTAGCCATCGCTGCCTCGATCCCTCATCGTCCGACGGCACGGATGGGCGGACCGTCCCTGCAGGGCAGCAACTCTCCCTCGAGGGGCAGCAACTACCCCCTCGAGGGGCGGGAACCACCCCCTCGGGCGGCGGGGGTGCGACGAGGTGCGTCTGCGCGGCATCCCGCGCGCTTGGACCGGCACGACTAGTCTGGGGCCATGGACCGGCGCATCTTCGGTATCGAGAACGAGTATGGGGTCACGTGCTCGTTCAAGGGTCAGCGCAGACTGTCGCCCGACGAGGTCGCCCGGTACCTGTTCAGGCGGGTCGTCTCGTGGGGTCGCAGCAGTAACGTCTTCCTCCGCAACGGGGCCCGCCTGTACCTCGACGTCGGCAGCCACCCCGAGTACGCGACGCCGGAGTGCGACGACCTCGTCGATCTGGTCACGCATGACCGGGCGGGCGAGCGGATCCTCGAAGGGCTCATGATCGACGCCCAGAAGCGGCTCGCCGACGACGGCGTCGAGGGCGACATCTACCTGTTCAAGAACAACACGGACTCCGCGGGCAACTCCTACGGCTGCCACGAGAACTACCTCGTCAGCCGGCAGGGCGAGTTCAGCCGCCTCGCCGACGTCCTGATCCCTTTCCTCGTGTCGCGGCAGATCATCTGCGGTGCCGGCAAGATCCAGCAGACCCCCCGTGGCACGGTCTTCTCGGTCAGCCAGCGCGCCGAGCACATTTGGGAGGGCGTCTCGAGCGCCACGACGCGCTCGCGTCCCATCATCAACACCCGCGACGAGCCGCACGCCGACGCCGAGCGCTTCCGCCGCCTGCACGTTATCGTCGGCGACTCGAACATGAGCGAGACGACGACGCTGCTGAAGGTCGCCACGACCGATCTGGTGCTCCGCATGATCGAGGCCGGCGTGTCGATGCGCGACATGACGCTCGACAACCCCATCCGCGCGATCCGTGAGATCTCGCACGACATGACCGGACGCCGCAAGGTGCAGCTGGCCAACGGTCGCGAGCTCTCGGCCCTGGAGATCCAGGCGGAGTACTTCGGCAAGGCCGCCGAGTTCGTCGACAAGAACGGTCTGCACACGCCCACGATCAACCGGGCGCTCGACCTGTGGGAGCGGACGCTCAAGGCGGTCGAGTCCGAGGACCTGTCCCTCGTGGAGCGCGAGGTCGACTGGGTCATCAAGTACAAGCTGCTCGACCGGTACCGCACGACCCACAACCTGGGCTGGGGCGATCCGCGCATCGCCCAGCTCGACCTGGCGTACCACGACATCCGTCGCGACCGCGGCATCTTCTACCTGTTGGAGAAGAGGGGAGCGGTCGCCCGGGTCACGAACGACCTCGACGTCTTCGCGGCCAAGTCGATCCCGCCGCAGTCGACGCGCGCCAAGCTGCGCGGCGACTTCATCAAGCGCGCGCAGGAGCGACGCCGCGACTTCACGGTCGACTGGGTGCACCTCAAGCTCAACGACCAGGCACAGCGCACCGTCCTCTGCAAGGACCCGTTCCGCTCGCAGGACGAGCGCGTGCAGCGACTCATCGACGGGATGTAAGCCTCAGGTCGCTCTTGGGAATGATGGCTACGATGGGCCGCGTCCCGTGCCCCCACACCTGAAGGTCGTTCACGTGCGTCGTTTCCTGCTGGTCGCTGTCGCTGCAAGCCTCGTCCTGGCCGGCTGTGGCGGAGGTGACTCCGACGGAGGCACGAGCACCACATCTGGCGACCTCGACGACGTCAAGATCAGCTCCGCCGCGAGCCCCAAGGTCTCGGTCGAGAAGGGCTTCGGCGTTAAGAAGACCCAGACCAAGGTCGTCAAGGAGGGCGCCGGCGAGCCGATCGCCGAGGGCGACGCCGTCAAGGTCAACTACGTCGCGGTCAACGGACGTACCGGCAAGCAGTTCGACAGCTCGTTCACGACCGGCAAGTCCATGACGATGACACTGACGACCGACGCGATCCTCGCCGGCTTCGTCAAGGGGCTCGACGCGCAGAAGGTCGGCAGCCGGGTGCTCGTGGCCGTCGCGCCGACCGACGGCTTCGGCCAGGACCGCGACGAGCTGAAGATCAAGGCCGACGACACGCTGGTGTTCCTGTTCGACGTCGTCGCGAAGGTCCCCACCGAGGTGACCGGCAAGTCCAAGGACCTGCCGGCGAGCCTGCCGGAGATCACGCTGGACGCCGACAAGCACCCGTCGGGATTCACCAAGACCGATGACACGGCGTCGAAGCAGACCCAGGCCAGCGCCCACGTCGTCATCCAGGGCGACGGTGCCGCGATCGAGGCCGGCCAGTCGCTGACCGCCCAGTACGTCGGCCAGGTCTACCCCGACGGCGGCGTGTTCGACGAGTCCTGGACGACGGGTCCGCGATCGTTCACGGTCGGTGCCGGCAGCCTCATCAAGTGCTGGGACGACCTGCTCGTCGGCCAGAAGCTGGGCTCCCGCGTCGTGCTGGTGTGCCCCGCCGACACGGCCTACGCCGAAAGCCCGCCTGAGGGCGGCGTCATCAAGGCGGGCGACACGCTGATGTTCGCGATCGACTTGCTCGACGCTTCCTGACATCCTCTCCTCATGGCCGAACGCAAGACCGAGAGGTTAATGAACCTCATCTTCGCGTTGCTGGTCAGTCGCCAGTACCTGACGAAGGAACAGATCCGCGAGTCGATCGCCGACTACCGCGACTCGACGCCCCTGGCGTTCGACCGCAAGTTCGAGCGCGACAAGGAGGAGCTGCGCGAGCTGGGCATCAACGTCGAGATGGGGTCGATCGACAAGTACTTCGGCGACGAGCCCGGCTACCGCATCCGTCGTGACGAGGCCGAGCTGCCCGATCTCGAGCTGACCCGCGAGGAGGCGGCCGTCATCGGTCTCGCCACGCAGGTGTGGGAGCACGCCGGGCTCGCTGCGGAGTCGACGACGGCCCTGGTCAAGCTGAAGGCCATCGGGGTCGACGTCGACACGAGCGTCCTGCGGATGGCCGAACCGCGCCTGTCGACCGACGAGCCGGCATTCGACGCCGTGTGGGACGCCGCGACGCGCCGCATCCCGGTGTCGTTCGTGTACGCCCGACCAGGCCGCGAGCCGATGCAGCGCCACCTGCAGCCGTGGGGCATCGTCTCCTGGCGCGACCGCTGGTACGTCGGCGGTCTCGACCTCGATCGCGGCGAGCAGCGCATCTTCCGCCTGTCGCGCATCATCGGAGAGGTCGAGTTCTCGGGCCAGCCCGGCTCGTACGAGATCCCCGAGGGCACCGACATGAAGGACGTCGCCCGGGCCCTCTTCCCGCCCCTGCCCGAGGAGGCGGCGGTGCTGCGGATCCGCCGTGGCCGCGGCCAGTCGCTGCGGCGCATGGCCGAGAGCATCACACCGCTCGACGACGAGACCGACGAGGTCGAGGTCAAGTACGCGTCCCGCTGGGAGCTCGCGTCCGAGGTCGCGTCCTACGGTCCCGACGTCGTGGTCGTCTCGCCGGCCGACGTGCGCGAGACCGTCGTGCAGCGCCTCCGCGCGGCCGCCAGCGGCCGGCTCGACCCGTCAGGGGCCTTCCAGTGAGCCGGTCGCGCCAGCAGGTCGTGCGCATGCTCGCGCTCGTCCCGTACCTTCAGGGCAACGACGGCGTTCCCGTCAACGAGGTGGCGGCCGAGTTCGGCGTCACCCCGAAGGTCATCCGCGACGACCTGCGGCTGCTGATGTACACCGGCACGGGCGAGTACGCCGGCGAGCTCATCGACTTCGACCTCACCGCGCTCGAGGAGGACGGCATCGTGCACATCCGCGATGCCGAGTTCATGACCCGCCCCCTGCGCATCACCACCCGCGAGGGTGCCGCGCTGATCGTCGCGCTGCGCACCCTGCGCGCCTCGGCGTCGGGGGAGGAGCTCACCGTGATCGACAGTGCGCTCGCCAAGCTCGAGAGCGCCGTCGGCGACGTCTCCGCCCCTGTCGACGTGCTGCTCGACGAGGTCGACCGCGATATCCACGCCGCGATCGTCCGCGCTCTGGCCGACGGCAAGCGCATCGAGCTGTCGTACGCCAATGCATCCCGCGACGAGCAGAGCGACCGCGACGTCGACCCGCGCAGGCTGTTCACCGAGCAGGGCAAGCTGTACCTCGAGGCGTGGTGCCTGAAGGCCGAGGACCTCCGGTTCTTCCGCCTCGACCGCGTCGTCGCCGCGCGGGTGCTGGCGATCGACGCCGAGGAGCACGACGCGCAGGTCCGCGATCTCTCCGACGGCATCTTCACCGTCGGTGCGCAGACCCCGTACGCCGAGGTTGACCTCCATCCCCGCGCCCACTGGCTGACCGAGTACTACCAGGTCGACCTCGTCGAGGAGCGCGAGGACGGCGTCTGGCGGGCCAAGCTCTACGGCGCCGACTGGTCGTGGCTGCGCCGCCTCGTACTCCGCAACGCCGGCTCCATCACGGTCGTCGCTCCAGACACCCTGCGTGCTCAGGTGGCCGACGACGCCCGGCTGGCGTTGCGGGCGTACGATGAAGACGTCACGCCCTCAAAGGAGTAACCATGTTCCGTCAGATCGGTCCCACCGAGATCCTGATCGTCCTCGGAGTCGTGCTGCTGCTCTTCGGTGGCAAGAAGCTTCCCGAGCTCGCCCGCGGCTCGGGCAAGGCCCTGCGCATCTTCAAGTCCGAGGTCAAGGCGATGCACGACGATGACGACGACGAGGCGCCGATGAAGCCGGCGTCGCTGGAGACCGTCGAGGCCGCCGAGGCGGACAAGAAGCGCGAACAGGCCTGACGCTTGGCGCTGCGAAGCGGCAAGCCGACCCCTGCACCGGGCGGCACTATGCCGCTCATGGGACATCTGCGCGAGCTCCGCTCCCGCCTCACCCGTGCGGTGCTCGCGATCCTTGTGGGCACCATCGTGGCCTGGATCGCGTACGAGCCGATCCTGGACTTCCTGACCGAGCCGTACAACGACATCCGCCCGCTGCTGGCCGAGCGCGGCATCGAGACCGACATCGTCATCACGGGTATCGGCGGTGCCTTCCAGTTCCAGCTCAAGATCTCGCTGGTCGTGGGCATCCTGGTCTCCAGCCCGCTGTGGCTGTGGCAGATGTGGGCCTTCGTGCTGCCCGCGATGCACCGCAACGAGAAGCGCTGGGCCCTGCTGCTCACGGCGGCCGGCGCGCCGCTGTTCGTGGGGGGCGCCGCGCTGGCGTACGTCGTGCTGCCGAAGGCGATGGACGTCCTCATCGGCTTCGTGCCCGACGGCTTCGGTTCCCTGGTGACGGGCGCGGAGTACTTCGACTTCATCATCCGCATGATGCTGGTGTTCGGGGTCGCCGCGGAGATCCCCCTGATCGTGGTGATCCTCAACCGCATCGGTGCCGTCAGCGCCGTGCAGCTCGCGAATGCCCGTCCCTGGACGATCATCGGCATCTTCGTCTTCGCGGCCATTGCGACCCCGACCACGGACCCGCTGACCATGCTGTTCCTGGCGGCGCCCATGGTCGTGCTGTACCTCGTGTCAGAGGTCATCGCGAAGCTCACCGACCGCAAGCGCCGCAGGGTGGCCGCAGCAGCCGGTCTCGCCGACGACGAGGCGTCACCGATCGACGGACCAGCCTCTCTCGACGAATGACCGCTCGACGACTCATCTACGCTGCTGCCATGCACCTCGCACTCGTGGTCAACCCCACGTCCGGCAAGCAGCGCGGTGCCGCCATCGCTCGGCGTGCCGCAGACCGGCTGCACCGTGCCGGTCACACGACCACGACGATCCAGGGCGAGGACGCGCCCGCGGCGCGCGACCGGCTCAAGCAGGCCATCGACGCGGGCCTCGACGGGGTGGTCGTCGTCGGCGGTGACGGCGCGCTGCACGGCGTGCTCGAGCACGTCGCCGACTCCGATCTCGTGTTCGGGCTCATCCCGGCGGGCACAGGCAACGACACGGCGCGCTCCCTGGGCATCCCGGCCAAGGACGTCGACGCTGCCGTCGACCTGGTCGTCGCCGGCCACGTGCGGACGATCGACCTGGCCCGCACCGACGAGGCGTTCGTCGCGACCGTCATCGCATCCGGCTTCGACTCCCTCGTCAACGAGCGCGCCAACGCCATGACGTGGCCTCGCGGCAACATGCGCTACAACCTCGCGATCATCGCCGAGCTGCGTGCCTTCCGGCCGCTGGAGTTCAGCCTCACCCTGGACGGCCGGACGATCGAGCGTGAGGCGATGCTCGTCGCGGTCGGCAACGGACCGTCCTTCGGGGGCGGCCTGCGCATCTGCGAGGGCGCGTCGATGGACGACGGCCTGCTCGACGTCGTGGTGATCAACCCCGTCAGCAAGGCCAAGCTCCTGCGCGTCTTCCCGCAGCTGTATCGCGGCACGCACGTCACGATCCCGGAGTTCGAGCGCCACCGCGTGCGCCAGGTGACCTTGTCGTCGCCGGGGATCGTCGCGTACGGCGACGGCGAGCGGCTCGGGCCGCTGCCGATCACCGCGACGATCCGGCCAGGCGCGTTGCGCGTCTTCGCGCCGAGGCCGCCCGCGTAGGCTGGACGCATGAGTGAGTTCGGCACGTCGTCCCCGGCCGAGCGGTTCGCCCAGTCGCGCGCGAACCGGCAGTACCCGCACCTGGCGGAGTTCCGCGGCCTGTACGACTTCGGGCTCGACGACTTCCAGGTCGAGGCGTGCAAGGTCGTCGAGGACGGTCACGGTGTCCTGGTCGCGGCTCCCACCGGCTCGGGCAAAACGCTGGTGGGGGAGTTCGCCGTCCACCTGGCGCTGCAGACCGGTCGCAAGTGCTTCTACACGACCCCCATCAAGGCGCTGTCGAACCAAAAGTTCTCCGATCTCGTCGACCGGTACGGCGCCGAGAACGTCGGCCTGCTGACCGGCGACAACACGATCAACGGCGAGGCGCCTATCGTCGTCATGACCACCGAGGTGCTGCGCAACATGCTGTACGCAGGGTCACGGACGATCGACACGCTCGGCTACGTCGTGATGGACGAGGTGCACTACCTCGCCGATCGCACCCGCGGCGCGGTCTGGGAGGAGGTCATCATCCACCTGGCGGAGTCGGTGTCGGTCATCGCGCTGTCGGCGACGGTCTCCAACGCCGAGGAGTTCGGCGACTGGCTGACGGCCGTCCGCGGCGACACCGTCACGATCGTCGAGGAGCGACGCCCCATCCCGCTGCACCAGCACGTGATGGTGGGCCGCAAGATGTTCCCGCTGTTCGAGCCGAGCCCCGACGACCGCGGCGTCGAGGTCAACCGGTCGCTCGAGCGCCTCGCGCGCGAGGACTGGCAGCTGGGGCGCATGATGAAGGGCCACAAGGGCAAGGGCGGCAAGCGTCCCCGCAGCCACAACCGCACGCCCAGCCGCGTCGACGTCGTCGAGCGGCTCGACGCCGAGGGCCTGCTGCCGGCCATCACATTCGTGTTCAGCCGCGCGGGCTGCGCGGCGGCGGTGCAGCAGTGCCTCGATGCCCGCATCACGCTGACGACGCCGGAGGAGCAGACCGAGATCGGCGCGTTCGTCGACGCCGCGTGCGACCACCTGCCCGATGACGACCTGCACGTGCTGGGCTTCTACGAGTTCCGTGACGGACTCGTGCGGGGCATCGCGGCGCACCACGCCGGCATGCTGCCGACGTTCAAGGAGTGCGTCGAGGACCTGTTCAGCGCCGGGCTGGTCAAGGTCATCTTCGCGACCGAGACGCTGGCGCTGGGCATCAACATGCCGGCCCGTTCGGTCGTCATCGAGAAGCTGTCGAAGTGGAACGGCGAGACGCACGCCAACATCACGCCGGGGGAGTACACCCAGCTGACCGGCCG
>JAOPXY010000021.1 GCA_025964895.1 Aeromicrobium sp.
CAGCGCCAGATGCTCCAGGACCTGGGCCGCGAGCCCACCCCGGAGGAGCTGGCCAAGGAGCTCGACATGACCCCGGAGAAGGTCATCGAGGTCCAGAAGTACGGCCGCGAACCGATCTCCCTCCACACGCCCCTCGGCGAGGACGGCGACAGCGAGTTCGGTGACCTCATCGAGGACTCCGAGGCGATCGTCCCGGCTGACGCCGTCTCGTTCACGCTGTTGCAGGAGCAGCTGCACGCCGTGCTCGACACGCTCTCGGAGCGCGAATCCGGCGTCGTGTCGATGCGCTTCGGTCTCACCGACGGCCAGCCCAAGACGCTCGACGAGATTGGCAAGGTCTACGGCGTGACGCGCGAGCGCATCCGCCAGATCGAGTCCAAAACGATGAGCAAGCTGCGCCACCCGTCGCGCTCACAGGTCCTGCGCGACTACCTGGACTGATCTGACCCCTGTGCGACGTCCCGCGGCCGTGATCCTGGTGATCACGGCCGCGGTCGTCACTGCGGTCGTGCTGGTCCTGCTCACCAGATCGCCGTCCGAGCCCGACGTCCGGGTGCCGTCCGCCGTCGCGCTCGAACAGCTGCGCCCGCAGCCCGCGGACGCGAAGGACGACCGGCCCGCGTTCTACGACGACGGCTCCGGGTGCCAGGTCGAGGACGGTGACCCCGTGCCGATGCTGTGCACGTCGGGGGACGAGTCGGGCGACCGCACGCTGATGCTGGTGGGCGACTCCAAGATCGCCCAGTGGCAGACCGCGTACGCCGACATCGCGCGCTCAGCCGGATGGCGTGTGGTCACGGCCACCAAGAGCGCGTGCCCGTTCGCGGACGTCGAGCTGGTGTCCGACGGTGAGGTCAGGACCGACTGCCGGGACTGGGGCCGGTCGGTGCTGCGGGAGGTGATCGCCGAGAAGCCCGATCTCGTCGTGACCTCCCAGCGGGCCGACCGCGCGGTGATCTCCGGCGACGACCAGAGCACCCGCGGCGAGATGGTGCGCGGCCTCCACGCGTACTGGCAGCGGCTGCTCGACGCGGGCATCCCGGTGGTCGTGCAGCTCGACAACCCGTTCCCGACGACCCACCCCGTCTACCGCTGCGTCGAGCAGAACGCCGACCGGCTGAGCAGATGCGCGTTCCGGTTCGAGCAGGGCAACGCTGAGTCCGCGGCACCGACCCTGCAGCGGGCCGCCCGCACCCTTCCCGGCGTCCGCGTGCTCGACATGTCGTCCGTGATCTGCCCCGACGACGGCTGGTGTCCCGCGGTGATCGACGACGTGCTGGTGTACCGCGCCGGGTCCCACCTGACCCGCACGTTCACGGTGCACGTCGAACGGCAGCTGGCCGAGGCGCTCGAGCGTGCGACGAAGGACGAATTCGCCGCGACACCGCCATGAACGCGGACGCCCGTCCTGGCGAGCCGGCCTGAGTTAGACTGTCTCGACATCAACGAGCGTCTCGGAGAATATTCCTGTGCAAAAAATCGGCGGAACACGGCGCGTGGCACGCGTCCTCGGGGTGGGCGTTCTGGCTGGCGTGGTGGCACTGGGGCTCGGCTCCATGCCGTCCAGCGCCGAGAGCGTGCCGGACGCTGCGGCGACAGCGACGACGCCCGCACCCGCGGCCGCGTCGGCGGAGTCCGTCGTGGGCGACACGACGCCGCAGGCGTCGGTCCAGGCCACCGGTGCCCCGTGGGGCGCCGCGTACCCCGTCACCCTCGAGTCGGACTTCTCCCGCCCCTTCCGGGCGGTGACCAACTCCGGCGACGGCGACTTCAGCCTGCTCGACGATCTCGAGCGGCTGATCCGCGGCTCGTACCGCGATCCCAACACCGGCAAGTACCTGCCCAGGGCCAAGATCCGGGCCAACACGGTGTACCTGTCGATCTCGCAGATGCCGGAGTCCAAGCGCGTGGGGCGCGAGCTCATCCGGGCCGCGAAGGCCGGCGTCAAGGTGCGGGTCATCCATGGACGTGCGACGCAGTCGTCGGCATCCCGCTCGCTGCGCCGGGCACTGAACAAGAAGTCGCTGCGCGACTCGAGCTTCAAGATCTGCGCCAAGGGCAAGAGCCTGGCGTGCCTGTCGAGCCTCAACGGCGCGATCATGCACTCCAAGATCCTGCTGGTGAACAACACGTTCACGCGTGACGGCAAGCCCGCGCGCGGCGCGATCTGGTCCGGTTCGGCGAACCTCGGCGGCCGCAGCGCCGAGCAGACGTACAACAACGGCATGACGATCTACAACGACCGCAAGCTGTGGCAGCAGACCAGCAAGCTGTGGTCCGACATGTACGCCGAGCGCAACATCAACAACGACTACTTGGCCTACGTCAAGAAGAACCGGTCGAAGTACGGCATCGATACGAACGAGGCGAAGGCCCTCGGCTACACCGAGGGAACCGCCAAGTACGGCATGTTCTACTCCAACCTGGCCAACGTCACGATCTACCCGACGCCGATCAAGGCCACGCCCACCAACGGCAAGGACCCGGTCGCCAACCTGCTCAACCGGGTCATCCCGGACGACCAGTGCCGCATCCGCCTGCAGCACAACCGGTTCAAGTACCGCCGCATCGGCGTCGCGGAGAAGCTCGTCGAGCTGTCCAACGGTGGGTGCAAGATCAGCGCCGTGGCCTACGAGGACGACCTCAAGGTCAACCGGACGCTGCACTGCCAGAGCCTGATCCGCATCTGCCGGCCGATCCTCGACGTGCTGCGGACGTCCAGCCAGCGTATCGACGTCGCGTACGCCAAGCCGCACGACAAGACGTTGCTGGTCGACGCGAAGCTGAAGAAGAACCTCCTGAACCCGGAGGAGGTCGCGCCCAACGGCACGACGTCTGCCAACTGGCCGGCCGAGGGCATCCGCATGAAGGTCGTGCAGGCGGGCTCCGCGTCGCTGACCGGCTCCAACCTCGTCGTGAGCGACGAGATCACGACCGAGACGACCGACCCGACGATGTACGAGGACTACCTCGAGCACTGGAAGGCGATCCTCAAGTCGCACGAGTACAAGCGCTACCCGTACTGAGCGGGTCCAGCAGACACGAAAGAGCCGGCCAGGTGACCTGGCCGGCTCTTTCGGTTGCGTGAGGCTGAGGGGGACTCAGGCGTCGTCGGCGACGGGGGACCGGGATCCGGCGAGGCGCTCGCTCTCGTCGTGGATGAGCGCGGACATCTCGCGGAGCTTTTCCTCGTGCTGACGCGCGTGGTGAGCGCAGAACATGAGCTCGCCACCTCCGCCGAGCGTTGCGCGTACATAAGCCTGAGCGCCGCAACGGTCGCAGCGGTCGAGGGAGCTCAGTACGGGGGCTGTCAGTGTTGTCACGGTGACCTTCTCTCTGAGCCATCGGCGGTGTGTCAGGGTCAACATCCAATCACGGGGCGCTATTCCGCGTGACGTTCCGTGACCTATGACATAGATACTCCCCGACGGGGACAAACTTCGCGAGGCGCGCGGTGCACGCCGCACAGCGTGTCGGGCGGCGTGTCGGGAGTGGGTGTCGGAGCGCGCGTCCGGAGCTGCGTGTCAGGACGCGTCACCGAGGACCGGCTCGATATCCTGCTGGTGACACCCGAGCCAGAAATGAGCCCCATCATCGACAACTCCTACGACGCCCGGAACCTCCTCGTTCTCGAGGGTCTCGAGGCTGTCCGCAAGCGGCCCGGGATGTACGTCGGCTCGACCGACACCCGCGGCCTCATGCACTGCCTGTGGGAGATCATCGACAACTCCGTCGACGAGGCGCTCGGCGGCCACGGATCGCACATCCTCGTCGCGCTGCACGACGACGGCTCGGTCGAGGTGCACGACGAGGGACGCGGTGTGCCTGTCGACATCGAGAAGAAGACCGGCCTGACCGGTGTCGAGGTCGTCTACACCAAGCTGCACGCGGGCGGGAAGTTCGGCGGCGGCTCGTACGTGGCGACCGGCGGCCTGCACGGCGTCGGCGCCTCCGTCGTCAACGCGCTGTCGTCGCGCCTCGACGTCGAGGTCGACAAGGGTGGCGCGACATGGGCGATGTCGTTCCGTCGCGGCGAGCCGGGTGTCTTCGCCGGCGACGGTCCCGATGCGCCCTTCACCCCCGGCAACGAGCTCCGCAAGATCGGCAAGGTCGCAAAGGCCCGTACCGGCACCCGGGTGCGGTACTGGGCCGATCCGCAGATCTTCATCAAGGGCGCCCACTTCGCGTACGACGAGCTCATCGCGCGGGCCCGCCAGACGTCCTTCCTGGTGCCCGGGCTCGAGCTGGTCATCCGCGACGAGCGCGGCGACGAGCCGCACGAGGAGAAGTTCCGTCACGACGGCGGCATCGCCGAGTTCTGCGAGTTCCTCTCCCCGGACGAGCCGGTGTCCGACGTCCTGCGGCTCGAGGGCGAGGACGTGTTCACCGAGACCGTCCCGCTCCTGGACGGCAAGGGCCACATGACGCCGCAGGACATCGAGCGCACGCTGGGCGTCGACGTCGCCCTGCGGTGGGGCACGGGCTACGACACCGAGGTCAAGTCGTTCGTCAACATCATCGCGACGCCCAAGGGCGGCACGCACGTCAACGGCTTCGAGCGCGCGGTCACCAAGACCTTCAACGAGGTGCTCAAGACCACGCGGCTGCTCAAGGCCGGCGACCCCGACGTCATCAAGGACGATGTCCTCGAGGGCGTCACGGCCGTCGTGACGGTGCGTCTCGCCGAGCCCCAGTTCGAGGGGCAGACCAAGGAGGTGCTGGGCACCCCGGCGGTCACGAAGATCGTCAACCAGGTCGTCTCTCGCGAGCTCAAGAAGCACCTCACGTCGTCGAAGGCGGCCGACAAGGCCAAGGCCCGCATCGTGATGCAGAAGGTCGTCGACGCGTCCCGCACGCGCCTGGCGGCCCGTCAGCAGCGCGACACGCAGCGGCGCAAGAACGCGCTGGAGTCCAGCGCGCTGCCGGCCAAGCTGGCCGACTGCCGCAGCAACGACGTCGAGCGCTCCGAGCTGTTCATCGTGGAGGGCGACTCCGCGCTCGGCACCGCGAAGTCGGCCCGCGACTCCGAATTCCAGGCGCTGCTGCCGATCCGCGGCAAGATCCTGAACACGCAGAAGGCGTCGACGGGCGACATGCTCAAGAACACCGAGTGCGCGTCGATCATCCAGGTCGTCGGCGCCGGCTCGGGGCGGACGTTCGACCTCGACTCGGCGCGCTACGGCCGGGTGATCTTCATGGCCGACGCCGACTCCGACGGCGCCCACATCCGCTGCCTGCTGGCCACCCTGTTCTTCCGCTACATGCGCCCGATGGTCGAGGCCGGCCGGGTCTTCACCGCCGTCCCGCCGCTGCACCGCTTCGAGCTGACGAACCCGAAGAAGGGTCAGGACCGCTTCATCTACACCTACTCCGACGCGGAGTACCAGCGCACGGCCGCCGAGCTCACCAAGCGGAACCAGAAGTTCAAGGAGCCGCAGCGCTACAAGGGCCTGGGTGAGATGGACGCCGACCAGCTGGCGGACACCACGATGAGCCCGCGGCACCGGACCCTGCGGCGGATGACGGTGGACGAGGGGATGATCGCCGAAACCACCTTCGAGATGTTGATGGGCAGTGAGGTCGGGCCACGCAAGGAGTTCATCATCGACGGCGCCTACCAGCTGGACGCGGCGGCAATCGACGCCTGAGGTCTGACGGCGGCTGCTTCCGGCGGCCGTGTCAGCGGCCTACAGTGCAGGAGTGGCTGCTCTGGAACTGCCGTGGCGCGTCCC
>JAOPXY010000031.1 GCA_025964895.1 Aeromicrobium sp.
CTGCGCGAGCACACCCGCAAGTCCGAGTCCGAGATCCGCACCATCGTGATGGACAAGATGGAGCTGACCGGCCTCGTGGGCGCCGAGCGCAAGCTGCCCGGCGAGATCTCCGGCGGCATGCGCAAGCGCGCCGGCCTCGCCCGCGCGCTCGTGCTCGACCCGGAGATCCTCCTGATCGACGAGCCCGACTCGGGGCTCGACCCGGTTCGCACGTCCTACATCAACCAGCTGTTCATCGACCTCAACGCGCAGATCGACGCGACCTTCCTGATCGTGACCCACGACATCAACACCGCGCGCCGGGTGCCGGACAACATCGGCCTGCTCTATCACAAGCACCTGGCCATGTTCGGTCCGCGCGAGATGCTCCTGACGTCCGAGGAGCCCGTCGTCGCCCAGTTCCTCAATGCGCAGACGGTCGGCCCGATCGGCATGAGCGAGGAGAAGGACGCCGACGAGCTGGCGTCCGAGGCCGGTATCGCGATGCCGGCCCTGCCGCCCGTGCCGCTTCAGCTCGAGACCTCCGACGGACGTCCGCGCCGTGGCCAGCGTGAGCCCGGCGGCTGGTGCCGCGACAACGGCGTCACGCCTCCGCCCGGATCCTTCGCGCGAGACGCAGATCAGGCCGTCCCGGCGTGAGCACAGCTGTCGTCACCGGACCCGCCAGGGTCGCGGGTAATCTCTTCGCGTTCGCCCTCGACGTGTTCGTGGCGCTGTTCCGGCGGCCGTTCCAGCTCAAGGAGTTCCTGCTCCAGGCCTGGTTCATCGTCAAGGTCACGATCGTCCCGACCGCGTTCGTCGCCATCCCGTTCGGCGCCGTCATCGCGCTGCAGACCGGCGGACTGATCAAGCAGTTCGGCGCGCAGTCGTTCACGGGCTCGGCCGCGGTGCTGGCCGTCGTGCAGCAGGCCGGTCCCATCGCCACGGCCCTCCTGATCGCCGGCGCCGCCGGCTCGGCCATCGCCGCCGACTTCGGCGCGCGCAAGATCCGCGAGGAGCTCGACGCGATGATGGTGCTGGGCATCGACCCGATCCAGCGGCTCGTGGTGCCCCGCGTGCTCGCCACGATGCTGGTCGCGGTGTTCCTCAACGGCATCGTCACGGTCGTCGGCGTCGCCGGCGGCTACGTGTTCAACGTCGTGCTGCAGGACGGCACCCCGGGTGCCTACCTGGCCTCCTTCACGGCGCTCGCGCAGCTGCCCGACCTCTACCAGGGCATGATCAAGGCGCTGATCTTCGGCTTCATCGCCGCGATCGTCGCGTGCTACATGGGCATGAACGCCAAGGGCGGGCCCAAGGGCGTCGGCGACGCGGTCAACGAGGCGGTCGTCATCACCTTCACGATGCTGTTCATCGTCAACTTCTTCATCACGGCGATCTACATCCAGCTCATCCCACCGAAGGGGATGTGAGCGGCATGGCGAATCTCTCGGCGATCTATCGCCGGCCGGCCGGTGCGCTCGACGACCTCGGCCGCCAGATGCTGTTCTACATCCGCGTCATCAAGTCGGTGCCGCGGACGATCATGAACTACGGCAAGGAGATCCTCCGGCTGCTCGCCGAGGTCGCCCTGGGCTCGGGGTCGCTGGCGATCATCGGTGGCACGATCGGCGTCATCACCGCGATGTGCTTCTTCACCGGCACGGCCGTGGGCATCCAGGGCTACGCAGCCCTCGACCAGCTCGGCACCGCGGCGTTGACGGGATTCATCTCGGCGTACTTCAACACCCGTGAGATCGCCCCCATCGTGGCCGGCATCGCGCTCGCCGCGACGGTGGGCTGCGGCTTCACGGCACAGCTGGGCGCGATGCGCATCAGCGAGGAGGTCGACGCCCTCGAGACGATGGCCATCCCGTCGCTGCCCTTCCTCGTGACGACGCGCGTCATCGCCGGCCTGATCGCGGTCGTTCCCCTGTACATCGTGGGCCTGCTGGCGTCGTACTTCGCGACCAGGTTGACCGTGACCCAGCTCGCCGGGCAGAGCTCTGGAACGTACGACCATTACTTCAACACCTTCCTGCCACCGGGTGACGTGCTCTGGTCGTTCGCGAAGGTGCTGATCTTCGCCGTCGTCGTGATCCTGATCCACTGCTATTACGGCTACTACGCCAGCGGCGGTCCGGCCGGTGTGGGTGTCGCGGTGGGTCTCGCGGTCCGCACCTCGATCGTCGCGATCAACGTCGTCGACCTGCTCGCGTCGATGGCCATCTGGGGCACCAACGTCACCGTCAGGCTGGCGGGCTGACCCATGGCACGCACCCCGCTCCTGGAACGCGGAGGATCGCTGAAGATCCTCGGCGTCCTCTTCCTCGCCCTGGCGATGTTCTTCCTGTGGATCACCTACGCCTTCTTCTCGAAGGCCTTCGTCGACTACGACGACGTGACCCTCACGACCGACACGACGGGGGTCAACCTGCCCCAGAACGCCGACGTCAAGCTGCGCGGCATGATCGTCGGCGAGGTGCGCAAGGTCGAGCCGGACGGTGACGGTGTCAAGCTGCTGCTCGGCATGAACCCGAAGCTGATCGACAGCGTCCCGAAGGGCGTCACGGCCCAGCTCGTGCCCAAGACCCTGTTCGGCGAGAAGTACGTCGCTCTGATTCCGCCGGCAGGCGGGGCCGGGGGCGAGAGCCTGCAGGCGGGCGACACGATCTCCAAGGCCGAGGTCCCGATCGAGGTCGAGACCCTGCTGAACGACCTGTACCCGCTGCTCGAGGCGGTCGACCCGGCCAGCCTGTCGTACACGCTGACCGCCGTGTCGACGGCGCTGGAGGGCCGGGGCACGCAGCTCGGCGAGACCCTCGTGACGCTCAACGACTATCTGAAGAAGACCAACCCCGACGTCCCCCAGCTCATCACCGACGTGACCAAGCTCGGCACCGTGGCCGACGGCTACGCCGACGCGATGCCCGACCTGGGACGCCTGCTGCGCAACACCGTCGTCACCGGCAACACCATCGTCGCCAAGAAGGCGCAGCTCGCGGCCTTCTTCGAGGAGGGCACCCGGCTGTCCGACACATTGACGACGTTCACGAAGGACAACGGCGACAACCTCGTCCGTCTCGCGAAGGAGAGCCGCCCCGTGCTGGAGACGGTCGGCGAGTACTCCACGACCTTCCCGTGCTTCCTCAAGTCGATGTCACAGCTCATCCCCAGGCTCGACAGCGCCTACCGCGACGGCATGCTGCACATCGACGTCGAGCTGATCGAGCAGCCCAACGCGTATAGCGCGGACGAGAATCTCGACGTCTCGAAGGCCGACTTCGACCGTGCCTCCACGGGGGCGGCGGCCACGAACGGCAAGGACATCAATGCGAACAACGCGGCGACCCCGTCGTGCCTCGACCTCAACGAGATGAACAAGGGCCGGGCCCAGCAGGAGAAGTTCTCCTCGCAGGACAACCCGTTCAAGGTGCCCGCCGACGTCTACAAGCTGGTCGGCGTCAAGCGTGCGCACAGCAAGTTCGGCTCGGCCGGCGCCGACGGCGACTTCGCCAAGAATCGGCCGGCGGCGTCGAGCCTCGAGCTGGAGGACCTCGTCCAGCCCAGCGGCATCGGCATCGACTCGGCCGCCGAGCGGGCCGAGCTCAACGTGTTCCTCGGCGGCACGCTCGGCCTGTCGCCCGACAGCGTCCCGGACATCGGGTCGCTGCTCATCAGCCCGGTGCTGCGCGGAGCGGCGGTGGACGCCTCATGAAGCAGATCGATCGCGAGTCCATGGGCGCGGCCCTCAAGCTCGGCTTCTTCTTCGCCTTCACCGGCATCTCGACGCTGATCCTTGCCATCACGCTCAGCAACGGCTCGTTCGGTGACCGCAACCAGTACAAGGCGGTGTTCACCGACGTCACCGGCATGGCCAAGGGCGATGACGTGCGCATCGCGGGTGTCGCCGTGGGCTCGGTGTCGAAGGTGGAGATCGTCGACCGCGACAAGGCGCTCGTGACGTTCGGCGTCGACTCCGACATCCCCCTGACGGGTAACACGAATGCCACGATCAAGTTCCGCAACCTGGTCGGCCAGCGCTACATCGCGCTGACACAGGGTGCCGACGGCGCCAAGCAGACGCTGCGGGCCGGCAGCACGATCCCGCAGGAGCGGACGCAGGAGGCGCTCGACCTCAACGTCCTGCTGAACGGCTTCAAGCCGGTGTTCCAGGCACTGTCCCCGGCCGACACCAACAAGTTCGCCTACGAGATCGTCCAGACGCTGCAGGGCGAGAGCGGCAACGTCGAGGACCTGCTCGCGCGCACCTCGTCCCTCACCAACACGCTGGCGGGTCGCGACCAGCTGATCGGCGACGTCATCACCAACCTCAGCACCGTGCTCGACACGGTCGGCAGCCGCGACCAGGAGCTGACCGACACGATCGACACGCTCCAGCAGTTCGTCACAGGTCTCAAGACCGACCGCGACGCCATCCTCGACTCCGTCGACTCGATCTCCGACCTCACCGACGAGACCTCCGACCTGTTGGTGCAAGGCAGGCCGGCGCTCAGCGAAGACATCAAGCAGCTCAACGCGCTGACCAAGAACC
>JAOPXY010000033.1 GCA_025964895.1 Aeromicrobium sp.
GGTGCTGCTGCAGGGCCGTGGCGACCTTCTGCGCCGTGCCGGCCGGGTTTCCGAGATCCGCACCCGTGATATCCACCGTGCCGACGATCTTGCTGCCCTTGCTCTTGGCGAGCTCGGACTTGTAGCCGGCCGTCTCGTACTGCGTGACGATGAAGTCTGGGTGCGTGATCAGGAGCACCTTCGCCTTGCCATCGGTCTTTGCGATCGCATAGGCGGCCTTCAGCTCCCCCCACTTTGTACCAAACTCAGCGGGAGTACCGCTGGAGTTGATGACTGCCGAGTACAGCGACTCGCTGGCGCCACCCTTCGGGTCATCGCAGTCATAGGCAAAGACTGACACCGTCGGGATGCCGGCCGTCTTGGCTGCGGCGAGCGACGACTTTGCCGCCGCACAGTCGATCGCGACGGTGATGATTCCGTCTGCCTTAGCTGCGACTGCCTGGTTGATGGCGGCCGTGTAGCCGGCGGGGCTTGCCTTGCCGTCAGCAATCTTGACCGTCCAACCAAGTGTCTTCGCCGCTTCCTGCACCGCGGCCGCAGGCTCCGAGCATCCAAAGAGAGCCGTCGAGCAGGGCACGACCCAGATAGTCTTGCCCGTCTGGGCTTTCGGGCCACCGGCAGTCGGCTTGCTGTAGAGCCCCTTGTAGGCGGCATCGACAGTCTTCTGTGCTGTGGCGGTGTAGCCATCGGACGAACCGCTCGCCCCGGACGTGTCGCCCCCACCGGAGGAGTCGGACGAGGAGCATCCTGCCGCGAGCAGTGCCACGGTGGCCACTACCGCGACGAGTGCGACCTTCGATCGTCTCGTTGTCGTCGATTGCTTCATGGTTCTCCTTTGGTGCGATGTGCTGAAGCTCAATGGGAGGAGCCCACTGATGCTGGTGTTGGGCTTCCCCTGCCCTTTTCCCTCGCGAGCCGACCCTGTGACCGGGCTCACACGTTCGTAGTGCCGGGCAGACGCTAGCAACGCGGCTACACAGACGCAGCCACCTTCAGATCGTCGAATTGGAGCCGCATCCAAAGAACATGTTTGACAGTCCGGACGATCGCTGAATACGGCTCTTACCGGCGATATCAGGCGGCAGACCGCCCACCAGAGGTCGGACATCGACGACGCGAACCAGCACCGCCACAGCGGCAGAAGCATCCCCTCGCCCTCTACCGCTCAAAGACGGCACCCAGCAGATCACTTTTCTTGTGGAACCCCACGGATGACCGAAATTGCGCCGTCTCGAGCCTCGTTACGCTCGCACGGCCGGCTCACACCGCTTGAGAACCTGGCATCGCCTGCCGCACGAGGAGCACTGCAATGCTGAAGAACTTCTACGACGCCGACCACGAGGCCTATCGCGACAGCGTTCGTCAGTTCCTGCGTCGCGTCGTGGCCCCGAACTACGAGCAGTGGGAGAACGGCAAGCTCGTCGACCGGACGGCCTGGAAGGACGCCGGAGCCAACGGGATGCTCGGGCTGGCGATCGCCGGGGAGCACGGCGGAGGCGACGTGGAGGACTACCGCTTCCGCATGGTGTTTGCAGAGGAGGCAGCCGCAGAAGGTTACACATCATTCGCCGCGGGTCTCAGCGTCCATGACGACGTCGTCGCTCCATACCTGATCGACCTCGCCACCGATGAGCAGAAGGCACGCTGGCTGCCGGGCATGGCCGCAGGCACGACCATCGGCGCCATCGCCATGACTGAGCCGGGCACCGGCAGCGACTTACAGGGCATCCAGACCAGCGCGGTCAGTGACGACGCGGGCGGGTGGGTCATCAATGGCCAGAAGACCTTCATCACCAACGGTATCCACGCCGACCTGGTCATCGTCGTCGTGCGCACGGACAAGAATCCCTCCGCCGGCTCCCGCGCGTTCACCCTCATGGTCGTTGAGCGGGACGCTCCAGGCTTCAGCCGGGGTCGCAAGCTCAACAAGGTCGGACTAGCAGCTCAGGACACCGCGGAACTCTCCTTCGAAGACGTCCACGTCGCCAGTTCGAACGTCCTCGGCGAGGTCGGCATGGGAATGATCTACCTCATGCAGCGCCTGCCTCGTGAACGCGTGTCCATAGCGGTCTCTGCACTCACCTCCTGCGAAGCGGCCCTGCGGTGGACGCTCGACTATGCCCACGAGCGCACAGCGTTCGGCAAGCGTATCGGCGACTTCCAGGCCACCCGGTTCGCGCTCGCGGAGATGGAGACCGAGGTCGAGGTGACGCGCGCCTACATCGAGAAGGCGGTGCTGTCCCTCAATGACGGAGCCCTGACCGCGGTTGAAGCCTCGAAAGCCAAGTGGTGGGCCAGCGAGCTGCAGCAGCGCGTCACTACCCGCTGCCTCCAGGTGTTCGGGGGCTACGGCTACATGCGCGAATATCCGATCGCGAGGGCCTACCAGGACGCTCGGGTCCAGACGATCTACGGCGGAACCACCGAGATCATGAAGGAGCTCATCGGACGCGACCAGGCGAGCCGTTACCGCACCTGAGGTCGCTGTCTTGTCCGGGCGCGGACGTCGTTGGACGGCATGCCAGCCGGGGGCATTAGGCAACACTGAGGCAACACCAGGACCGTACATCACCAATTACTGCCATAAGCGTCCGGCGACCACATCGCAGCAAACTACGGCAATTTCAGTCGAAACTAGCGGTGACCGTGATCGTCCCATCAGGCTTCATTTCCACTTTCACGGCGGTAGCACGGGTTCGAATCCCGTTGGGGGTGCCACTCACCGCGAGTTCCATACTGCGGACATGGCCACGAGCAACCGCTCGGCGCGTCAGTGGTCGTCGCGGAGAAGAACGAGAAGGTCCACGACTTCGCCCGCAGCCTCGGCATCGAGCACGTCGTGGCTGACGTCGACGACCTCGCCGGCAGCGACCTCGACGTCGTCCTCGACTTCGCCGGCTACGGCACCACCGCCAACGGGGCCATCCACGCCCTGCGACGTGGCGGTCGCCTCGTCCTCGTCGGCCTCGGACAGGCCCAGGCCGAGATCGATCTCCAGGCAGTCGTGCTCAACGAGATCGAGATCGTCGGCTCACAGGCCGGCACCAAGGAGGACTGCGCCGCCGTCCTCGAGCTCATCAAGGACGGCAAGCTCACCTCGCGCATCACCGAGATCGGCTTCGAGGACATCGGCGACGGCGTGGGCAAGGTCGAGCGCGGCGAGGTCATCGGCCGACTCGTCGCCGCCTTCGACTGAGCGCGTCCGCACCGCCGACCCCTAGCGTCGCAGGCGATGCTGAGGCGACACGAGAACCGAAACGCATCACGATCTGCCACAGATCTTCGTGTCGATCATGAACGGCCCCATCTCGTCGGTGCCGTCGTGGCGTACTGACGGACGACCGCGAGGCACGACGTGCAGGAGGCGGCGGCCTGCGGGTCGAACGGCCGATCGAAGAACAGGTGGCTGTGGCCCACGACTCCGCAGACAGGGACGGCCCGACCGATCTCGCGCGCATGGACAGTTCCCCATGGCTCCCACCTGCGCGGGTCAAAGGCCGACCGCACGCGCGTGCCGGCCGACTCGTACCAGCGGACGGTGATGCGACGTGTCGAGACATGCACTGGACCGGACAACGGTCAGCTCGGCTCGGCGTCGAGGGAGTATCCGTCCAGGGATCCCTCGGCCTCCCAGTCACGCAGCAGCGCGTAGTAAGCGAGCGGGCCACCCGGGTAACGACCGCCCGTGAAGAGATCGGCGGCCGTCTTGGCCGTGCCTTCTGCGTTGTAGTAGCCCGGCGTGCACTGCATGTAGAACTCAAACATCGCCTGGTTCTTGGGCGAGGTGACGATGTTGTCGACCCACGCGTCGATCGCGTCGTGGTGCGCCTCGACCGTCCGCAGGCCCCGCGTGGTCGCTTCGCCGATGATGTGCGCGACGTACTGGGCCTGCTCGTCGAGCAGGTGCACCGCGTTGACGCTCGATGCGGTCTGCGGGTTTCCGCCGATGAAGAACAGGTTCGGGAACCGGTCGGTCGACATCCCGTGGAGCGTGCGCACACCGTTCGCCCAGTGGTCCGACAGCTTGACGTCGCGACCCTCGAGCTCGAACCCCGTCAGGTGGGTGAACGAGATGCCCGACTCGAAGCCGGTGGCCATCACGAGGCAGTCGAGCTCGTACTCGGTGCCGCCGACCACCACGCCCGTGCGGGTGAATCGCTCGACGCCCTGGCCGTGGGTGTCCACGAGCGTGACGTTCTCGCGGTTGAACGACTCGAGGTAGTCGTCGTGCCATCCCGGCCGCTTGCACCACCACTGGTACCAAGGCTTCAGCGCCTCGGCGGTGGCCGGATCCTTGACGGTGTCCTCGACCCGAGCGCGGATCTCGTTCATGGCCCGGTAGTCGTTGATGACTGACAGGTCTGCCATCTCCTCCGCCGTCGGAGCGCGACCGAGACGCTCCGCGACGACCGATTCGGGCTCCGCGAGGATCTCGAAGGCGGCGGTCCAACCGTCCGCCACGAGGTCCTTCTCGGGCCGGACAAACCCCGAGACACTGCCGAACTGGACGTGGGACTGGAAGTTCTCGCGGCGTTCGCGCTGCCAACCGGGCTTCGTCATGTCAGCCCAGTCAGGGCCGGTCTCCTGCTGGCCGCGGACACCGACCGTCGAGGGGGTGCGCTGGAAGACCAGCAGCTCCTTCGCGTCCTGCGCGACCGCCGGGACGATCTGCAGGGCGGTGGCACCTGTGCCGACGACGCCGACGCGCTTGTCGGCAAGCCCGGTCATGTTACCCGCGCTGTCACCCCCCGTGTAGGCGTAGTCCCACCGGCTGGAGTGGAAGATGTGCCCCTCGAACTCGTCCACGCCCGGCAGGTTGGGGAGCTTCGGGAGGCTCTGTCGCCCACACGCGACCACGAAGTGGTCCGCGGTGACCGCATCACCGCGATCGGTCTCGACCAACCAGCGCGCGTCGTCCTCGTTCCACTTGGCGCCGGTGATCGACGTCTGGAACAGCACCTTGTCGTAGAGGCCGTACTCCTTGCCGATGCGCTGGCTGATCTCGAGCAGCTCGTCTGCGTAGGCGTACCGGTGCTTCGGTGCGTAGCCCAGCTCCTCGAGCAGCGGCATGTAGATGTGGGCCTCGATGTCGCACATCGCGCCCGGATAGCGGTTCCAGTACCACGTGCCTCCGAAGTCGCCGCCGATCTCGATGATCCGGATGTCGGTGACGCCGGCGGCGTTCAGCCGCGCACCCATCAGCAGGCCACCGAATCCCCCGCCTGCGATGATGACCGAGCTGTGGTCGTCGAGCGCCGGGCGGGCGACGACCGTCTCGCTCCACGGATCGCTGCTGAAGTGCTCGAACCGGCCGGAGGCACCGACGAACTGCGCCTTCCCCTCGGGCCGGATGCGCTTGTCCCGCTCTTCCTCGTACTTGGCCCTCAGCGCCGCAGGGTCGAAGTCGATGGGGCCGGTGAGCTTCTCGTTGAGCATGGTGTCCTCGTTCGTGTCGCCGCCCATCGGGCGGGGTGTTCGGGTGCGGAGCCCTTGGCTCCGGGTGTGACGTGGGTCGCGTCGTGTGTCAGTCAAGTCGCTTGGTGGGTGCCGTCGAAGCGACGCAGGTCTCGATCGGCCGAGACATTCGTAGCGCTGAATGCCCTCACACGACGGTGAATCCGCCGTCGACGACGATCGTCTGGCCCGTGACGTAGCCGCCGGCCGCGCTGAGAAGCCACATGACCGTTCCAGCCAGCTCTGCCGGGTCTCCCCAGCGACCGAGCGGGATGCGAGCGAGCTGGGTCTCGACGTAGGCGGGGTCGTACTCCGCCGTCATGTCCGTGGCGAAGAAGCCTGGAGCGACGGCGTTGACACAGATGCCCTTGCGACCGGACCACTGTGCCGCGAGGTCTCTGGTGAGCCCGTGGACCGCCGCCTTGCTGGCCGAGTACGCGGCCTGCGGGAGGCCTGTGGACGTGATGCCCAGGATGCTGGACACGTTGACGATCGAGCTGCCGGGCTGCATCACGCGGCCGCAGGCCTGGGCCATCCAGTAGGTCCCGGCCAGGTTGATGTCGACGATGCGGCGGAAGTGCTCCGGAGTCTCTCGCGTCGCCGGCGCAGCACCGGAGACCCCGGCGTTGTTGACGAGCCCGTCCACCCGTCCGAAGCGCTCCATGGTCTCGGCCACGACCCGCTCGCAGTCGTCGGGCTCCGCCACGTCGGCGACGACCGGGAGCACTGCATGCCCGCGAGATCTCAGCGCGGCCGCTTCGGCCTCGAGCGGTTCACGGCGGCGCCCGGTGATGACGACCGACGCTCCTGCCTCGCCAAGCCGGTCGGCGATCGCCGCACCCAGCCCCATGGAGCCTCCGGTCACGATCACGACCGCTCCGGCGATGTCGAACATGCTCGTCATGCCCTCGCGCACCTCGGTGTCGGCGGTCATCAGCTCGTCACCTCGACCGGGGACGCGGCCACGTTCAGCTCAATGCGGATCGCCGCGCCGTCCTCGTCGAGGAAAGGCGCACGGCCACGGACGGCGGACGGCGTACGGCTGAGCTTGATGGGCTGCCCGGCGATGACGGCGCGGGTGTCGGATCCCGGGTTGTCGACGCGGACGAGCATGTCGCGCACCCATCCGTGAGGATCCTCGAAGATGTCGTGCACGTCATTGACCGGCCCTACCGGCACCCGGCCGGCGAGCATCGACGTCACCTCGTCGCGCGTGTGCTCGGCCACCCAGACGGCCACGATCTGACGGACCAGGGCCCGGTTCTTGGCGCGGAGCCCCTCGTGCAGGAATCGGGGGTCGTCGACGAGCTCCGGCTGGCCCATGATCGAGCAGAGGACCTTCCACCGGCCCTGGGTCGTGGCGGCGATGGCGATCCAGCCGTCCTTGGCCTCGAGCACGTCGAACGGGGTCAGGATCGGATGGGTGTTGCCGACGGGACGCGGAACCTGTCCCGTGTACGAGTACTGGTAGACGATCCGCTCGCACAGGGCGAGGATCGCGTCGTACATCGCCACGTCGACCTGCTGGCCGATCCCGGACTCCTTCGCCTCCAGCAGCGCTGCGAGGATCCCCGACGAGAGCATGACGCCCGGGAAGATGTCACCGATGCCCGGTCCGATCTTGATCGGCTGGCCGTCCTCCGTGCCGGTGATGCTGAGGGCCCCCGCCATCGCCTGGATCGTGATGTCCATCGCCGGCCACTCGGCGTACGGACTGGCACCGGCCCAGGCTGCGCCGAACCCGGTCAGCGAGCCGTAGACGATGCGGGGATTGACCGCCTGGATCTCTGCGTAGGACAGACCCAGCCGGTCGATGACACCCGGGCCGAAGTTCTCGACGAAGACGTCCGCGGTGCGGACCAGGGCCAGCAGCTGGTGCCGACCGGCGTCCGTCTTGAGGTCGATCGCGATGCTGCGCTTGCCGCGGTTGATGCTCTGGAAATAGCCGCCCAGCGTCGGCTCACCACTCCCGTCCGGCTCGGGATCGGGCCCGACGCGGCGGGTGACCTCTCCCGCCGGCGACTCGATCTTGATGACTTCGGCGCCGAGATCGGCGAGCACCATGGTGCAGTACGGACCGGCGAGCGCAGCGGTCAGATCGAGGACGCGGATGCCGTCGAGGGGTCCGGGCATGGGGAGTCTCCTGGGAGAAGGGCGGGCCGGAGCGCGCCGCTGATGAGGACCGGCACCGGTCGACCTTGGGTCGACGGCGCCTCGTCCTCAGTCTGCAAGCCCTGTGACCCCCGCCACAGAGTCACGGGACCCGACGGCAGTACGTCAAATGTCGCGGCAGGTCACCGAGTGTCCTCGATCGACACGATGCCCTTGCGGAGGGCCCACAGAGCGGCCTGGATGCGCGAGTCCAGTCCGAGCTTCATCAGAATGTGGCTGACGTGCGTGCGCGCGGTCCGCTCGCTGATGAACAGCTCATCGGCGATCTCCTGGTTGCTCATGCCCTTCGCGACGAGGGCGACAATCTCGAGCTCCCGCTCCGACAGCGCCTCGGTGTAGCGCCCGTCGGTGCGGGTGCCCGCCAGAGCGCGGGCGGCGTTGGGGTCGAGGTAGAGCTCACCGCCGGCCGCCGTGCGAACAGCCTCCACGACGCGCTCAGCGCCGGACGACTTCTCGAGATACCCGCTGGCACCCGCGTTCAGCAGCGCCTTGACGCGTTCGGCCTCGACGAAGCTCGACAGCACCAGCACCGTGGCGTCCGGAACCTCGGCGCGGAGCTCGATCAGCGCCTGGAGCCCGTCCATCCGCGGCATCTGGACGTCCATCACGATGACGTCCGGAAACTCTCCCGACGCCGCCATGACCTTGAGCCTCTTGAGCGCGTCCGCCCCGTCGCCCGCCTCGCCGACGACCTCCAGGTCGTCCTGGATGCTGAGGAACGCGCGCAACCCTTCCCGGACGACCGTGTGGTCGTCGACGAGGAACACCGTCAGCACGTCGGGCATTGCAAGACCTCTCACTTCACGTCGATCGACTCTAGGGGCACCGTCAGCTCGATGCGTGTGCCGCCGGCACTCGGCGTGGCCACGTCCAGTCGCGCACCGAGCCGCTCTGCCCGCTCGCGCATGCTGGGGAGCCCGATGCCGAGCCGCTCGTGCGTAGGGCCGATGCCCCCGCCGTCGTCCGTCACGGAGACGGTGAGGTGGTCGCCATGGACGTCCACCTGGACGACGACTCGCGATGCCGCCGCGTGCTTGCGGGCGTTGGTCATCGCCTCGGCCACGATCCGGTAAACGTCCTCGGCCCGGTCGGGTGCAAGATCGATGACGTCCACCTCGCACCGCACGTCGATCGGCAGTCCTGCCTCGAGGCTGATCTCATCGGCCTTCAGCCTGACGGCCGGCATCAAACCGAGCTCGAACGGTTCCGGTCGATGGATGCGGGAGAGGAGGTCGCGCACCTGCGTGGAGCTGCTCTGCACGAGCCGCTCAGCCTCCGAGATCTCCTGCATCAGCTGCTCGGTGACTCCGTCGCGCAGACCGAGCGCACGGACGGTCTGGATGCGCAGCGCCAAGGAGTAGAGCGTCTGCGCGACCGAGTCGTGAAGATCCTGCGCCACCCTGGTCCGCTCCCGCTCGATCGCCAGCAGACGAGCCGAGGACAGCAGGCGCGAGCTGTCGATGGCAGCGGCCGCGTGATCGGCCATGGCCGAGATGAACCGGAGGTCGTCAGGGGTGGGGTCGCGGTCGACCTGCAGGAATCCGGCCATCGCCCCGATCGACTCGCCGCGGACCATCATGGGCACCGCGACGTACGTGTTCCACGGCAGGTCTCTGACGAAACCCCAAACGGACTCCCATCGGGGGTCCTCGAGGAACCGGGCGCGGAAGTTGCGGAACACGACCGGCTGCTTGCGCCTCTCCGCCTCCAGCGTGAAGGGCTGCGCGCCACGGTCAATCGCTGCTCCCACCCGATCGGCCCAGTCGTCGGGATAACCCGCCTTGCCCAGAGCCTGATACTCCAGCGGCGGCGGCGCCGACACGAAGATCGTGCAGGTCGCGAAGCCCGTCACCGCCCGCACCTCCTCCGCCAGGAGATCGAGCGCACCGTTGAGGTCGGTGCCGAGAGCAACGGCTGAGGTCGACCGCATGAACGCATCGAGTCGTGCCCCTTGGTCGACGGTCTCCGTCACGTCCCGGAAGCGCATGCCCCACGGGGCCATGCCCCGCGACGGGAGTCTGAAGACGCCGACAGAGAACGTCCGCGCGAGGGTCGCGCCGGTCGAGTCGATGCGGCAGGTCCGTTCCTCACCTTCGACCGCATGGGCGAACAGGATGGACGACGAGCCGAGCAGTCGCGCCGGGCTCGTCCGGAGCAGCCGATAGGCTGCGTCGTTCGCCCACACGTAGACACCGGTGGCGTCGATCATCGCGTACCCCTCGTCAGAGGCGTTCAGCAGATTTCGTGCGTCGTCGCGGGACAGCATCGGTCCGACGACGTGTTCCACCGATCCCACCGCCTGACTCGATCCTCTGGGGAGACTACCGTTTGGTGGCCGGACGGCGCCTGACGAGTACGGACCGCTCCACCCGGCACACCATGACGCCGTCGGCGCGGAACCCCCAGTGCTGGAAGGTCACGATGCCGGCGTCCGGGTCGTCAGAGGCGGTCGTCGCAAGCACCTCGGTGCAGGCGTAGACGGTGTCGCCGTGGAAGACCGACGTCATGAGTCGCAGGTCGTCCAGACCGAGCTCGGCGATGGCGTTCTCCGACGCGTCCTGGCTCGCCAGGCCGATGACTGTCGATGCCGTCACCAGACCGAAGACGATCCGCGACGCCCCCCATGGGGAGTCCTTCATGGAGTCGTCGTTCCAGTGCTCCTGCGCCGTGTTCATGACCAGCTTCGAGATGAGCTGATTCTCGGCCTCGCCGATGGTCGTCCCCCTGGCGGACCTCCATCGACGACCGACTTCGAAGTCCTCGAAGTACGTGGCCGGGTCCGTCCGGGCCGGGGCCGTCACCGTCTGCTCCGCCACGTCAGGCCTCTACCTTCATCAGATTGCTGCGTCTGTAGTCCAGCACCCGCTCGTCACGCTGGTTGAACGCCTCGGTGTGCCACGTGACGATGCGGTGCCCGGGACGGCTGGAGGACTCCCGCACGTTGATCACGGTCGATCGCGCCGTCACGGTGTCCCCGTCGTACATCGGCCGTTCGAAATGACAATCTGTGATCGACAGGAAGGGGCCGGCCGACTCACTGAGGTCCTCGACCGAAAGCCCGAACACGGTGCACAGCACCAGGTAGGGGTGGATGACACGCCCTGGGTGACCGGCCGCCCGTGCCGACTCGACATCGAGCACCAGCGGGGACCACGAGCACGTCAACGATGCGAACAAGGCGCTCTCTGCGTCGGTCATCGTGCGGGCCCAGTGGTGGTCGAGCTCGACGCCCTCGGCGAATCCCGGGATGTCGGGCCCGCGCCGCCAGAGCGGGAAGTCGTCGAGCGTCGGTTCGGGACGATTCGTCATCACGCCGCGATCATGCCGGCGTGAAGCGGGACTCGTCGGTCCGCGGGAGGTTCGCGCTGCGTCCCTTCTCGGCGGTCGCCAGGGCCAGCTTGCGGCTCGCCTCGTCGATCATCTCGTCGCCCAGCATGACCGCGCCGATGCCACCGCCGGCCGCGGACGTGTAGTACTCGTAGGCGTCCAGGATGAGCTCCGAGCGGTCGTAGTCCTCTTGGGTCGGCGTGAAGACCTCGTGAGCGACATCGATCTGCTTGGGGTGCAGCACCCACTTGCCGTCGAAGCCGAGCGCCCATGCCTTCTTGGCGACGACACGGTAGGAGTCGCTGTCATGCACCTTCGGAAAGGGTCCGTCGATCGCCTGCAGGCCGTGGGCGCGCGCAGCCGAAAGGATCGTCATGAGGACGCTCTCGAACGGGTCGGCGTGCTCGTTGACCACGCCGATCGTGAGCGAGGGGATGCGCATGTTCGCCATGAAGTCGCCCGGGCCGAAGATCAGCGTCTCCAGACGCGGCGACGCGGCGGCGATCTCGTCGATGTTGCGCAGGCCCCTGGGACCCTCGATCTGCGCCTCGATGCCAATCGTCCCCTCCACCATCCCGAGCTCACGCTCGAGGAGGGTCAGGGTCAGGTCGAGCCACTGGACGTCCCGCGCCGACTCCGCCTTCGGCAGCATGATGCAGTCGAGGTGGGATCCCGCTCCCCTCACGATCTCGGTCACGTCCTCGAGCGCCCACGGGGTGTCGACGTCGTTGATGCGCACCACCTTCGTGCCGGCCAGCCAGCTGTCGTCGTGCAGGGCCTCGATGATCTTATGCCGGGCGGCCGGCTTCTCGATCGGGGCGACAGAGTCCTCCAGGTCGAGGAAGACCTGGTCGACCTGCAGGCCTTGGGCCTTCTTCAGCATCTTCTCGCTGCTGCCGGGAACTGCCAGGCAGGATCGGCGCGCGCGGGCCGGTCGGGACATGTCGTGCTCCTTCGTCGGGGTGGTTCTGATACTAGTTGGTCAACAAGAAACTTATGGGGCAGGGCGTACCGCACCGCCGTGAGGTGCTATTCGGGCTGCAGATCCCAGGACGTGCCGTTGAACTTCTGGAACTGGGCGTCCTCGATCGGCCGGAAGTCGTCCGGGCCCGTGGTGGCCTTGACGTCGTCGAGCAGCATCGGCACGTGCACGTCAAGGTTCTCGGCAGATTCCAGGAGGGCCTCGCGTGTCGGCTCCTCCATCCCCTGGAGCGCCGCGATCATCATCTGCATGTTGACGTAGCCGAGAATCGCGACCCGCTGGTTCGGGTCGACCTTCGGCGACGTCTTCTTCATCCACTCGAGGTACTTGACGACCTCGGGGTCGTCCTGGTTGCCCGGCGCGGCCGGATCCTTCCACCAGACCTCGCTGATCACGTTCTTGGCAGCATCACCGGCGTCCTTGAGCAGTCCGCCCTCGGCGCCGTTGTGCGGCACCAGCAGCGTGGGGGTCCAGCCCTGCGAACTCATCTCCTTGATCGCCTGCGTGACCGGCTGAGGCGACCCGACGTTGAGCACCGTGTCCGCGCCGGAGCGCTTGAGCTTGGCGACGAGCGGAGCGGTGGTCGGGGTCGTGATCTCGTACGACACCTTCTCGACGACCTCGATGCCGCTGCCCTCGACCGCCTTCTCGAAGGCCTCGGTCGGATCGATGCCGGAGTCGTCGTTCTGGTACAGCACTGCGACCTTGGCGTCCGGCTTGGTGCGCTTCAGGTACTCGCCGAGGTTGGCACCGTTCGTGTCGCCGCTGGACACCGCGGAGAGGCTGTAGGGAAACTCTTCGTGCTCGGAGCTGAACGCCGTCGCAGCGGTGAAGATGAACAGCGCCGGGACCTTCTCGCCCTTCAACAGCTTGCGGATGCCGAGCTGCTGGGCCGTGCCGACCGACCCGGTCAGGGCGAACACCTGGTCCTGGTCGATCAGCTTGCGCGTCTGCTGGACGGCGATCGTCGGATCGTACTGGTCGTCCTCCGCGATGAACTCGAGCTTGCGGCCGTCGATGCCGCCGGCGGCGTTGACCTCCGCCACGGCGGCCTTGGCGCTCTCGGCGGCCTGACCTGCGACCGCGACCGGTCCACTCAGCGCGAACGTGCCACCGATGGTGATGGTGTCGTCGGTGATGCCGGGCGCGGTCGCCGAGCTGTCACGGCCTCCGCCTCCGCAGGCGCTGGTGGCTCCGAGCGCCAGCACCGCGAGTCCTGCGGCGAGTCGTCGTGCGGTCATGATGATGCTCTTTCTTTTCGGGGTGTCGCTTCGCGCACGGCCGAGCCGGCGGCAGGGATCGTGGATGTCGGGTGGCCAGGTGCGTCGGCCGGCTTCCTGCGGAACCGCGCGATGGCGTCCCGACCGAGGCCCGCGAGACCGTCCGGGAAGAACCGGACAGCCAGGATGATGGCCGCGCCGAAGATCACCGACGTGAACGAGTCGTTGATGTTCGAGGCGTACTGCGGCACCAGCTGCACGAACGCCGCACCGATGATCGCGCCGGGGATCGTGGCGATGCCGCCGATGAAGGCGCCCGCGAAGAGCAGGAGCCCGAGGTGCATCCCGAAGGAGTCGGGAGACGCGTACCCGATCGCGAAGACGTAGAGGCTGCCGGCGATTCCCGCGTACATGCTGGCGATCGCAAAGGCCTGCGTCTTGATGCGGCTCGCGTCGACGCCGACAGCCTCCGCCACGATCTCGCGCTCGCGGATCGCGATCATCGCAGGGCCGTACTGGCTCCTCACGAGATTCCGGGCGGCCCAGAACAAGATGGCCGCAACGACCAGCGACACCAGATAGATCCACTGGTCGTCGTAGAGACCGCCGAGCGGCGTCGGGGTCGACACCGAGAGTCCCTCGGCGCCACCGGTCAGCTCCGGGAAGCGCTTCAACAGCGGCGACAGCAGGAAGGTGAGCGCGAGCGTGACGACCATCAGGTAGAAGCCCCGCAGTCGCAGCACCGGGATGGCGATCAGCCCACCCACGATCAGGCACAACAGTCCGGACAGCGGGATGCACAGTAGCGAAGGGACACCGACCCGGTCGAGCAGAAGGGCCGAGCCGTAGCCTCCGATGCCCAGGAAGAAGCTCTGGGCGACCGACAGCTGGCCGGTGTAGCCGGCGATCAGGTTCAGTCCCAGGATCGCGATCGCGAAGACGAAGATGATCGTGATCCGACCGTTGTCGTACGGCCCTAGCTGGAACGGCACGATGGCGAGCACGACGATTGCGACCACGGCGACGAGCGTCGAGCGGTGGGCGAGAAGCGTGGAGACGTTCATACGCGAGAGACCTCCTTGGCCCCGAAGAGGCCGGTGGGCTTGACCAACAGGACGGCGAAGATGATGACGAGCGGGACGACGATCTTGAGGTCTCCGCCGATGAATCCGACCCGGTCGGACACGACGGCTTCGGCGACGCCGATGATCCAGCCGCCGACGACCGCGCCCACGGGGCTGCTCAGGCCACCCAGCGCGGCAGCCGCCAGGGCGTAGATGATGACGGCGACCATCATGGACGGGCTGACGTACACCGACTGGGCGATCAGCGCCCCTGCCAGTGCACCGACAGCTGACGCGACGCCCCACCCGCACATGAGCAGGCGACTCACCGGCACACCCGCCAGTCGGCTCGTGGCGGGGTTGGACGCCGCAGCCTTCATCATCAGCCCGAGGCGCGTGCGTTCGAAGAAGACGTAGAGCACCGCGACGGTCGCCAGCAGCACAGCGATGATGCCGAGGGACGTGTACGAGAGACGTACGGAGCCGACCTCGAGGGAGCGCTCGGGGAACATGCCCGGGAAGGTCTCCGGGTCGAGTCCCCAGATCCAACCCGCGATGCCGCTGAGTCCCAGGAACAGGCCCAGGGTGATGATCGACGGCGCGTGCTCGCTGCGACCCTGGACAGGTCGGATGAGCACCCGTTCGATCGCTGCGCCCAGCACGAAGGAGATGACCATCGAGCCGATGATCGCGATCACCAGAGGTGCGCCGGCCTTGTAGAGACCGAGGGTGACGAAGGTGCTGATCATCGCCAGCTCGCCCTGGGAGAAGTTCACGACGCCGGTGGAGCGGAAGACGAAGACGATGGCGAGTGCCAACGCTCCGTAGATGGAGCCAGAGGCCAGGCCGCTGACGAGCAGTTGCAGGAGATCGGTCATGGTCAGTACCCCAGATACGCTTTGCGGAGGGACGTGTCGCCCTTGATGTCGTCAGCAGTGCCGGCCAGCACGATGCGGCCGGACTCGAGCACGTACGCGGTGCTCGCGAGGTCGAGCGCCAGCGAGGCGTTCTGCTCGACGATGAGCATCGCGACGGACTGCTCGTGGTTGATCTGCCCGAGAGCCGCGAACAGCTGACGCGTCAGGTTGGGCGCGAGTCCCAGTGACGGCTCGTCGAGCAGCATCAGGCGCGGTCTCAGCATGAGCCCCCTAGAGATGGCGAGCATCTGCTGCTCGCCGCCGCTGAGGTTGCCGGCCTGCTGCGTCCGCCGGTCCGCGAGGACCGGGAAGTAGTCGAAGCAGACCTTCATGGTCTCTTGGACCTCCGAGCTCGAGCGGAGGTACCCGCCGACCCGCAGGTTGTCCTCGACACTCAGGTCGGTCAGGGTGCCCCGGCCCTCGGGCACGTGCGCCATCCCGTGGCGCGCCGTGGCCTCTGGATGCATGGACATGAGGTCGTCACCCTCGAGCTCGGCTCGGCCGCTGCGCCGCGAGAGCAGACCCGACAGGGACTTGAGCAGCGTCGTCTTGCCGGCACCGTTGGGACCGAGCAGGGCCACCACGCCGCCATCGGCGATCTGGAAGTCGAGGTCATGGAGGACACCCACGTCGCCGTACCCGGCCGAGAGTCCTTGAACGTCCAACAGCGTCATGCCGCGCTCCCCAGGTATGCCTCGATGACGGCAGGATTCGCCTGCACCTCGGTCGGCGATCCTTCTGCGAGGACCCTGCCGAAGTCGAGGACGACGACGTGGTCCGAGATGCCCATGACCATGCCCATGTGGTGCTCGACCAACAGGACGGTGATGCCGAACTCGCTACGGATGCGGCGGATCATCTCGCCCAGCTCGTCGACCTCGCCGTGGGTCAGCCCACCGGCCGGCTCGTCGAGCATCAGCAGGCGCGGACGCGCCACCAGCGCGCGGGCGAGCTCGATCCGCTTGAGCGTCGGGTACGGGAGGCCCGACGCCGGCAGGTCCTTGAGGTGTTCCAGGTCGAGTCGCGTGAGGATGTCAACCGCCTCGTCCTTGACGGCGGCGTGCTCACGTCGAGCGGACGGGAGTCCCACCATGCTCGAGAAGATGTTCGTGGAGCTGCGGTACTTCGCACCGAGGGCCACGTTGTCGAGCACCGTCAGGTCGGCGAAGAGGCCGAGGTTCTGAAAGGTGCGCACGATGCCGCGCGACACCACCTGATGAGGCTTGAGGGTCAGCAGATCGGCACCGTCGAACGTGATCGCTCCGGCCGTGGGCTGGTACAGGCGCGAGATGCAGTTGAACAGCGACGTCTTGCCGGCCCCGTTCGGTCCGATCAGGCCGCAGATCTCGCCGCCGGCGACGCCGAAGGAGACGCCGGTCAGCGCCTTCACGCCGCCGAACGTGAGCGCCACGTCGGCGAGATCGAGAAGCGGGACCCGGGGAGGGAGCACCGTATTCATGACGTGCCTTTCATCGTTGTCGAGCTTGTGATGGGGATCATACGCATAAAGTGGTTGGCTAGCAACAAAGTTTGTGATGTGAAACACGTGTGCCCCTTTTGACTGGCACGCAGGGCAGTTCAGCGCGGCGGCGGTGAACCTTGGCCTCCGTCGTCGATCAGGGCGTCAGTGAGACGCCCGTCACAGTCAACAGGGAAGCAGTCCTCCCCCGGGACCTGCACATGACGTAGCCGGAGCGCGACAAGTGTCGCGGGTCAGCTGATGGGGCAGTACACGAGCTCAAGGGTCTCGGCGTACGCCTCGAGAGCGCCCAGGACGTCGTAGGCCTCGACGTCGAGCAGCCAGAAGTAGGAGATGCCTCGCAGCGTGGCGCTGAACTGGTTGGCCACCCGCGCCGTGTCGAGGTCGTCGCGCATCGTGCCGGCGGACACCCCCGCCTCGATGAGCGACGCGACGCTGCGGCGATATACGTCGTTCATCTCGGCGAGGTGCTCGTGGATCTCCGATGCGGGGTTGGCGGCCTCGAACATCAGCGCGTAGAAAGAACGAAGGGTGGCCGGTGAACGCTCGATGTCGGCGCGCACCTCGCGGACGATATAGGCCAGCGCCTCCGCGCCGGTACGACCCGCGACGGTCGCGAGCAGCTCGTCGTGACCGAACCGGCGGGCCATGCGGTCGATCAACGCCGACAAGAGGCCCGCCTTCGTGCCGAAGCGCTGGGTCACCAGGCCGTGGCTGTATCCCGCTCGTCGCCCGATGTCGGCGAGCGTCGTGCGGGCGTAGCCCTTCTCCGAGATGAGCTCGGCCGCTGCGTCGAGCAGCCGTTTGCTGGACATGGACGACCGCTGTGCCTGCCGACCGCCCGTCGGTGCAACCGCTTCGGTTTCGACGTTCACGTCATCCCATCCTTCGGTGCGCGGCCCCGAGTGCGCCGTATCGTGACCGGAATAGCGGCCACCCTATCGTTCGATCGCACTCGGGGTGTGACATCTCATTCACGACTCGACGTGCACGATCTCCATCGTCGTGCCGACCCGGGAGGGCAGGAAGCGGCTGAGCGGAGACGTCGTGTGCGGCTTCGCGAGGTCGCCGGACGCGACGGCGTGACCCGCGATGCGCCCGAACGTCAGCCCACCGCCGATGTGGATGCCGCCTAGATCGGCGCACGGATTGAACCCCCCGACGCAGTCGCCGGCCGCGAACAGGCCCGGGATGGGATCGCCGAACACGTCGACGACCTGCATGGACGTCGTGACCTGGAACCCACCGGAGATGAAGCTGCACCCGGCGACCATGCGGCTCGCGAAAAACGGGCCGGTCCGGATGCCCCGCCGGTCGACCGGGAACGACACCCGCCCCTGCAGCGGGTCGACGGTGGCGCCCGACTCGAGGGTCTCGTTCCACTCGTCTACCGTGGCCACGAGCTGGTCCGCCGGGACACCGATGAGTTCTGCGAGGCCCTCCAGAGTCTCGCTGCTGACGGCCTCGTCAGGCATCTGCTCGACGTATTGCGCCTTCTTCTCGGCCGTGACGCCGTCGAACACGTAGTAGGCCCACTGGTCGGGCTGGGCCAGCACCGCCGACACCCTGTCCTCGTAGACACCCGTCTCGTCGTGGAAGCGCCTGCCCTGACGGTCGATCGCGATCGACTCCTCCAGCATCGAGGACGCCACGATGACCAGCGACGGGATGAACGTCATGTTGATGAGGTCACCGCCCACGGCGCCCCCCATGAGGTGCCCGTCGCCGCGGGCGGTGTCGATGCCCAGGTACGGCTTGGTCGACCGCGACTCCGGCTGGTACCTGGCGCGCATGTCGGGGTTCGCTTGGTATCCCCCTGCGCACAGCACCACGCCGCGACTTGCGATGACGTTCACCGTGGTGCCGTCATCCGTCGTGATCCGTGCCCCCACGACCGCGCCGTCGCTGTCGGTCAGCAGCCGGCGTGCGCTGCTGCGGTAGAACACGGTGACCTCGTCGGAGTCGAAGTCCGGCTGGTAGGCCGCCGCGAACATCTGCGTGTCCTCGACGGCCGCGACCCGGTCGAGCTGGTGCTGCTTCGGGCGATGGATGAACCGCGGGAAGCGGACGCCGCGCTCGATCAGCTGCCGGTACGTCTCGGCGCTCTCCTCACCGTAGATGCGGGCCAGCTTCTCGTCGTAGAGCACGCCGAAGTCACCGCGGCTGCGGTCGGCGATGACTCCGGCGTCCTCCAGGAACTCCTCGACATCGTCCTCGATGCCCTCGGCCCGCTGCATGGGCGTGTCCACGAAGACGACGTACCCGGTCGACCAGATTGCATTGCCTCCGATCCGGTCCTGCGCCTCGACCGCCACGACCGACGCACCGGACTCCCGCGCGGCCGCGACGGCGGCCATGCCCGCCGGCCCGGCACCGATGACCAGGACGTCGGTCTCGATGCTCTTCGTCTCTTCCTGTTGCATGCTCGTGCCCCATCTCCTCGATGACGGTGACGGTCAGACGTTGTAGATCGACTTGTACGTGAAGTAGCTCGACAGGGCCTCCGGGCCCTGCTCGCGGCCCATCCCGCTGGACTTGACGCCGCCGAACGGCGACGCCGGGTCGTTGACGTACGAGTTGATGCCGATGCTGCCGGTCTTCACGTGGCGTGCCACGTCGATCGCGCGTGCCGTGTCCTGGCTCCAGACCGAGCCACCCAGGCCGAACTCGCTGTCGTTGGCGAGGCGGATGCCTTCTGCCTCGTCGGAGTAGCCGATCACGGTCAGGACCGGACCGAAGATCTCCTCCTGCGCGATGACCTGGTCGTTGGTCACGTCCGCGAAGACCGTCGGTTGCACGAAGTAGCCGACGCCGTCGGGTCGTCCGCCGCCCGTCGTGACCCGTGCACCGTCCGCCCGGCCGCGGTCGACGTAGGACATGACCCGGTCACGCTGGCGCGCGGAGACCATGGGGCCGACCTGCGTCTCGGGATCGAGGGCGTCGCCGACCTTCATGGCCTTCACCATGTCGGTGATGTCGTCGACGAACGCCGCGTACTTGCTGTGCGGCACCAGGATGCGCGTCGAGGCGTTGCACGTCTGTCCGTTGTTGGGCATCGTCGCGTTGAGGAACTGCGCGGCGTTGCCGACCAGGTCTGCGTCCTCGAGCACGAGGGCCGCAGACTTGCCACCGAGCTCCAGAGTCACCGGGCGCAGCAGCCCACCGCACACCGCGGCGATCTGGCGCCCAGCCGCCGACGATCCCGTGAAGGCGACCTTGTCGACGCCCGGGTGCGACACGAGGTAGGCACCGACCTCGCGGCCGGCCGGCACGATGTTCAGGACACCGGCCGGGAGTCCCGCCTCGATCGCTGCCGCGCCCACGATGAGCGAGTCGAGCACGGTCTCGGGCGACGGCTTCATGACCACGGTGTTGCCCATCGCCAGGGCGGGAGCGAGCTTCGTGAAGGCCAGGGCCTGGGGGAAGTTCCACGGGATGATCGCGGCGACGACACCCAGCGCCTCACGACGGACCGTCGTGAGGCCACCGAACATCGCCGGTCGGGTGGACTCGAGGAACCCCGGCTCCGCCACCAGACCGCTGTAGTAGCGCAGCAGGAGGCCGGGGAACGCGCTCTCCACGCTCGAGGACACACTCAGCGGCATCCCGTTCTGCCGGCTCACCGCCGACGCGGTCTCCGCGCCGCGGGCCTCGAGCGCGACGGCGAAGCGTTCGAGGACCTCGGCCCGCTGTCCGGGCGCCCACGTCGACCATCCGGTCGGGTCGTCGAACGCGGCACGCGCCGCGGCCACGGCCCGGTCCATGTCGCCCTCGGTGCCGTCGACGACCGAGCCGATGGCCTCCTCCGTCGACGGCGAGGTGATGGTGATGCGCGCGGATCCCTCGGACGGGACCCACTCTCCGCCGATGTAGTTGTCGTTGCTGTCGACGAAGGTGTCGACGTTGTCAGTGATGCTCATGGGTCTCAGCTCTCTTTCGCGGTGGTGGCCAGCTCGCGGTTCGCGGCCAGGATGAAGTCGGATGCGCGCTCGGCGATCATGACCGTCGGTGCGTGCGTGTTGCCGGACGTGACGCGGGGCATGACCGACGCATCGACGACCCGCAGGCCGTTCACGCCGTGGACACGCAGCTCGGGGTCGACGACCCCCTCGCCCTCAGATCCGATGCGGGCGCTGCACGACGCGTGGAACATGTGCTGCGCCTCGGCCCGCACCCAGGCGACGAGCTGATCACGGGTGAAGTCCTCGCCGGGATCGACGTGGTCGGCGAGCAGCTCCGCGAGCGGCTCCTGGTCGGCGACACCTTGCACGATGTCGATGGCACGCAAGATCGCGTCGACCTCCGAGTCGTGGGTCAGGTAGTTGGTCCGGATGCGCGGTGCGTCAGCCGGATCGGCGCTGCGCAGACGGACGGACCCGCGCGAGATCGGCGTGTTGAGGGTCAGCGCGATCGTCATGCCGGGACGGGCAGGCTGGCGGAATCCGTGGTCCCAGAAGTAGCCGGGCACGAAGACGACCTGGAAGTCCGGGCTCTCCAGCTCGGGGCTCGAGCGCAGGAACAGTGCTGACTCCGCCGCATTCGTCGTGAGCATCCCGGTGCGGCTGTCGAGCCACTCCTCCATGTGCCGTGGGTCGCCGGCCTGGGCGAGAGTCAGGGCGCCGGGGGTGTCGTAGTGCAGGAAGACCTGCGGGTGGTCCTGCAGGTTCTGCCCCACCTGCGGCGAGTCGACCAGCGTCTCGATGCCGATCTCCTGCAGGTGCTCCTTCGGGCCGATGCCCGAGAGCATCAGCAGCTGCGGCGAGTTGTAGGCGCCGGCGCTCAGGATGACCTCCCGGTCGGCCAGCGCCGTCACCACCTCGCCGTCGTGGCTGTACTCCACGCCGGTCGCGCGGCCGTCCTCGATGACGACGCGGTGCACCAGCGCGTCGGTGACGAGCTCCACGTTGTCACGCTCGAGCGCCGGGCGGAGGAAGGCGTCCGCGGACGACCAGCGGGAACCGTCGTGACCGGTGACCTGCATCATGCCGGCACCGTCCTGCTGCGCCCCGTTGAAGTCGTCGTTGCGCGGGAATCCGGCCGCCTCGGCGGCCTCGATGAAGCGCTCGGCGTACGGCGAGATCCAGCGATCGGTCGTCACGTGGAGCGGGCCGTCGCTGCCGTGGAACTCGTCCTTGATGTTGGCGTTGTTCTCCGACCGGACGAAGTACGGGAGCACCTCGTCGTACGACCAGCCGGTCGCACCGAAGTCGCGCTCCCACGCGTCGTAGTCCTGGCGGTTGCCGCGCACGTAGAACATCGCGTTGAGCGACGAGCTGCCGCCAAGCATCTTGCCGCGAGGCAGGAAGACGCACCGCCCGTGGTAGCCGGGCTCCGGGTCGGACGTGTAGTTCCAGTCGTTCGGGCCCTGGAACATTCCGCTCCAGACCGCGGGGATCTTGACCCGCGGGTCGTCGTCCTGCCCCCCCGCCTCGAGGACGAGCACGCGGCTGCCGTCCGCGCTCAGACGATCGGCCAGCACGCAGCCAGCCGACCCTGCACCCACGATCACGTAGTCGTACCTGTTCACGAATCTCTCCATCTGTTGGTTGTCTGGTTCGACGGGCCGGGAGCCGGCCGGCTCCCGGCCCGTCATGGATGTCTCGTCGCAGCGATCAGCTCAGGAGCTTCCAGCCGTCGCCGGTCCACTGCTGCAGCTTCTCGTCCTCGATGGGCAGGGGGTCGCCGTCTCCCGTCTTGACCTGCACGCCGTCCAGCAGCATGGGAAGGGTCGTGTCGAGATTCTGCGCCGCCTCGAGGAGGCCCGCTCGCGTCGGTTCCTTCATGGTCTTCAAGGCCTCGATCATCATCTGCATGTGCACGTAGCCGAGGATCGACACCCGCTGGTTCGGGTCGGTCTTGGGAGAGACCTTCTTGAGCCAGGAGAGGTACGTCGTGACGTCCTCGTCGTCGGCGAACTCGGGGTTGGACGGATCCTTCCACCAGATGTCGCTCAGCACGTTCTTGGCCGATTCACCGGCGTCCTTGAGCAGGGCCGACTCGGCGCCGTTCTGCGGCACGAGGATCTGCGGCGCCCAGCCGATCGCGCTCATCTCCTTGATGGCCTGGGTGACCGGCTGCGGCGATCCGACGTTGAGGACCGTGTCCGCCCCGGACCGCTTGAGCTTGGAGACCAGAGGCGCCGTCGTCGGCGCAGTGACCTCGTACGGCACCTCGGCCACGATCGTGACCCCGGTTCCCTCGATGGCCTTCTTGAAGCCCTTCAGCGGATCGGTGCCCGAGTCGTCGTTCTGGTAGAGCACGGCAACCTTGGCGGTCGGGTTGGTCGTCTTCAGGTGCTCTGCGAAGTTCGCACCGGTCGTGCCGCCGAAGACGACCGCCGACATCGTCCACGGGTACTTGTCGTACTCGTCGCTCCACGCCGCGTGGGCGGCGAACATGAACAGCGACGGCACCTTCGCCTTGTTGATCTGCTCCCGCACGACGGGTTGCGACACCGATCCGGTCAGCGCGAAGACCCCGTCCTTCTCGATCAGCTTGCGGGTCTGCTGAACCGTGATGGTCGGATCGAACTCGTCGTTCGCGACGACGAACTTGATCTTGCGCCCGTTGACGCCGCCGTCGGCGTTGACCTGCGCGACGGCCGCCTTGGCGCCCTCGGCCACCTGACCGGCGATCGCGACCGGACCGCTGAGCGCGAATGTCCCACCCAGCGTGATGGTGTCGCCGGTGATGCCAGGTGAGCTGGCGTCAGAGTCTCGCCCGCCTCCACAGGCCGCGACGGTGAGCATCGCCGTGAGCGCCAGCGCGGCGGATGCCCGGGTTCGTACGTTCATGCGTTCTCCTAGTGTGATGTTGCCCTTTACCCGATGTGTGCGACGACCCGAGTCGACACTGTGACCTGGATCATATGGTAAATATAGTTGGGTAACAAGCAACTTTTTTAAGCATTGCGATTCAAGGAGAAAAGTGGCCCCCTCACCGTCCCGTCTCGTCTCACGAGCCGACATCGACTTCCTTCTGCACGAGTGGCTGAACGTCGACGAGCTGACGCAGCGGCCCCGCTACGAGGAGCACTCGCGAGAGACCTTCGACGCGGTGCTCGACCTCAGCGAGGCGCTCGCCGAGAAGCACTTCGCCCCGCACAACCGGGACGGCGACACCCACGAGCCGCACATCGACGAGACGGGCCAGGCCGTCGTGCTGCCGGCCGTCGAGGCCGCCCTGCGCCAGTACACCGCCGCCGGCCTCCAGACCAGCACGTTCGACGCCGAGCTGGGCGGCATGCAGCTCCCCTTCGCGGTCCACCACGCGGCGTCGATGTTTTTCCAGGCCGCGAGCGCCGGCATGTACGCCTACCCGTTCCTCGCCGCCGGCAACGCCAACCTCGTGGCCGCTCAAGGGACCCCCGAGCAGGTGCAGACGTACGCCGTGCCGATCATCGAGGGTCGCTTCTTCGGGACGATGTGCCTCTCGGAGCCTCAGGCAGGATCGTCGCTGGGCGACATCACGACCCGGGCAGTCCTGCAGGACGACGGCACCTACCGGCTCTTCGGCACCAAGATGTGGATCTCCGGCGGCGACCACCAGATGGGCGACACCATCGTCCACCTCGTGCTGGCCCGCACCGGACCTGCCGAGCTCGGCGTCAAGGGCATCTCCCTGTTCATCGTCCCCAAGCACCTCGTGCGGGCGGACGGCACGGTCGGCGAGCGCAACGACGTGTCCCTCGTCGGACTGAACCACAAGATGGGCTATCGCTCCACCACGAACGCCCTGCTGAACTTCGGCGAGGGCGAGCACACCCCGGGCGGCTCCGCGGGTGCCGTCGGTCACCTCGTCGGCGTGGAGAACCGCGGTCTCGCCGCGATGTTCCACATGATGAACGAGGCCCGGATCTCGGTGGGCGCGGGGGCCGTGGCCCTCGGCTACACGGGCTACCTCAAGTCGCTCGACTACGCGCGGACCAGGACGCAGGGTCGCCCGGCCGATCACAAGGACCCCACCGCTCCCCCGGTCCCGATCATCCGCCACCCGGACGTGCGCCGCATGCTGCTCGCGCAGAAGTCCTACGTCGAGGGCGGGCTCGCGCTGATCCTGTTCTGCGCACGACTCGTCGACGACACCCGGTCCACGGACGGCCGCGCAGCCGACGACGCGGGCACGTTGCTCGACCTGCTCACCCCCGTCGCCAAGTCGTGGCCCTCGCAGTGGTGCCTGGCGGCCAACGACCTGGCGATCCAGGTACACGGCGGCTACGGCTACACACGCGACTACGACGTCGAGCAGCACTATCGCGACAACCGGCTCAACCCCATCCACGAGGGCACCCACGGCATCCAGGGGCTCGACCTGCTCGGCCGCAAGATCGGAGCCGACGGCGGTCGGGGGCTGCACCTCCTGACCGAACGCATGCGCCACACGATCGAGCGCAGCAGCGCTGCCGGTGGTGACACCAAGGCCCATGGCGATGCGCTGGCCGCCGTCCTGGACGATCTGCTCGACGTCACTGCCGTGCTGGGCTCGACACCCGACCGAGCCGTGGCCCTCGCCAACGCCTCCACCTACCTCGAGGCGTTCGGTCACGTCACGCTCGCCTGGCTGTGGCTCGAGCAGGAGCTCGTGGCGGCGGACCCGGTCAACGCCCTGCACCAGGGCAAGCTAAACGCCGCCGCGTACTTCTTCACCCACGAGCTACCGAGGGTGGGCCCGCAGCTCGACCTGCTGCGCAGCAGGAGCGACCTGCTGGTCCATCTCGACGACTCGACCCTCTAGACCTGGACCTCGAGCCGGTCGACCGCCGCGAGCTGCACGACCCCGCCGAGGAAGTTCGGAAGGTCCGCCCGCACCGCCGGCTTGTCCTCGAAGATCTGCCGGTCGTGCTCGGCCCAGGTGTCGAAGTCGGCGAACCGTTGCTCCGCCACCGCGTCCCACTGTTCGTCGTCGATCATGCTGACGACGTACCGGTCGAACAGCGGTCCCTGTGCCACGACCAGCGGGGCGTGGGTCTGCAGGTAGTGCGAGCGGAACTGCTCGTGGTCCAGGTGGGCCATCCGGCGGGCCATGGCGAAGCGGTACACGGCGTCGGGACGGGCCGCGTCCGACTCGACGAACACGTGCTGCTCGGTCACCCAGCACCAGCCGGTCCCCAGCCGAGCTCCCACGGCGCCGGTCAGAGCGACCGCCTCATCAGCACCCAGCCCCGGCACGTCGAGACCGATGGCGTGGGTCGGCAGCGCGGGACCGAGGCTCAGTCCCTGCTGGTCGAGGTTTCGGGTCAACGATTCCTGCCGGGGTGGGACTAGCCGCGCGACCCACGCCGCGCCGGAGCCGAACAGCTCGGAGACGAGCTCGCGCAGGCGCTCTGGATCGTGCCAACCGGGCGCGGAGGTCAGAGCGCGGACGGTCGATCGAGGGTAGGGACGGACATCGGGAACAGGCATCGTCATAAACTATCTTGTCAGCCAGCAACTTGCTACGTATGATCCGGATCACAGATGCTGGCACAGCGGCACACCGACAAGGGAGTTCAGCATGACCGGAATGGTCGAGGGCAAGGTCGCATTCATCACCGGCGCGGCGCGGGGCCAGGGGCGCGCCCACGCCGTCAAGCTCGCGGAGCACGGGGCGCGCATCATCGCGGTCGACATCTGCGAGTCCCTGCCCACTTTGCCCTATCCGGGACCGACGACCGACGACCTCGCCGAGACGGTCCGGCTCGTCGAGGAGGCCGGCAGCAAGGCGTACTCCGCCGTCGCGGACGTCCGCGATCTCGCTCAGCTCGAGACCGCGGTGTCCGCCGGCGTGGACCTCTTCGGCCGGCTCGACGTCGTCGTCGCGAACGCCGGCATCATGGGCACGATGGACAAGGGCTGGCTCCTGTCCGAGGACGACTGGGACGCCACGGTGGGCGTCAACCTCACGGGCGTGTTCCTGACGATCAAGGCCACGATGCCGCATCTGCTTGCCCACGGCGACGGCGGTTCGGTCATCCTGACCAGCTCCATGGCTGGACTTCGGGGAGTGGGCAACATCGCGGACTACGCGGCCACGAAGCACGGGCTCGTCGGTTTGGCCCGGAGCATGGCGATCGATGCCGGCGAGCTCAACGTGCGGTTCAACACCGTCCACCCCGGCTCGGTCCCGACGCCGCTGATCAAGAACGACGCCGTCTACAAGGTCTTCCGCCCTGATCTCGAGTCCCCCACGTGGGAGGACTGCCAGGAAGGCTTCGACGGACTCAGCCTGCTGCCCGGACCGGTGCAGGAGCCCGAGGACATCGCCAACGCGGTGCTGTGGCTGGCCTCGGACCTGTCACGCATGACGACCGGCACGACGCTCAGCGTCGACGGCGGGGCCTCCTACCGATGAGGCGCGTCGTCACGGGCATCGACGGCGCCGGACGAAGTGTCGTGGTCAGCGACGGCCCGATCGTCCCTGCCGTGCCACCCACCATGAGGGGCGTCGAGAACTTCGGCGCGTGGGCGACGGACGTCCTGCCGGTCGTGCCGACCAACGGATCCGACCCGGCCGGCGGCGAGCAGCTCCGCTACGTCCCCGTCTCCGGCGGCGCCGTCCGGTTCAACATCTGCACCATCCCGGCCGACGCGGACGTCCTTCCGGAGCCCGAGGACGCAGCAGCAGCGGCCGCGGAGACCGAGCGGCTGCTGCCCGGCATGAACGACTTCGTGTCGGGCTCGGACGCGATGCACTTCACCCCGACTGTCGACCTGCAGTACATCATTGACGGGGAGATCGTCCTCGAGCTCGGCGACGGGTCCGAGACCGTGCTTCGCGCGGGTGACGTGCTCGTGCAGAACGGCACTAACCACTCGTGGCGCAATGCATCGAGCGCGTCGGTGACGTTCCTCATCGTCATGCTCGGCACGGAGATGGACCGTTCCCTCCACGCGACGTCATGAGGTCGGCGGAGATGATCGACCCACCCGACCTGACCGCGACATGGCGCACCCCCGAGCGCGAGAGCCTCGTGGAAGGGGCCCGCGAGTTCGCGGGCAGGCTCCGGCCCCTCGCCGACGAGCTGGACCGGACACAGTCCGACCTGCCCGCCGACGTGATCGCGGAGATGGGGCGACGCGGGTACTTCGGCGTCCTGGTCTCGCGCGACCACGGCGGGCTCGGACACGGTGTGCTCGAGTACTGCTTGGTATCCGAGGAGCTCTCGCGGGCCTGGCTGAGTGCCGGGAGCATCATCGCTCGCGGCCAGGGGTTCGGCACCGGCGTGGCGGACGCCACCCGACGGGCCGAGCTGCTGTCGCTGAGCCCGACCGGTCGCTGGATCGGCGCGGCAGCATTCTCCGAGCCCGAGGCGGGATCGGACCTCGCCGCCATCACGACGACGGCCACCGTCGACGGAGACGACCTGGTCCTGTCGGGCCACAAGCGCTGGTGGGCAACGCGGTGGGCGCGCACTTCATCGTCGTCATGTGCCGCCTGGTCGACGGCTCTGGGTCCGAACGTGGGCCCATCCGCACCGTGCTCGTGGAGAAGGAGCCGGGGACGGTGCCGGTGGGCGTCACCGCCACCCCGATCGACAAGATCGGCTATCACGGCATGACCACCTACGACCTGCACCTCCAGGACGTACGCGTCCCCTCGTCCGCCGTCATCGAGGCGTTCGCCGCACCGGGCGCCGGTGGTCACGACTTCGCCGCCGTCGAGCGCGGTCTGAACATCGCGCGGGTCCAGACGGCGGCTCGCGCGGTCGGACTGGCCAGGGCGGCGGTCGAGGACACCGCCGCGTACCTCCTGCACCGTGAACAGTTCGGCCAGCCGCTCGCAAGCTTTCAAGCCGTTCGGTTCCAGCTCGCGCAGATGGCTGCACGAGTGCGCCAGGCCCGATCGTTCTACCTCGACGTGGCGGCATCCATGGACGCGGGCGACCTGTCGCCGGTCGATGCCGCCATGGTCAAGCTGACCGCCACCGAGATGGCTGTCGACGTCACCGGTCAGGCGCTGCACCTGCACGGCGGCAACGGATACACCACCGAGCACAGCGTCGAGCGGTACTGGCGCGACGCCCGCCTGACGACGATCTTCGAGGGCACGAGCGAGATCCAGCGGCTCATCATCAGCGACCGGCTGTTGGGGAAGGTCCGCCCGTGAACGGTCATACGCCCTCATCCGGGCGTTCACGAGTCCGCAGCCCCGAGCTCACGGAGCTCGTCGACCGTCTGCGGTCGACCCCGTTCAGCGCGGACGTCGTGCCGATCGAGCAGCAGCGGGCGGCATTCGAGCGGTTCGCGGCGACGTTTCACGACCCGCCGCCGGTGACGCTGGAGCCGGTCACCGTCGCGGGCATCGCGGCGGAGTGGGCGCGTCCGGATGCTGCCAGTGACGAGTCGGCCGTCGTGTGGGTGCACGGCGGCGGGTTCACCCTCGGCTCGATCGCGTCCTACCGCGACCTCGCGGCGCGGGTCGCGACGCTCACCGGAGTGCCGGTGCTGACGTTCGAGTACCGGCTCGCGCCGGAGCACCCCTTCCCGGCTGCGCTGGACGACAGCGTTGCCGTCGTGCACGAGATCGTCGCGTCCACGCGCACGGTCGTCGTCGGGGGCGACTCGGTGGGTGGCGGGATCGCGGTGGCCGCTGCCGTCGCGATGCGGGAGCGGTACGGGAATGTGCCCGGTGGTCTCGCGGTCGTCTCGCCCAAGGCCGACCTGACCCAGAGCGGTCGAAGCATCCGCACCAACGCATCGGTCGATCCCGTCGTCAGCCCGGCGGGGACGACCGAGAACGCACGGCGGTACCTCGGCGCAGGCGGCGATCCGTGCGACCCGTTGGCGTCGCCGGTGTTCGCCGATCTCTCGGGCCTCCCCCCGACCTACATCGGCGTGGGCACCGCCGAGGTCCTCCTCGACGACTCCCTGCGCCTGGCACGCGAGCTGCGGGACGCCGGGGTGGTGGTCGATCTCGACGTGTGGCCCGACATGATCCACATCCTGCCGTTCTTCGCCTCACGGATCCCCGAGGCAGCGGACGCGATGGTCGCGTTAGCCTCAGCGATCCGAGTGGTGACGGACGCGGGCGCCTGACCGACCCGGCACAGAGGTGCACGCCGCTCGACGTCGTCCACGCGGGCCTACATCAGCGAGTCCAGGGTCGCGTCAGCCGTCCTGGTCGACGATCGCGGTCACGCGAGCGCTCGTCCTGGATCTCCTCAGCGCAGCCGATCAGCGCTCACTGACTCGCCTGGCGACCAAGCTGCACCCTCAGTGACGGCGTGCGGTCGACGCGAACGCCGGCACGGCGAGCTCAGGACACACTCACCCCGTGGCGACGAGCGCGACAGCCACGGCGGCGACGAACAGGCCAAGACCCTGCCAGCGCTGGATCCTCTCGCGCAGCAGGACCGCGGCCAGCAGCACCGTGACGGCCGGATAGAGCGACGAGATCACCGACACGACCGACAGCAGGCCGTGGTGCGTGGCGTACACGAAGCTGCCCTGCGCCGTCACGCTGAGCGGTCCCAGGACGGCTGCCGTCCACGGGGCACGCCCGCGAGGGAACCAGGCCTGGCGAAGAATCGCTGCCGTGACGATCACCGCGAACACCGAGGTCAGCTGCGACAGGGCGAGCGGGCCGAGTCCCGCGTCGTCGCCGATCTGGCCGAAGAAGACGAACAGCAGGCCGAACCCCAGCCCGGCGAGGACGCCGTCGATCACGCCACTGCGGTGCGCTGGGTCGCCGTCGTCGTTCGCGACGCGCGAGATGAGGACGATGGCCGGGAACGCGCAGATGACGCCGATGACCGCGACCGCCGAGGGGCGATCACCCGTCACGACCCCCACGACGACCGGGAGCAGTGCCGTGCCGATCGCGGACAGCGGCGCGACCACGCCCATGCGTGCCCTCGCCAGGCCCCGGTAGAGGAAGGCGGCGCCAAACCCGCCGCCCACGCCGGCGAACGCGCCGAACATCATGTCGTGCCCCGTCGGGGAGCCCGCCACGACGGCCGCAGCGACGAGGGCGATCACGCCCGCGGACGACTGGCTGACGACGGCGACCTGCCACGGCGACACGCGCTTGGCGACGACGCCGCCCACGAAGTCCGAGAGTCCCCAGGCGAGGGCCGCGATCAGCGACAGGATGACGGCCACCCTCACACCCTAGACGTCGAGCACGGCGGCCTCGCCGCCCACAGCTCGAGCACACCTCATCGGTGGCGACGTGTTGTGACGATTGACTCAGTTGAATAAACCGAACAGACCGGGTTGAGACAGTCGCGTCGCGGTACTACCTAGCGGTACTACCTACCTATGGGTAACCACGGTCAGGCTCCCAACCGCCCCCACACGAACTATGCGCCTCACCGCGCCGACCCCAAGGGCGCCTACATCGCCACAGCGGGTGTCGTCATCTTGGTCGTCGCGGCCTTCCTCGCCTGGATCGGCACCGACGACAAGAGCTTCAGCGGCTACGAGGCCGACACCGTCATCCCGTTCACCGCCTACCTCGGCGTCGGCTTCGCGGCCGCGCTCCTCTACGCCGCCAAGCGCGCCACCCGCCGCCAGCACCGTGGCCTCTCGCCCCCCTCGATGGCCGCGGGCGTGGCCGCTACCGGCTTGGCGCTGTCCTACCTCCTCAAGGTCCCCGGCGGCGCCTAGCAAGGCCGGGTTCGACACCGAGATCGGCGTCTACGTCGGACTCGTCGGAGCGATTATCTGGGCCGTCGGATCCTTCATGCGGACCACCGAGCCCGAGGGTGACGTCGAGCACAGCAACGACGACGACCGGGTCGATCGCACCACTGGAAACGTCAGCAACTGACCCGCCCCCGCGCCGCCCTGCGACTACCCCACCGGGAGTCGCAGGGCGGTCACCACATGTCGCACGGTCACCGTCGTGGCTCCCGAACCTGAGAGCCTCGCGATGAGGCCCTCGGAAGACCGGCCCACCGGCGGACAGCACGGTCTGCGTCCCGCCGCGCCGACGTTCGACACCCTCGCGGTCCCTGCCACCGTCGCGCAAGCCGCCGGAAGCGTCGCTGACGTCGTGCACGATCGCGTCGCAGGGACCATGACCGAGATCAAGCCCCGCCTGCACGGGTGGCTTCACGCGGTGACAGCACCGCTCGCCTTCCTGTCATGTCTCGCCATCCTCGTCACGGCTGACAGCACGCGAGCCCGGATCGGTGTGTCCGTCTTCATGATCAGCACCTTGTTGCTCTTCACGACGAGCGCGATTTATCACACCGGCACGTGGAGGCCCGCCACCTGCGGATCCTGAAACGTCTCGACCACGCCAACATCTTCGTGCTCATCGGGGGTTCGAGCACCCCCTTTGCGATGCTGCTGCTGACAGACCCGCACGCCGTCATCCTCATGACCGTCATGTGGGGCAGGGCAGCCCTGGGAGTCGCCTTCAAGCTGATCTGGATCGACGCCCCGCGGTGGATGCATGTCCCCCTGTACGTGCTGCTGGGATGGGCCCCGTGGCCTCCGTGGGAGCGCTCGTCTACGGCATCAAGCGACCCGACCCGTCTCCGCCCCACTTCGGGTTCCACGAGGTCTTCCACAGCCTCACGGTCGCCGCGTTCACGATCCACTCCATCGGCATCGGCTTGCTGGTGCAGAGCTGACACCGGACCGTGCTGCAGGTCGGGATGGGCCACGGCGTCAAGATCCCGGTGGCGCGGCCGGCTCGCGCCTACATTGGGACGAGTGACCTCCACCCACTCCCCCGGCACCCCCAGCGAGCGAGACCGACCGGAAGGACCGCACGGCAGGCGTGACGTCCTGCGCCTCGCCGTCGTCGTCGGAGCCCTCGGTGTCGTCTTCGGCGACATCGGCACGAGCCCGATCTACACGATCCAGACCGTGTTCAACCCCGACGACCCCCACCCGGTCCCCGTCAGCGACCCCAACGTCCTGGGCGTGGTGTCGTTGATCCTGTGGTCAGTCACGGCCATCGTCACCACCACCTATGTCCTGCTCGCGATGCGCATCAACCACGACGGCGAGGGCGGCATCATGGCGCTCATCTCGCTGCTGCGGCGCTGGGCCGGCGACCGCAAGGCCGGGGCCACAGTGGCGCTCGCGGGGCTGGGTCTGTTCGGCGCCGCGCTGTTCCTCGGCGACAGCATGATCACCCCGGCCATCTCGGTGCTGTCCGCGGTTGAGGGCTTCAAGACGATCGAGCCGGGCTTCGAGCCATGGGTCGTCCCGGTCACCGCGGTCATCATCGTGGTGCTGTTCTCGGTGCAGAAGCTCGGCACGGCGGTCGTCGGCAGATTCTTCGGGCCCGTCATGATCACCTGGTTCGTCACGATCGGCGCGTGCGGCGCGTGGGGCATCGCGAAGGACGCCGCGATCCTCAAGGCGGTCTCGCCCACGTACGCGATCGACTTCCTGGCCGGCAACTTCGAGTACGCCTTCTTCGCCCTGGCCGCCATCGTCCTGGCGGTCACGGGTGCCGAGGCGCTCTACGCCGACATGGGCCACTTCGGTCGCAGACCCATCTCGGTGGGCTGGATCTTCCTGGTCTTCCCGGCCTGCGCCCTCAGCTACCTCGGGCAGGGCGCACTGATCCTCGCCGACCGCGACAACATCAGCGCACCGTTCTTCCTGCTCGCCCCCGAGTGGGCGCGCATCCCGCTCATCGTGCTCGCCTGCGCCGCGACCGTCATCGCCTCCCAGGCCGTCATCACCGGCGCCTTCTCCGTCGCGTCGCAGGCCGCCCAGCTCGGCTACCTGCCCCGCCTGCGCATCCTCCACACCTCGCGTTCGGCGCGGGGGCAGATCTACGTTCCGTGGGTCAACTGGCTCCTGCTCGTCTCGGTGCTGACGCTGGTGTTCGCCTTCCGCACCTCGGCCGCACTCGCGTTCGCCTTCGGCATGGCGGTCACGGGCACCATCACGATCACCACGATCTTGTTCTTCTACGTCGCACATCGCACGTGGTCGGCACCCGCGTGGCTCCTGGCCCTCGCCGCGGTGCCGCTTCTGGCATTGGACGCGCTGTTCATCGGCGCCAACCTCACCAAGCTGGTCCACGGGGCGTGGCTGCCGCTGGCGATCGCCGTCACGTTCTTCACGGTGATGATCACCTGGCAGCGCGGCCGCGAGGTCGTCACGTCGACCCGGGAGGACATGGAGGGGCCGTTGCGCGAGTTCGTCGCCGAGCTCGATACCGGGGACGACGCACCGGCGATCGTGCCGGGCACCGCGATCTTCCTGAACCGCGGCACCACGACTCCGCTCGCGCTGCGGGCCAACGTCGAGCGCAACCGGGTCCGGCACGAGCACGTCGTCATCGTGACCATCGAGATCGAGGCCGTCCCCCGCGTCACGGTCGCCGATCGCGTGCAGGCCGACGCGCTGGGTCCGCCCGAGGACGGCATCACCCACGTGATCGTCCGCTTCGGCTACGCCGAGACCGCCGACGTGCCGGCCGCCCTGGCTCTGCTCACCCCCGAGCAGACCGAGGGCGTGCTCGACTTGGAGGACGCCACCTACTTCCTGTCCCGCATCGAGCTGCGGGCCGGCAGCGAGCCCACGATGGCGCGGTGGCGCAAGCGACTGTTCATCGCGACGTCACACGTCACCGCCGACGCGGCGGACCACTTCAACCTGCCCCGCGACCGCGTCGTCCTGCTCGGGTCCCACGTCGAGGTGTGAGCGTGCGACGGCTGTGAGGAGGGCGGGGCACTAGCCCGTGTGGCGGTCCAGGATCGCGATGAACTCATCGGCCATCTCCAGCTGGCGCGCCAGCCTCAGACGGCGCTCGACGGCCTCGTCCCGCACGCCGGCCAGGTGGGCCGCGGCGCGTTCGCGATCGGCGTCGGCCGTGCCGCCGTCACGCAGGACCTCGAGGTGGGCCAAGGCCTCCTTCATCTCGTCCAGCGTGAACCCGAGCGGCTTCATGCGGCGGACGGCCAGGATCTTCTCGACGTCACGCTCGGTGTAGAGGCGGAACCCGCCGTCGGTGCGGCCCGACGGCGTCAGCAGACCGACCTCCTCCCAGTGCCGAAGGCTGCGGATGGACAGCTCGGTGCGGGCGGCGACCTCACCGATGTGCATCGCCGCGGAGGTATCGGGACCCGCGGGTGTCGACTCGGCGACCACGGTGACCCCTCTCACTCGACTGTGGCGCAACCCTACCCTGACGTAAGGGTAGAGTTGGACCAGGCCTTCTCCCGACCGGCGACGCACGCGTGTCTGCTGCCGGCGACCCCCTCATCCTCCCAGCCCGTACGGAGCGCACCCGTGACCACCTCTGCCCCCGGCACCACCTCCCCGGCAGCGCACGAACCGCAACCGACCGTCCGCCATGCGTTCCGGTCACCCCGGCTCCTGCGCACCGAGGTGCTCGCGGGCCTCGTCGTGGCCCTGGCGCTCATCCCCGAGGCCATCTCGTTCTCCATCATCGCCGGCGTCGACCCGCGCGTCGGGATCTTCGCGTCGTTCACGATGGCGGTGGCCATCTCGTTCCTGGGTGGACGTCCGGCCATGATCTCGGCCGCGACCGGCGCCGTCGCCCTGGTCATCGCACCGGTCATGAAGGAGCACGGCTACGACTTCCTCATCGCGACCGTCCTGCTCGGTGGCGTCATCCAGGTCGTCCTCGCCGTGGCCGGCGTCGCCAAGCTGATGCGGTTCATCCCACGGTCGGTCATGGTCGGCTTCGTCAACGCCCTTGCCATCCTCATCTTCGAGGCCCAGATCGCCCACATGACCGACGTCCCGTGGGCGGTCTACCCGATGATCGCGATCGGCATCGCCGTCATCGTCGGGTTCCCCCGCATCAACGCCGTCATTCCTGCCCCACTGGTCGCCATCGTCGCGCTGACCGCGTTCACCATCGTCAGCGCCATCAACATCCCCAACGTCGGCGACGAGGGCGAACTGCCCGACAGCCTGCCCTCGTGGTTCGTGCCCGACGTGCCGTTCGATCTCGAGACGCTGAAGATCATCGCCCCCTATGCCGTCGCCATGGCCCTGGTCGGCCTCCTGGAGTCGCTGCTGACCGCCAAGCTCGTCGACGACATCACCGACACGCACTCCAACAAGACGCGCGAGGCCTGGGGCCAGGGCGCGGCCAACGTCATCACGGGCTTCTTCGGCGGCATGGGCGGCTGCGCCATGATCGGTCAGACCATGATCAACGTGAAGGTGTCCGGCGCCCGCACCCGCCTGTCCACCTTCCTGGCCGGCGTGTTCCTGCTCATCCTCGTCGTCGGCTTCGGCGACGTCGTTGCCCTGATCCCGATGGCGGCCCTCGTGGCCGTCATGGTCATGGTCTCGGTCGGCACGTTCGACTGGCACTCGATCCGCCCCAGCGCCCTGCGCCGGATGCCCAAGAGCGAGACCGCCGTCATGGTCGTCACCGTCGTCGTCACGGTCCTGACCCACAACCTGGCGATCGGCGTCGTCGTCGGCGTCCTGGTGGCCATGACCCTGTTCGCGCGCCGGGTCGCGCACCTCACCGGCACCCACCGCGTGGTCGAGGACGACGCGGACGGCACGACCCGCGCCGTCTACACCGTCGCCGGGGAGCTGTTCTTCGCCTCCAGCAACGACCTCTACACCCAGTTCCAGTACGCCGATGATCCCGAGCACGTGGTCATCGACCTGTCGCGGTCACACATCTGGGACGCCTCCACCGTCGCGTCACTCGATGCCATCACGACCAAGTACGAACGCAGGGGCAAGACCGTCGAGATCGTCGGACTGGACGACGCCAGCGCCGAACGCCACGGCCGCCTGACCGGCGGTCTCGCCGGACACTGAGCGAGCTGCCTCAGAGCGCCGCTGCTCGGGCGCTCACGTGTCGCGCACGATACGCAGCCGCGGGTGGCGCACGGGCTCGACCCCGTCGAGGACGGCGGCGGACGTCAGCGGACGGGCGAAGAGGTAGCCCTGCGCCGCGTCGCAGTCCAGCGCCTTCAGCAGCATCAGCTGGTCGTCCCGCTCGACGCCCTCGGCGACCACGAGCATCCCGCAGGCATGGGCCGCGGCGGTCATCAGCGCGATGAGCTCGGACGATCCCGGCTCGGACAGCGACAGGAAGCTGCGGTCGATCTTGATCGTGTCGACGGGGAGGTGCCGCAGCTGGCCGATCGACGTGTATCCCGTGCCGAAGTCGTCGAGACTGATCGTGACGCCCAGCGCCCGCAGCGCGTCCAGCTGGATGACGGCCCGGGGCTCGTCGACCAGCACCATCTCGGTGACCTCGATGACCAGGTGGTGCGACGCGAGGCCCGACGCGTTGAGGGCGGCGGCGACGTCGGTGACGATCCGTCGGTCGGCCAGGTGGCGCCCGGAGATGTTGACCGCGATGGTCAGCGACGAGAACCGGACGGGATCGCGCTCGAGCCACGCCGCGAACTGCCCCGTCGCGCTCATCAGCACCCAGCGGCCGAGCTCGCAGATCAGATCGGACTTCTCCGCGATCGGGATGAACTCATCCGGCATGCCGAGGACGCCGCTGGGTCGGCGCCAACGGACCAGGGCCTCGTACCCGTCGACTACGGCGGCGCTCACGCTCACGACCGGCTGGTACCGCAGCTCCAGCGCGTCCTCGTCGATCGCCGCCCGCAGCTCGTGCTCGACCGCCTTCCGCTCCGCGACTTCCCGGCGCAGGTTGCTGTCGAACACCTCGAACGTCCCGGCCGCCGCCAGCTTGGCCCGCCGGCTGGCGATGAGCGCCTGGTGCAGCAGCTCGGAGGCGTCGGTGCTGCCGTCGAGGCCGAGGGTCAGGCCGATCCGCACGACGACGCGCACCGCACCGTGCGCGGTGTCGTGCCGCACCAGCAGGGTCGACGCCAGCGCACCGGCGATCCGGGGCGTGAGATCCTCGGCGTCGGCGTGCTCGACGAGGACGACGAACTGGTCGCCGCCCAGCCGCCCGACAGGGTGGGCCGCTCCCACCGTGTCGCTGATCCGGCGGGCGGTCGCGATGAGGACGTCGTCCGCAGCCGCCGGCCCGACGGCGTTGTTGACGCTCGCGAAGTCGTCCAGGTCGATGACGATCAGGCCGGTCGCCGCGCCGGTCGACCCGGCGCGGCGCAGCGCGCCCTGGATGATGCGAAGCATGTACGCGCGGTTGAACTGACCCGTGAGCGGGTCGTGGGCGGCGCGGCGCAGGAGCTCTTCCTGCAGCCGGTCGCGCTGCTGGGCCGTCAGCCGGATCTCGGCGATGCCCGAGGCCATGCGCAGGACCACAAGGACCGTCAGCACGATGGCCCCGCCCAGCAGGACCCACGGGTCCATCGAGTGCCCGAAGGCCAGCGCCACGCCCGCCGTGAGCGTCGGCAGGACGGCAGCGGCCCCCAGCACGACGACGCGGCGCACCGTGAACAGGTCGTCACGCGCCCGGGAACGGCGCGAGATCTCGCTCATCTGCGGATGGAGCGCGCACGCGCCCCACAGGACGTACGACGCCAGCCACAGACCGTCCAGCTCGCTCGCGTAGTTCCAGGACTCCGATACGCCCGCGGCGCGCCCGGTGTCGGCCACGACCTGCAGGATCACGGCTCCCGCGAGCAGGCGCAGGGCGATCGACGAGACGCCGGGTGCCCCGACCAGCCTCACCAGCATGGCCATCAGCAGGATGTCGCCCACCGGGTACGCGACGGCGATGATCCGGTCGAACAGCGGGACGTCGGCGTTCTCCACCATGGGGCGCGCGATCCACGCCCACGACACCAGGCCGAGGCTCACGACCACGATGCCGCTGTCGATCAGGCCCCGGAGGTCGAACCGGCGGCCACCGCGGCGGATCAGCAGAGCAATGCCGGCCGCGAGCAGGGGGTAGGCCAGGAGGTAGGCGACATCGGCATTCGACGGGAACGGCGAGACGTGACGGACGTCCTGGTCCCAGCTGTAGATCATGTCACCGAGCACCCACGCCCCCTGGCCGCCGGCCAGCAGGTACCACGGCGCCCGGGCCACGGGGCGGTGCCGGCGCACGCCGAGCACGATCGCGGCGACGCAACCCAGCCCCACCGCGAGGTACACGGCGTCGCGGGACAGCCCCGAGGGCAGCACCGCATAGAGCCCGATGAGAGCAGCACCTGCCAGCAGCGGTGCGCGAACCGGTGTCATGCGCGCTCCTTCCTGCCGGGGGACGCCAGGGTTGAGACATTCGTCCCACTGTGGGTTGCCCCACCATAACCACTGCACCGGTCCGGTGAACATCGAAAGTTCTTGGACACTTTCGTACCGATCACCTCGATCGATCGGTACAGGGGTGTCCAAGACACTGCGCCGGCCGGTCAAGCGTCGTCGCGCACCGGGACCTCCGACGGTGACAGGTCGGGCCGGATCCGCACGAGCCTCGTGGGGTGGCGCCACCGGCCGTCCTGCACGGTGCTGTCCGTGGAGACCTCGACGACGACCGTCGCCAGCACCGAGATCAGCGCGCGCTTGCCGTTCACACCCCAGCGGACCGACTCAGCGCCGTCCGGCAGCCACGGGTGGTGGGCGACCGCGGCCCGCAGCAGCGGCGCGACGTCGGCGCGCTGCTGAGCGGTCAGCTCGGTCGTCGTCCCGGCGAAGTGCAGCTCGCCGTCGCCGTCGGGCAGCGCCAGCACGAGGTGGCCCGGCGCGTCGAGGGAGCCGCTCACGGCGCCGACGACGACCTCGACGGTGTCGCGCTCCCGGTACTTCAGCCACTCGCGGGCGCCGCCCCGGTAGGTCGTCTGGCGGCCCTTCGCGACGAGGCCCTCGATGCCGACGTCGGCCGCCCGATACTCGGCCATCCACGCGCCGGCCTCCTCCGGGTCGGCGGTCTGCGGGCACAGCTGCACCGCGGCCGGCGCGTCCTCGAGCACCGCCTCCAGCAGCTGGCGCCGGACGGTCAGGGCCGCACTCCGCACGTCGTTGCCGGCCGCCGCGAGGAGGTCGAAGGCCACGAACGAGGCCGGCGCCTGCCGGATCCGCCGCTTGCTCCCGTGCCCCACCCGGCGCTGCAGCTCCCCGAAGTCGAACCCGCCGCCGACCCACACGACCAGCTCCCCGTCGATCACGAGCCCTTCCGGCAGGTGCTCGGCGGCGATGTCGGCGACGTCCCGGAAGGCATCGGTGATGTCGTGGCCGCGCCTGGACTGCACGCGGCAGCCGTCCTCGGTGACGAACAGCAGGGCGCGATACCCGTCGAACTTGGGCTCGTAGACGCACCCGCCGCGCAGCGCTGACGGACCTGGCATCGCCGACACGTGGCGCGCCAGCATGGGGTCCTGGGGGAAGTCGAGCACGCGACACAAAGTACCCCGCCGCCCGTGGTTGATCGTTCATGTTCATGTGGCACTCTCCCCCCGTGACCAACGCGCCCGCCGTGACCAACGAGACGCCGACCTGGTGGTGCCCGGAGTGCGAACAGGGGCGACCCACGACGTTCACCTTCGCCCGTGAACGCAACCCCGACGGCACCCGCCTGGCCACATCGGCCGTGTGCGACCGAGGGCACTCCTTCAGCCCGTACGAGTAGCGCAAGCCCACCCGCTGACGGTCGTCAGCCGATCCGACGCTCGCGGGCCGGCACGGCGACCCAGACCACGAGGACGAACGTGGCGATCGTCGACACGACGGCGGCCGCGATCCACCACGGACCGATCAGCTCCAGGATGAACCAGACGACGCCGACGATGGCCACGGTCTGGGCACCGAGACCCCATCGGGCGAGCCGGTCGGCCGTCTCGACGAGCCACGGCCGGGCACCCCGGTGGAACAGCGCGCGGTGCAGCGCGACGGGTGTCATGAGCAGCAGCGTCGCCGCTACGGCGCAGCACAGCACCGCGCCGTACACCGCGTGGCGGGTCGATCCCAGCTCCTCGAATCGTGGCGTGAACGGAATCGTCAGCAGGAAGCCGGTCAGGATCTGCACGCCCGTCTGGGCGACCCGCAGCTCCTGGAGCAGCTCCTGCCAGTTGCGGTCCAGGCGGCGCTCCGACGGGGCCCCGCGTCCGCTCTCGGACTTGCCCGTCGATCCCATGGCTGGCACGCCTCCCTCGCCGGCCCCGCGCTCGGGCCGGTGAGTATGTACCCTGCGGACCCCATGTCACGCGTACGATTCACGGGACCCTCCCCTTCCCGCCAGAGGCCCCCGATGCTCCGAACCCTCATGCCCCGAACTCTCGCCCTGTCCGTCGCGGCAGCGCTCATGTCGACCCTCGCCGTGGCGGGACCGGCCGCCGCGGAGGACGTGGCGTCGGCCGGCGGGCCCAGCATCACGGTGGTCGGCGACTCGATCACCTCCTGGTTCCGCGACGAGCCCGGCAGCGTGTCCCAGGGCTGGTGGTCGATGATGGGCCGCGACCTCGGCGCGTCGGTCGTGACGTACGCCGAGGGGGGCTCGGGCATGAACATCCGCGGCAACAACTGCCACGGCACGACGTTCGGGCAGCGGCTGCGGGCCATGCGGACGACCGACTACGTCATCATCCAGGGCGGACGCAACGACATGTCGACCTGTGGCGCCGACGGCGCGAAGAAGGCCCTGACTCCGGCCAAGCAGAAGGCCGGCATCACGCGGTACCTCGCCCGGCTCGGCGATCGCGTCGATGCGCTCGGCATCCCTCGCAGCCACGTCCTGGTGGTGAGCCCCTGGGGCAAGTCCGACCGGGCGCGCGGCTACAAGATCCAGGGCTGGTTGCGCCTGTTCTCCAACCGCAACCATGAGGGATTCACGTACGTCGAGACCAAGACCCTGCCCAGCCGGTCGACGTTCGACAACAAGCACCCCAACCGCGAGGGCAGCCTCTACCTGGCGCGCGTTATGGAGCGCGCGATCCAGGCGACCTCGTAGCGTCCCGCCCATGACCGTCCTCCGTGCCGGGCTCGCCGACGTCGCCGACGCCGCACCGCTGTTCGCCGCGTACCGCGACTTCTACGGCGCGCCGTACGACTTCGATGCCGCGGCGTCGTTCCTGACCGAGCGCCTGGAACGCGACGAGTCGGTCGTGCTGCTGTCCCACGACGAGAGCCACGCCGTCGGGTTCGCGCAGATCTACCCGCTGTTCTCCTCGACGCGGCTCGCCCCGGTCTGGCTCCTCAACGACCTGTTCGTCGCCGAGTCCGCGCGCGGCTCCGGTGCCGTCGACGAGCTGCTCGACGCCGCCGCGACCGCTGCCGCCGAGGCCGGCTGCGTCGCGATCGAGCTCAGCACCGCACACAGCAACGCCCGGGCGCAGGCCGTGTACGTCCGCCACGGGTACCAGCTCGACGAGGTCTACCGCTCGTACGAGAAGCCGTTACGGTGAGCGCCGGCCGGTTCGCCCCGTCGCCGTCGGGTGACCTGCACGTCGGCAACCTGCGGACGGCTCTCGTGGCCTGGCTGTGCGCGCGCCGGTCGGGACGGGACTTCCTCCTGCGGGTGGAGGACCTCGACCGCGTCCGCGAAGGTGCCGAGCAGCGCCAGCTCGACGACCTGGTGACGCTGGGGTTGGACTGGGACGGTCCCGTGGTCCGCCAGTCCGAGCGGGCCCGGCTCTACGACGCCGCGCTCGCCTCGCTGGCCGGACGCGGGCTCGTCTTCGAGTGCTTCTGCACGCGTCGAGAGATCCACGACGCCCCGTCGGCACCGCATGGCCCGCCCGGCTCGTATCCGGGCACCTGCCGCGACCTGACGGACGTCGAACGGGAGGTGCGGCGCCGGGAACGTCCCGCCGCCCTGCGGCTGCGCGCGCGCACGGACTCGTTCGCGATCGAGGACGCACTGCACGGCACGTACGAGGGGCCCGTCGACGATCTCGTACTCCGCCGCGGCGACGGCGCGATCGCCTACAACCTCGCGGTCGTCGTCGACGACGCGCAGCAGGGCGTGGACCAGGTGGTGCGCGGCGACGACCTGCTCAGCTCCGCGCCCCGCCAGGCGTACCTCGCCACGCTGCTGGCCGCGACACCGCCCACCTACGTGCACGTCCCCCTGGCGCTCAACGCCGGCGGCCAACGGCTCGCGAAGCGGGACGGCGCCGTGACCCTGGCCGATCTGGCCGAGCGCGGCATCGAGGCGTTCGGGCTCATCGCGGCATCCCTCGGCCTGACGGGCGCGACCCCCGCGGACCTGCTGGCGGTCTTCGACGTGACCCGCATCCCCCGCGAGCCGTGGGTGTTCGTCCCGCCCGCCTGACTCCAGGCTCCCGTCCCCGTCAGGACGACTGCAGGTACGCGATGACGGCCTTGACCCGGCGGTTGCTGTCGTCGTCGTCCGGGTCGAGGTCGACCTTCGACGACGGCAGGACGCTGGTCCTGAACTTCCCCGCCCCGCACCCCGAGGGCGACGACCGCAACGAGCCGATCGTCGTGAAGCTGCGCGACTCGATCGTCCCGGCCGCGATCGGCGACCTCGCCGGCACGACGTCGGCGGTCGGCGGCGGGCCCGCCGAGACGTACGACGTCAGCCATCAGAGGTCGCGGCTCCCGCTCGTGATCGGCTTCGTGCTGGTCCTGACGATGCTGATGATCGCCTGGACGTTCCGCAGCGTGACGCTGGCGCTCCTGACGACGGCGCTCAACCTGGTGTCGGTCGGTGCGGCGTTCGGCGTCCTGACGCTGGTGTTCCAGCACTCGTGGGCCGACGGCCTGCTCGGCTACACGTCATCGGGCTTCGTGATCGACTGGATCCCGCTGTTCTGCTTCGTCGTGCTGGTCGGCCTGTCGATGGGCTACCACGTGTTCGTCATGAGCCGGGTGCGCGAGGGACTGCGCCGCCGCGGTCATGGTGTCGGTCTTCGCGGTATTCGCGACACTCGACATGCTGGAGATGAAGCAGATGGGCGTCGGGCTGTCGGTCGCGATCCTGCTCGACGCGACCCTGGTGCGGCTCGTGCTGCTCCCGGCGCTGCTGCTGGGCTTCAGGGGCCGGCTGCAGAACCTCGGCGGCGTCCGCCGTGCCGAGGACGCATACGAGCCCGAGCTCCAGCCAGCCTGAGGTCGGCGCAAGGAGACGACGTCCGCCCGGGTGAGATCCCCCGGGCGGACAACGTGCAACCTAGATCAGGCCCTTGGCGGTCAGCCACTCCTTGGCCAGGACGTCCGGGGCGGTCTTGTCGTCGCCCCGGTTCTTGCCGTTGAGATCGAGCAGGTCCTGCGTGGTCAGCTGTGCCGAGACGGCGTCGAGGACGTCCTCGACGGTGCCGCTGGCCTTCTTCTCGTTGATCAGCGGAAGCACGTTCTGGGCCGCGATGAGGCTCTCGGGGTCCTCGAGCGTGACCAGGTTGTTCTCGGTGATCGACGGGGTCGTGGAGTAGATGTCGGCCACGTCGACCTTGCCGTCGAGCAGCGCCTTCAGCGTCGCGGGTCCGCCGCCGTCGCTGAGCGAGGTGAACTCGATGTCTGTGATGCCGTAGACCTTCTCCAGACCGGGGATCCCGTACGAGCGGGTCTTGAACTCGGGGTTGGCGCCGAGCTTGAGGCCGTCGACGTTCTTGAGGTCGGCAATGGTCTTGAGGTTGTTATCGGCCGCAAAGTCGGACGTCACGTTGAGTGAGTCCTTGTCCTCGGCGGCGGATGCGTCGAGCACCTCCAGGCCCTCGGGCAGCGCGTCGTCGAGCGCCGCGTCGACGTCCTCGGACGACGTCGCGGTCGCCTCGGCGTCGAAGTACGTCAACAGGTTGCCCGAGTACTCCGGGACGAGATCGATCTCGCCGTTCTGGAGCGCCTTGACGTACACCTCGCGCGCGCCGATGTTGAGCTTCTTCTCGACCTTCACGCCCTTGGCCTCCAGGGCCTGGGCGTAGATCTCGGCGAGGATCTCGTTCTCGGGGAAAGCCGCCGAGCCAACCGTGATGGTGTCGGTCGACGAGCTGCTGTCGGGGGCGTCCGAGGACGCCTCGGTCGGGTCGTCGCTGCCACAGGCGGCGAGCGAGAGGCCCAGGGTCGTGGCCGCGGCGAGGGCGGCGAGCTTGCGGAGGGTCATGATTCGTCCTTCATTGTGTGGGGCTTCGGTGGGGGTGGGAAGACGGATGGGGGTAGGAGGAGCAGGTCAGGCGGCGGAGGGCTGTGCGGCCGGACGACGTCTGGTCGCCGCGACCTGGAGGCTTGCGAAGAGCGCGTCGAGCACGAGGGCCAGCGCGATGACGAGCACCGATCCGCCGGCCATCTGGGCGTAGTCGCTGATGGCCTGGCCGTCGATCAGGTAGCGACCGAGCCCCCCCAGACCGACGTAGGCCGCGACCGTGGCGGTGGCGACGACCTGCAGGACGGCCGACCGGAAGCCGCCGACGATGATCGGCAGCGCCAACGGGATCTCGACCTTGCGCAGGATCTGCAGCTCGGTCATGCCCATTGCGCGGGCCGCATCGATCGTCTGGCGGTCGACAGACTCCAGGCCCGAGTAGGCGCCGGCCAGCAGCGGCGGGACGGCCAGCACGGTCAGCGCGATCAGCGTCGGCGTGAGGCCGATGCCGAGGAACAGGACGATCATGATCAGCAGGCCCAGGGTCGGCAGCGCGCGGAAGGCACCCGTGATCGCGACGGCGGCGCTGCGGAAGCGTCCGGTGTGGCCGATCCACAGGCCGATCGGGATGGCGATGACGGCCGCGATCGCGATCGTCTCGGCCGTGTAGCCCAGGTGCTCGACCAACCGGTGGACGAACCCGTCCGGACCGGTGCGGTTGATCGGGTCGGTGAGCCAGTCGATCGTGTCGGAGACGACGCTCATCAGGCACCACGCGCCTTCACGGCGATCTTCGAGGCGGCCCCGGGCCGCACCGCCGTGCGCTGCGCCGACGCCCATGGCATCAGGAGCCGCCCGGCGAGGTTCAGCAGTAGGTCGAGCACCACCGCGAGCACCACGATGCCGATGATGCCGATGACGATCTCGGTGAGGAAGTCGCGGCGGAAGCCGTCGGTGAACAGCGATCCGAGGTTGCTCACCCCGATCAGGCTGGCCACGCTCAGCATGCTGACGGTGCTGACCGACACGACGCGCAGGCCGGCGAGGAGCACGGGCCCGGCCAGGGGCAGCTCGACGCGGAACACACGCTGCGACGTCGAGAAGCCGGCGGCCGTCGCGGCATCGAGCACCGCGGGCGACACCGATCCGAAGGCGTCGGACGCGGTGCGCACCATGACCGCGGCGGCGTACACCGACAGCGCGATGATGACGTTGGTGACGCTGAGGAATCCCGTTCCGAGGATGCCTGGCAGAAGGATGAACAGGGCGATCGACGGGATTGTGTAGAGCACGCCGAATCCGGTCACGCTGACGCCGCCCAGCCGCGGGTGCCGGTTGGCGTACCAGCCCACCGGCAGCGCGAGTGCGAACCCGATGAGGGTCGAGACGACGCTGATCCACGCGTGCCGGACGAACAGCTCGCGCACGTAGTCGACGTTGTCGAGGAACCAGCTCACGCCTCGAGCACCCCGGTGGCCTTGCCCGTGCCGTCGACGACGACGCGCACGCCGTCGCGGTCCTCGACGTGCAGCGTCCGGTGGCCCCTGTCCAGCCCCACGAAGCTGCGGACGAAGTCGTCGGCGGGCTTCGCGAGGATGTCGGCGGGCGAGCCGACCTGCGCGACCTTGCCGCCCTTCTTGAGGATCACGACTTGGTCGCCGAGCAGGAACGCCTCGTCGATGTCGTGGGTCACGAAGACGATGGTCTTGTCGAGCTCGCGCTGCAGGCGCAGCAGCTCGGCCTGCAGCTCCTCGCGGACGATCGGGTCGACGGCGCCGAACGGCTCGTCCATCAGCAGGATGTTGGGGTCCGACACCAGCCCGCGGGCGACGCCGACGCGCTGCTGCTGCCCGCCGGACAGCTGGCCGGGGTACTTCGTCGCGAGCGACGCATCGAGGCCGACGGTCTCCAGCACGGCGTACGACCGGTCGCGCGCCTCCTTGCGGTCGACGCCGTTGAGCCGCAGGACCGTTGCCACGTTGTCGATGACCTTGCGGTGCGGCAGCAGGCCCGCGTGCTGCATGACGTAGCCGATGCTGCGCCGCAGCTCGACCCGGTTGCGGGTCGCGATGTCGACGTCGTCGATCAGCACCTGTCCCCGCGTCGGGTCGACCATGCGGTTGACCATGCGCAGCAGCGTCGTCTTGCCACACCCGGAGGAGCCGACGAGCACTGTCGTCGTGCGGGACGGCAGCACGAGGCTGAAGTCACCCACTGCCTCCGTCCCGTCGGCGAAGGTCTTGCCGATGGAGCGGTACTCGATCATGCGGTCCTCCGTTCGGCGACGGTGCGCCGCGACAGGTAGGTAGGCAAGGGCTCAGACTTCAGACAGTGTTGCGTGATCAACGTCCGGCGGCAATCGGAAAATTCCCTCTGACACTGCCGGTCTCACGGTGCGGCGGCGACCACGTGCTCGGTCTCGGTCGCACCGGGCACCACCGGCAGCCCCGCGGCACGCCAGGCGTGGATGCCACCGACGACGTCGGCGGCAGGGAGGCCCAGCGACACCAGGGCGGATGCCGCCAGCGACGAGGTGTACCCCTCGGTGCAGACGACGATCCATTCCTGACCGTCCGTCGCCAGGGGCAGGCTCGTCCCGGACGCCGGATGGAGACGCCACTCCAGATGATTGCGCTCGACGATGACAGAACCGGGGATCTCCCCGTCCGTCGCGCGTTGCCAGGCCGGCCGGATGTCGACGATCAACGCCCCGGCGGCCACCCGCTCGTGTGCTTCGCGCGGTGACAGCCGCTCGATGCCCGCGCGCGCAGCGGCGAGCAGCTCGTCGACCGAGCCGAATCGGGCCGACGTGGTCGGCGCGGTCACGACGCCGCCCGCAGCTCGGGGGCCGGCGCCTCTGGGTCGTCGGTCCACATCGACGCCAGCCGGGTCAGCTGGTGCCCGTCGACGTCGTAGTAGTTCATGAGCGACAGCGGCGGTGAGTAGGCGTGCACGCTCACGGCGACCTCGGGACGGACGTTGCGCACGTCGTGGACGTAGTGCTCGCCGAAGATGACCGAATCGCCTTCTGACCGCGCGGACTCCTGCAGCACCTCGGCACCCGGCGTCCACACCGCCTCGCTGAGTTCGCCGCTCACGACGGTGAACGCGCCCGAGGAGCCGCCGTGGTCGTGCAGCTGCGTGCCCTGCTCCTCGGTCCAGCTGATGAGCCAGACGTCGACCTGGTCGTCACACAGCAGGCGCACGTGCCAGCGGCTCTCCTCGTCGGCGTGAACCTCGTAGAGGCCCGCGCGGACGTCGTCGGCGACCGAGCTCGTCAGGGCGACGAGATCGGCCAGCGACATGGGCGCGACGGTGGTGGGGCGTGCGGTCATAGCTCCATGCAAGCGGAGATCCGGGGACAATCGGGACGTGTTCACGTTTCGGACAGCGCGCTCGCCGACGTCCGGGTGCGCTACGGGGAGCCCCGTTTTGTCCCCTGGAGGAGCCGTGCGTTAGAGTTGCATTCGCGGTTCACCGCACAGCATGGCCCCGTGGCGCAGTTGGTTAGCGCGCCGCCCTGTCACGGCGGAGGTCGCCGGTTCGAGTCCGGTCGGGGTCGCCATGTGAAGAAGCCCACGTCCCTCTTCGGAGGGGCGTGGGATTTTCTTTGCCCCCTCGGTAGTTGAAATTCGCATGACTACTTCCACGATCACCACCCCCTTCGTCGTGCCCGACGACAGCCTCGACGTCCTGTTCCGCGAGGCGCGCAGCGTCAACAGCTTCAGCGACGAGCCCGTCACCGCCGAACAGGTGCGCGAGGTCTTCGAGCTGGTCAAGCTCGGCCCCACGATGATGAACATCCAGCCCATGCGCCTGCTGCTGATCGAGAAGGGTGAGGGCCGTGACCGGCTCATCCCCCACATGGCCGAGGGCAACCGGGCCAAGGCCGAGACGGCGCCGATCGTCGCCGTGATCGCCGCCGACACCGACTTCCACACCTCGATGCCGGCGCACTTCCCGCACAACCCGACGGCCGGCGACATGTTCGCCGACAACACCTCGGTCCGCGCCGACATCGCGCGCTACAACACCGCGCTGCAGACCGGCTACTTCATCGTCGGCATCCGCGCGGCGGGCCTGCACGCCGGACCCGTGGGCGGCTTCGACGCCGCCGGCGTCGACGCGGAGTTCTTCGAGGGCACCTCGTGGAAGACGCAGCTGGTCGTCAACATCGGCCACCCGGGCGAGAACCCGTGGTTCGACCGTCTCCCGCGCATCTCCGCCGAGGACGCGGTCCGCGTCGTCTGACCCGGAGTCGATCGGCCGTGCGAGGCTGAGGTCATGACCGATCTCACCTCGCGCGTCCACGACCTCATGCCGTCTGTCCTGGACGATCTGGAGTCCCTGGCCCGCATCCCGTCGATCTGGGCGCAGCCCGAGCACCACGACGACGTCCGCCGGTCGGCCGTCGAGGTCGAGCGGTTGCTGCAGGAGGCCGGGTTCGCGCGGACGAAGATCGTCGAGGCCGGCGGGGCCCCCGCGGTGATCGCGCACCACCCCGCTCCCCCGGGCGCGCCGACCGTCCTGCTCTACGCGCACCACGACGTCCAGCCCACGGGCGATCCCGCGCTGTGGACGTCGCCGCCGTTCGTGCCCACCCGACGCGGCGACCGTCTCTACGGGCGCGGCACCGCCGACGACAAGGCCGGGCTCGCGGCGCACCTCGCCGCGTTCCGCGCCCACGGCGGCAATCCGCCCGTCGGGGTCACGGTCTTCGTCGAGGGCGAGGAGGAGTCCGGGTCGCCGAGCCTGGTGGCGCTGCTGGAGCAGCACCGCGACGAGCTGACCGCCGACGCCATCATCATCGCCGACTCGACGAACTGGGCGATCGGCGTCCCGGCGCTGACCGTCACGCTGCGCGGCATGGTCGACTGCGTCGTCACGGTGCGAACACTCGACCACGCGGTGCACTCGGGCATGTGGGGCGGTGTCGTACCTGACGCCCTGACGACGCTGTGCCGGCTGGTAGCGACCCTCCACGACGCCGACGGGACCGTCGCGATCGAGGGGCTGCACCATGCCGTCGCCGCCGACCTGGAGTACCCCGAGGACCGGTTCCGCGCCGAGTCGTCGGTGCTGCCCGGCGTCGAGCAGATCGGCCACGGCTCGATCGTCCAGCGCCTGTGGGCCGAGCCCGCGGTCAGCGTCCTGGGCATCGACGCGACGCCCGTCGCGACGGCGTCCAACACACTCTCGCCGAGCGCACGGGCCAAGATCGGCATGCGCGTGGCTCCCGGTGGCGACGCGGCCGAACACCTGGCCGCGCTCGTCGCGCACCTGGAGAAGCATGCGCCGTTCGGCGCGGAGGTGACGGTCGAGCGGGGTGAGATCGGCGAGTCTTACGCGGTCGACGCGGATGGTCCCGCGTACGACGCGGCACGATCGTCGTTCCGCGACGCATGGGACGGCACCGACCCGGTCGACATCGGTGTCGGCGGCTCGATCCCGTTCATCGCCGAGTTCGCCCGCATCTTCCCCGAGGCGGCCGTGCTGGTCACCGGCGTGGAGGATCCCGACACCCGCGCGCACGGCATCGACGAGGGACTGCACCTCGGCGAGTTCACGAAGGTCTGCATCGCGGAGGCTCTGCTCCTCCAGCGGCTGGCTGATTCGTGACGGCCGCAGGCGATGCGATAAGGTGAACGTCGCTCGTTCGCGAGCGGTGGCCAGGTAGCTCAGTTGGTACGAGCATCCGCCTGAAAAGCGGAGGGTCGCCGGTTCGACCCCGGCCCTGGCCACAGCAGAAAAGCAAGAAGCCCCGCGGGTTTTGCGGGGCTTCTTGCTTTTCTGGCGTGCCCGGGTCTGCAGGCGAGACGGCGGGCCTGGGGGTCCCCCCTGCTCGGAGCGCAGCGGAGAGCTTGGGGGAGTCGACCCCGGCCCTGGCCACAAACGACGAAGAGGATTCCGCGGTTTTTGCGGGGTCCTCTTCGTCGTTCTTGGCGTGGGTCTGTCGGCGAGTCGGCGCTTTCGCCTGGGGGTCCCCCCTGCTCGGAGCGCTAGCGGAGAGCTTGGGGGAGTCGACCCCGGCCCGGCGGTGAGAGGACAGGCTCGAGCTAGTCAGCGAACCCTGGCCAAGGCGCGCGACCCGCGCCACGGCGACTTGATGACCAGCACAGCGCCCAGTGCCAACAGCAGCGTCGTCGCGGCCGCGCTGACCCAGATGGCCATGTCGAGCGTGAGATCGACCCGGGGCGATGGCTCGCGTCCGGCATCGGCCGCGTCGAACGCGGGACCCCACGCCCACCAGTAGACAGCGAGGGATCCCACCACGACGGCACTCAGCACCGACGCGGCGACCTTCTCGCGCCGCGCGCTGCGCGTCGCGAGGACCGCCGTCAGGACCACTGTGACGACGAAGGGACCCAGGAAGACGCCGAGGACGAACGGCACGTCGTCCACGGTCATCAGGCCCATCCGGGCACCGTACCGCTCGGCGCGCGACGAACTGGAGACGACGGACGAATCAGCGATTCGGCCTGTGGAAAACCGTGGAATGGCGGGAAACGTGTGTCTGAGGGCGTTCGTAGGTTGGAGACATGTTCGAAGCCACGGCACCGGGTGACCTCCTGGAGGAGGTGCGCGCCCACGACTTCGGTGCCCTGCCGGTGCTGGAGGCCGGACACGACCGCATCGACGCAATCGTGGCGCTCGACCGCGGGATCCGCGCGTTGCAGGCCGAGCAGACCCACCAGATCGGCAACCTGCACGCCGAACGCGTGACCATGATGGGTCTGGGTCAAGGAATCCCCGAGCTGTCGATCATCGGCGAGGTGTCCATGGCCCGCCACATCGGACCCTCCGCCGCCGGCACCCAGCTCGAGCTCGCGATCGGCATGAGGCGACTGCCGAACGTGTTCGCCCTGTTCGCCTCCGGCGTCATCTCCGAGCAAACCGCCCGCGCCGTCGCCCACGAGACCACCTACCTGACCGACGACGACGTGATGATCGCCGACCCCGTGATCGCCGAGAAGATCCCTGGCATGACCACCCACCAGGCCAAGCAGGCCACCGCCCGGATCGTGATCGGCATCGACACCGAAGCCGCCAACGAACGCGCCCAGGCCAACCGCGCCGACCAGAGGGTCACCATGACCCCCGAGTCCGACGGCGTCGCGTCCCTGCACGTGCGTGGACCCGCCGAGCAGATCCTCGCCGCCTACCAGGCCCTCGACGACTGGGCCACCGGCCTACGGTCCACCGGCGACCCCCGCACCCGCGGCCAGATCATGACCCAGACCCTGGTCGAACGCGTCACCGGCCTGAAGTACGCCGACGACATCGACGTCGAGATCAACCTCGTCCTGGACGCCAAGACCCTCCTGGACGACGGCACGACCCCCGTCGATCTCGAGGGCTACGGCCCCCTCTGCCCCGAAGTCGCCGACGAGCTCATCGCCAAGGCCCGCACCGCATCGGTACGGCGCCTGCTCGTCGACCCCGTCGACGGCACCCTCATCGTGCGTGAACCACGCCGCCGACGCTACGACCGCCGCACCAGCGCCCACGTCCGCACCCGCGACCGCCGCTGCCGCCAACCCGGCTGTGACAGCAAGATCCGCGACATCGACCACCCCCACGACTACCAGCACGGCGGAACCACCACCAAGGACAACGCCCAAGGCCTCTGCGAACGATCCCACCAGATCAAACACCAACCCGGCTGGACGGTGACCGTCGAAGGAAACACCACCATCTGGCACACCCCCACCGGCCACGAATACCGCTCCGCCCCCCCACCAGTCCTGCCGAAGGACAACGTCGATCCAGGACCCGGACACCGACGCCAATAGGCCGACTCCGAGCTCACTGCAACACCACCACTCAGCGGGATCGTGACCCCAGTTCATCAACGAGCACCGCCACGCGGTTTCCTTCACGTCACCATCCGGACGCTGTGCCAGACGCTTGCGGACTCGTCGGTGTCCCTCGCGACGAGGCAGCCGGCCTCGCACGCCGTCCGATTGCCCGCCGCCCCCGCCGGGTACCCACCGCCGATGCAGACCTTCCTCCCCTACGCCGACTTCGCCCGCTCCGCCCACGTGCTCGACCGGGCCCGGCTCGGGAAGCAGCGCGTCGAGGCCATCCAGGTCGTCCGGGCGATCACGATCCCGACCTACGGCTGGCGCAACCACCCAGCGGCCGTCATGTGGCGCGGGTACCTCGAGGGGCTCGGGGCCTACTCGCTGGCGATCACCGCTGAGTGGACGTCCCAGGGCTACGCCGACACCTGTGCGGCCACGATCACGGCGGATCTGGCGACCGCCGGCATCACCACCGTCCGGTCGCAGGACGAGCTTGCTGCGCACGGCCTGCTGCCGCCCTGGCTCGGCAACGAGGACGTCCACCGCAGCCACCAGTCGGCCCTGCTGCGCAAGCTGCCCGCGCACTACGGCCCGCTGTTCCCCGGCGTCCCGGACGACCTGCCGTACGTGTGGCCGACCGAGACCCCACCAACGACGGACGCGGTGGATCCGCAACCCCACGGTCGCCCATGAGGTTGCCGATCCACCGCGTCAGACGGTGAGGTTCAGCGCGGCGGGAGGTCGTCCCTGCGGACGACGTCGTCGCGCTGGCGAAGAGCGTTGTTGCGCTGGCCCTGGGCGACGAACGACAAGACGATGCCGATCACGCCTGCTGCCATGAGGATGTAGCCGATCACGACGAGGTCGACCTCGTTGATGTTGTCCCGGATCGCGAACGACATGATCGCGCCGATGGCGATGAGTGCAATGGATCCACCGAAGTACATGAGCAGCCCTTTCGTAGGTCACGACGACCGTAGGTCACGACGACGGTAGCGGTCCAGCACGCGGCGCGCTACTCCACGGATCGCGACCTAGGCTGAGCCGCATGGATCTTGGACTCACCGATCGCACCTATCTCCTCTCCGGCGCGTCCGGCGGACTCGGCTTCGCCACCGCCCGTCAGCTCGTGGCCGAAGGGGCCAACGTCGTCATCTCCTCACGCAGCAGGGACGCCGTCGATCGCGCTGTCGCCGAGCTGGGGCCTCGGGCGGTCGGCGTCGCGGTCGACAACGCCGACGCGACCGCGCCCGCCCAGCTGATCGCCGCCGCCCAGGACGCGTTCGGACGCATCGACGGCGCGCTCATCAGCGTCGGCGGGCCCCCGGCAGGACCGATCCTCGACCGCACCGAGGATGAGTGGCGCACGTCGTTCGAGTCGGTGTTCCTCGGCGCGATCCGGTTCGCCACGTCCGCGGCCGACGAGCTCGGCGCCGGCGGCTCGATCGCGTTCGTGCTGTCGACGTCCGTCAAGGCGCCGATCGCGGGCCTCGGCATCTCCAACGGACTGCGACCCGGACTGGCCATGGCCGCCAAGAATCTCGCCGACGAGCTCGGACCGCGCGGCATCCGGGTCAACGGGCTGCTGCCGGGCAGCATCTCCACCGATCGCGTCAGACACCTCGACGCCGCCACCGGCGACGCAGCCGCGAGCCGTGCGGCCAAGGAGAAGGCCATCCCCCTGGGTCGCTACGGCGAGCCCGCGGAGTTCGGCCGAGTCGCCGCCTTCGTTCTGTCCCCGGCCGCGAGCTTCCTGACGGGCGTCATGGTGCCGGTCGATGGCGGGCAGACCCGCGCGCTCTGATCGACGACCCGTGAAGCCTCCTAGGACGAAGGTGCCGGCTCCGGCCCCACCCGCGGCTGCTCGGCCTCGTCCCTGCTCTCCCCCGGCTTCCAGCCCGGGGGCATGACGACGTACCCGATCTTGTCGCGCCAGCGATCTGCAGAACGGACGTCCCGGAACAGCGCCGCGAACGGTCCGTACTGCAGCTTCAGGATGTTGTAGGTGGTCACCGGGACGGTCAGCCCGTACGTCGGGCGGTGCAGCTCCTTCTGGAAGGTGCCGAACATCCGGTCCCAGACGATGAAGATGCCCGCGTAGTTCTTGTCCAGGTACTCCGGGTCGCTGCCGTGGTGCACCCGGTGGTGCGACGGCGTGTTGAACACCAGCTCGATGGGCCACCACATCGTGCCGATGCGCTCGGTGTGCTGGAAGAACTGGAACACCAGGTTGAAGCCGAACGCGACGTAGAGCATCCACGGCTCGAAGCCCAGCAGCGGAAACGGCGCCCAGAAGATCGCCTCGGCCCACGGATTCCACTTCTGTCGCAGCGCCGTGGAGAAGTTGAAGTACTCGCTCGAGTGGTGGGCCTGGTGCGCGGCCCAGCCGATCCGGACCCGGTGGACGAAGCGGTGCTGAAGGTAGAACGCGAGGTCGAGGCCCACGATCAACAGCGCCCACGACCACCACGTGTCGGTGGGCAGGTGCCACGGGGCCAGGTAGACGCTGATCGCGACGAACGCCACGAGGGTCGTGACCTTGAAGACCGCGCTCGAGACGAGCGAGCCCAGGCCCATCAGGATGCTGGTGCGCGCGTCCTTCTTCTCGTAGCCGCGCATCGGGGTGTCGGTCTCGAGGTATCGGAAGGCGGCGATCTCGATCAGCAGCGTCAGCACGAAGAACGGCGCCGCGGCCAGGGTCGGATTCTTCAGCGGGTCCAATGTCTCCACGCGCTCCTCCTCGGTCAGCCAGGTATATGACTGCTGGGTAAGTTACCACGCGATCACATCATCGCGCTAGACTTCGACACATGGCTCGACCCAACGCAGGCACCAAGGGCGTCCCGCGGCTGGACCGGGAGACACAGATCCTGGACATCGCGTCCGAGCAGTTCGGCACGTACGGATTCGCCGCGACGTCCGTTGCCACGGTCGCCGATCTCGCCGGCATCTCCAAGCCGCTGATCTACAACTACTTCGGCTCGAAGGACGGTCTGTTCGAAGCCTGCCTCGACCGCGGCGGGGCCCTCGTCGCGGACGAGATCGAGCGCATCGCCCGCGGCGACGCTGTCGGCATCCAGCGCGGCATGGCGACCCTCGGCGGGATGTTCGCGCTGCTCGACGGCCGCCGTCACCTCTGGCGGCTGTTCTTCGACCCGTCGGCACCGACCACCGGGCCCATCGCCGACTCCGTGACCGTGTACGCCGACCGGATCGGCAAGCTCGCCGAGGAGGGCGTGGCCGAGCTCATGGGCCTGGCCGGCAACGACGACCTGCTCGATATCTCGGCCATGACGTCGGTATGGCTCGGCATCGTCGACTCCCTCATGAACTGGTGGGTCGAGCACCCCAATGAGTCCGCCGAGCAGATGATGCAGCGGTGCCTGCGGCTTCTGACGGCGATCGTCGGCGAAGGGGAGAAGTGAGCAGAGCGCAGATGCCGACAGGTGACGTCCGGGCCGCCGGGTGGACAATGGACCCATGACCAGCCAGTCCCCCGCAGAACAGCTCGCCGCGCTGCGCCGCGTGCAGCGAAGGGTCGGCGCGATCGCCTTCTTCGCCGTCGCGATCCACGGGGTGCTCGGCCTCATCGTCGTCGCCCACGTCGTGCAGGGCGAGGGACGTCGTGCGGATGCCGTGCTGCTGCTGGTGCTGTCGGCCGTCTTCGCCGTCGTGACCTACGTCGTCGTCAGGATCATCCTGGGCGCCCGGCTGTGGTCACCGGTGTGGATCGCCCTGTCAATGGTCCCCACCCTGGTCGGCGTCCTGTGGGTCCTGTGAGGCCGAGTCGGCCCGCTGCGCCGCTGCCTTGACCGCGGCCGCGACCCGCTGGTGCACCTCGTGGTGGAAGACGCTCGGGATGATGTAGTTCGCGTTGAGCTCCTCGGGCGCGACGGATCCGGCGACCGCGTCGGCCGCGGCGAGCAGCACCTCCATGCCGATGCCGTGGCTCTGCGCGTCGAGCAGGCCGCGGAAGATGCCGGGGAACGCCAGCACGTTGTTGATCTGGTTGGGATAGTCCGATCGTCCTGTCGCGACGACCGCGGCATGCTGCCGGGCGATCGCGGGATCGATCTCCGGATCGGGATTGGCCAGCGCGAAGACCACGGCGTCGTCGGCCATCGCCTCCACGTCCTCGCCCGTCAGCAGGTTGGGCGCGCTGACACCGATGAACACGTCCGCGCCGGGCAGCACCTCCTGCAGCGTGCCGGTGTGACCGTCGACGTTGGTGTGCTCCGCGATCCACGTGAGCGACGGGTCGAGGTCCTTGCGTCCCGTGTGGACGACGCCCTCGACGTCGCACACCACGACGTGCTGCGCGCCGGCGTGCAGCATGATGCGCAGGACGGCCGAGCCGGCGGCGCCCGCGCCGACCAGCACGATGCGGGCGGCGGACAGGTCCTTGCCGACGACCGTGAGAGCGTTGCGCAGCGCCGCCAGCACGACGACCGCGGTGCCGTGCTGATCGTCGTGGAAGACCGGGATGTCGAGCCGTTCGCGCAGGCGCGCCTCGACCTCGAAGCAGCGCGGCGCCGAGATGTCCTCCAGGTTGATGCCGGCGAAGCCCGGGGAGATCGCCGCGACGGTCTCGACGATCTGGTCGACGTCCTGCGTGTCGAGCACGATGGGCCACGCGTCGATGTCGGCGAAGCTCTTGAACAGGGCGGCCTTGCCCTCCATGACCGGCAGCGCCGCGTGCGGGCCGATGTTGCCCAGGCCGAGCACCGCCGAGCCGTCGCTCACGACCGCGACGCTGTTGCGCTTGACCGTCAGGCGACGGGCGTCCTCCTTGTCGGCCACGATCGCCTGGCAGATGCGGGCGACACCGGGGGTGTAGATCATCGAGAGGTCGTCGCGGTTGCGCAGCGGATGCTTCGTCGCGGTCTCGATGACACCACCGAGGTGCATCAAGAAGGTGCGGTCGGAGACCTTCAGCACCTCGACGTCGTCGAGCGCTCGCAGACTCTCCACGATGCGGGCGGAGTGGGCGGTGTCGGAAGCGGCGCACGTCAGGTCGATGCGCAGCGCGTCGGCGCCGGAGGCCGCGACGTCGAGGGCTGTGACGAGCCCGCCGGCATGCTCGACGGTGTTGGTCAGGCCGCTGACCGCCGAGCCCCCGGACGGGACCTCGAGGCGGATCGTGATGGAGTACGAGATGCTGGGCGCGCTGGAGGTCTTCACCCCCTCAGCATAAAGCTGAGGAATTCCTCATGTTTACTCGGTACCCTCCGGAAGCCGCCGCGAGTAGAGTCTTGGCCAGGCCGCAACACCCCGCGGCCCACCCGATGAGTCAGCCCACCACCGCTGGCCCGACACCCCGACAGAGAGCACTACCGTGACCCTTCGCAGCGATCCCCCCTCCGCCTTCGGCAGCCGGCACGAGCAGGTCGTCTTCTGCCACGACGAGGCCTCCGGCCTGAAGGCCATCATCGCGATCTACTCGACCGCGCTAGGCCCCGCACTCGGCGGCACCCGCTTCTACCCGTACGGGTCGGAGGCCGAGGCTCTGACCGACGTTCTCAACCTGTCGCAGGGCATGGCGTACAAGAACGCCCTCGCCGGCCTCGACCTCGGCGGCGGCAAGGCCGTCATCATCGGCGATCCGGCCGAGCTCAAGGGCGAGGCCCTGCTGCGGGCGTACGGACGCTTCGTCCAGTCGCTGAACGGCCGCTACTTCACCGCGTGCGACGTCGGCACGTTCAGCGCCGACATGGACGTCGTCGCGCGCGAGTGCGACTTCGTCACGGGCCGCACGGTCCAGCACGGCGGAGCGGGTGACTCGTCGGTGCTCACCGCGTTCGGCGTCTACCAGGGCATGCGCGCCTCGGCGCAGCACCAGTGGGGCGACACGTCACTGGCCGGCAAGCGCGTCGGAGTCGCCGGCGTCGGGAAGGTCGGACGCCACCTGGTCGGACACCTCGTCGACGAGGGCGCGCACGTCGTCGTCACCGATCCGTGTGCGCCGGCCGTCGCGGCGCTGGCGGACACGTACCCGTCGATCACGGTCGTCACCGACACCGACACGCTGATCCGCGAACCGCTCGACATCTACGCACCGTGCGCGCTCGGCGGCGCGCTCGACGACGAGTCGATCGAGGCGCTGACCGCGACGATCGTGTGCGGCGCGGCCAACAACCAACTGGCCCACGAGGGCATCGAGAAGCGGCTCGAGGAGCGCGGCATCACCTACGCGCCGGACTACTGCGTCAACGCCGGTGGCGTCATCCAGGTCGCCGACGAGCTCGAGGGCTTCGACTTCGACCGCGCCAAGCTGCGCGCGACGTCCATCTACGACACGACGCTGGGCGTGCTGCGACGGGCTGCCGCCGACGGCGTACCACCGTCGGTGGCAGCCGATCGCATGGCCGAGCAGCGCATGCGCGAGATCGGCCGCCTCGGACAGGTCTACCTGCCGTAGTCCGAGACGGCTGGGACCCCAGTCAGCGAGCGCTAGCTCGCGGCCGGGTCTTCTCGTTCGAGGTCCCGGTACTGCTCGGGAATCGGCTCGCCGGATTCTCCGTGGAGCTCTCGCTGCAGGGTGTTGAAGTCTGTGTCCGGAGTCCGGTACTTCAAGTCGCGCGCAACTTTGGTCTGTTTGGCTTTCGCACGGCCGCGGCCCATAAGGCTCGACCCCCTCGCAGAGAAATAGTCAGTTTGTCGTGCTGACCAGCCTACCCACAGGTCACCACGTTTCGCGCATCGACCCCCCGGAAGGTGTCGGGGATTACGCGAAGGTGCCGGTGAGGCTGACGGTGCCGCCCTCGCCGTGAACCCCGGCGTCCTGCACGTCGCCGGCGACCCAGGCGTCGACGCCGTGCTGGGCCAGCAGGCGGAGTGCCGCATCGGCCGCATCGGGTGCCACCAGCGCGACCATGACGACTCCCATGTTGAGCGCCAGGTCGAGATCGGCCTGGTCGACCCCGCCCAGCGCGCCGACGAGCCCGAACACCGGCTGAGGCGTCCAGGTCGACCGGTCGACGCGTACCGAGACCGTCGGCGGGACGACGCGGGCCAGGTTGGCGGCCAGTCCGCCACCGGTGATGTGCGACATCGCGTGCACCTCGACGTCCTTGACCAGCGCCAGGCACGGCAGCGTGTACAGGCGAGTCGGCGTCAGCAGCTCCTCGCCGAGCGTCCGGCCGAACTCCGGCACGTCCCGGTCGAGCGACCACTTGGCCTGCTCGAAGAAGACGTGCCGCACCAGCGAGTAGCCGTTGGAGTGCAGTCCGCTCGATGCCATCGCGATGACGACGTCACCGGGTCGCACGAGCTCGGCGCCGATCAGCTGGTCGGCCTCCACGACGCCCGTCGTGGAGCCGGCGATGTCGTACTCGTCGACGCCCAGCAGCCCGGGGTGCTCGGCGGTCTCGCCGCCCAGCAGCGCCGTGCCCGACTCCGCACACGCCTGGGCGATGCCCTTGACGATGTCGGCGATGCGCTCGGGGACGACCTTGCCGCACGCGATGTAGTCGGTCATGAACAAAGGCTCCGCGCCGCAGACCACGAGGTCGTCGACCAGCATGCCGACGAGGTCGAAGCCGATCGTGTCGTGCTTGTCCATGCGCTGGGCGATCTGCACCTTGGTGCCGACCCCGTCGGCGGACGTCGCCAGATACGGCCTGCGGTAGTCCTTGAGCGCGGAGGCGTCGAACAGGCCGGCGAAGCCGCCGATGCCCCCGACGACCTCGGGGCGACGGGCCTTGTCGACCCACTCCTTCATGAGCTCGACCGCGCGGTCGCCCTCCTCGATGGAGACGCCGGCGCTTGCGTAGGAGACCATTCAGAGCACCTCGAGGGGAAGCGTGTCCTGGACCTCGAGGAGGTGCTTGCCGATCACGTCGTCCTCCGGCAGGGCCACGGGGTAGATGCCGTCGAAGCAGGCCCGGCACAGGTTGTCCTTGGGGATGTTCGTGGCCTCGACGAGCTGGTCGAGTGTCACGTACGCGAGCGAGTCGGCCCCGATCGAGCGGCAGATCTCGTCGACCGAGATGCCGTTGGCGATCAGCTCGGCGCGCGACGCGAAGTCGATGCCGTAGAAGCACGGCCACTTCACCGGTGGCGACGAGATGCGCACGTGGACCTCGGCGGCGCCGAACTCGCGCAGCATGCGCACCAGCGCGCGCTGCGTGTTGCCGCGGACGATCGAGTCGTCGACGACGACGAGCCGCTTGCCCGCGATGACGTCGCGCAACGGGTTGAGCTTGAGTCGGATGCCGAGCTGGCGCAGCGTCTGCGACGGCTGGATGAACGTGCGCCCGACGTAGGAGTTCTTGACGAGACCGTGGCCGAACGGGATGCCCGACTCCTCGGCGTAGCCGATCGCTGCCGGCGTGCCCGACTCGGGCACCGGGATGACGAGATCGGCCTCGACGGGGAACTCGCGGGCCAGGCGGCGGCCGATCTCCGCGCGCACCGAGAAGACCCGCTGGTCGGCGATCGTGGTGTCGGGCCGGGCGAGATACACGTACTCGAAGACGCAGCCCTTCGGCTCGGGCTTGGCGAAGTGCTCGGTGCGCAGCCCGTTCTCGTCGATCGCGATGAACTCGCCGGGCTGGATCTCGCGGATGAAGGAGGCGCCCACGATGTCGAGCGCCGCGGTCTCGCTCGCGACGACCCAGCCGCGATCGAGCCGGCCGAGCACGAGGGGCCGGATGCCCTGCGGGTCGCGGGCCGCGTACAGCGTGCCCTCGTCCATGAACACCAGCGAGAACGCGCCGCGCAGCTTCGGCAGCACCTCGAGCGCCGCCTCCTCCACCGAGCGGTCGGGGTAGGACGACAGCAGCGTCGCCATGACGGACGTGTCGCTCGTCGCGGTCTCGCCCTTGCCGAACGACGTGCCGGCCTCGGCATCGCGCTGGCGCAGCAGCTCGATGAGCTCGGCGGTGTTGGTCAGGTTGCCGTTGTGGCCCAGCGCGACGGAGCCCGACGCGGTAGGACGGAACGTGGGCTGCGCGTTGTGCCAGACGCTGGAGCCGGTCGTGGAGTAACGCGCGTGGCCGATCGCGATCTCGCCCTTGAGCGACTCGAGCGTGGCCTCGTCGAAGACCTGCGAGACGAGTCCCATGTCCTTGTAGACCAGGATCTGGCGGCCGTTGCTCACGGCGATGCCGGCGGACTCCTGGCCGCGGTGCTGCAGCGCGTAGAGACCGACGTAGGTCAGCTTGGCGACCTCCTCGCCGGGGGCCCAGACACCGAAGACGCCGCAGGCGTCCTGGGGTCCGGCGTCCTGGGGATCGAGGTCGTGGGTGAGGCGTCCATCTCCGCGGGGCACATGTCCCAGTGTAGGGGCGGCGGCCCGGCAGCGACCAATTCCGGCGCGTGAAGCGGGGAACCTCGCCCGCCGACTGGGGTTGCGGGGCGGGTGGTCCGCCGGTCCAATGGGCCCATGACCTCAGACCGCATCACCGTCGAGCGCACCGTCAAGGCGCCGGCCGACCGCATCTTCGCGCTCCTGTCCGACGCCGCGAAGCACTCCGAGTTCGACGGCTCCGGGACGGTCCGCGGCACCCGGCAGGCGTCGCGGCCGCTGAGCCTCGGCACACGGTTCGGCATGTCGATGCACATGGGCGTCGGCTACCGGACGTCCAACGAGGTCGTGGAGTTCGAGCAGGACCGGCGCATCGCGTGGCGGACGACCGGCGCGAAGGGCCTGGTGGGCGGACGCGTCTGGCGCTACGAGCTCGAGCCCACCGCCGACGGCACGCGGGTCGCGGAGACGTGGGACATCTCGAAGGATCGGCAGCGGTTCTTCCTCAAGCGCACCACGATGCCCGCGGCCGCCAAGAACGGGATGCGCCGCACCCTGGACCGCATCGCCGACACCCTGGAGGTCGGTCCCTAGAACGGGTGGGTTGCCTCCTCTATCCTGTTGTGACCCGTGTCACAACAGAGGAGCCTGCATGCCCACCTCGATCCCCGACGCCACGTTCCTCCCCGACTTTCTCGCCGCCCGCGCCGCCGAACGTCCCGACCGTGCCTGCTGGATCTTCGGCGACCGCACGTGGACGTGGTCGGAGGCGCGGGAGTCGACCCGCCGGGCCGCGGGTGCGCTGGCCGCGGAAGGGCTGCGGCGCGGTGACCGGGTCGCGATCCTGGAGAAGAACAGCCCGGCGGTCCTGCAGATCCTGCTGGGCGGCTGCAACCTCGGCGTCGCCACGACCGTCGTCAACTGGCGGCTCGCCGGCGACGAGCTCGACTACGTGCTGAACGACTGCGGCGCCCGCATCGTCTTCGTGGGCCACGAGCTGCTCGGCCAGCTCGAGCTCGTCCGCGACCGCCTCGAGCACGCCGAGCGGATCATCGTCATCGGCGGCGAGAACGACCAGCTCGAGGCGTGGCTCGCCGCCGCCACCCCGACCGACCGACAGCCCGACGTCACACCGGACGACATCTGCGTCGTGATGTACAGCTCCGGCACGACCGGACGCCCCAAGGGCGTCCAGCTCAGCCAGCACGCGATGGTCGAGCACAGCGTCAACGGCCTGGGCGAGACGACGTACGGCGATGACGACATGCTGCTCGTGGCGATGCCGATGTTCCACGTCGGCGGCACGTCGTACGCGCTGCTGGGTCCCGTCGTCGGCGCCGCGGCGTACATCGTCCCCGAGGTCGACGGCGCCCTACTGGCCGCCGGGATGATGGCCGGCTGCACCCACGTCTTCCTGGTGCCCGCCGTCGTCGCCGCGCTGCTCGCCGCCGGACCCGAGGCCATGGCGCTTTTCAGCCGGCTCAAGGGCTTCGGCTACGGCGCCGCTCCCATGCCGTTGCCGGTGCTGCGCGCCGCGCTCGAGGCGTGGCCCGACACCGAGTTCCAGCAGGTCTACGGCATGACCGAGTTCGGCGGCGTCATCACGGCGCTCACCGACGAGGCGCACCGCGACGAGTCCCACCCCGAGCGGCTCGTGTCTGCGGGACGCCCGATCAAGCACGCCGAGATGCGCATCGTCGACCTGACGACGCTCGAGGACGCCCCCACCGGCATGTCGGGCGAGGTGTGGTTCCGGACGCCGCAGGCCACCTCGGGCTACCTCGGCAAGCCCGAGGCCACCGCCGAGCTGATCACGCCCGACGGCTGGGTGCGCACCGGCGACATCGGGCGGGTCGACGAGGACGGCTTCTTGTTCATCGAGGACCGGATCAAGGACATGATCATCACCGGCGGGGAGAACGTGTACTCCCCCGAGGTGGAGCGGGTCCTCGCCGAGCATCCCGCGGTCGCCGAGATCGCGATCATCGGAGTGCCGGACGACCGGTGGGGCGAGACCGTCAAGGCCGTTGTGGCCTTTCGGCCCGGGCAGACCGCGAACCCGGAGGAGCTCATGGCGTTCGCGCGCGAGCGGCTCGCCGGGTTCAAGGTCCCGTCCTCGATCGACGTCGTGGAGGCCCTGCCGCGCAATCCCTCGGGCAAGATCCTGAAGCGCGATCTTCGCAAGCCCTACTGGGGCGACGCGCGCCGCCAGGTCTAAGACGTGAGGCGGCCCCGGTCATCCAGGGGTGGGGACCGGGGCCGCATGAAAATCGTAACGGGTTCGCGACCCCTCGTCCCACGCGCCACACCCGAACCGTGACAGACCTCTCACGAATCACATACCCTCGGGTCCATGCGCCTGACCCCCCGGTGGTTCGCCCGCCAGTCCTCCCCCTCGCTCGTCCCGGCTGCGCTCCGCCCCGCGCGGCTCACCATGGTGGGTCTCGTGACCGGCCTCGTGGCGTCGGTGCTGCTGTCGGCCCCAGCACAGGCGGCCACCCCGCAGGCGCCCGGCGGCTTCACCGGCCACGCCTTCGACACGTGCGTCGCGCCGGACCAGGCAACGATGGACACGTGGAACCTGACGTCCCCGTACAGCGCGGTCGGCATCTACGTCTCCGGCTCGTCCCGCTACTGCGGTGACGCCGCCCAGCCCAACCTCAGCCCGGCATGGGTCGCCCAGAACGCTCGCAACGGCTGGCGCTTCCTGCCGATCCACGTCGGTCGTCAGGCACCGTGCTTTGCGAACAACCCGCAGAGCCGGGTGCAGAAGGCCACGATGTCCCGCAGCGCCGGCACCGCGCGCAAGCAGGCCCGCGCCGAGGCCAAGGAGGCCGTCGCGGCGCTCAGGACGTACGGCTTCGGCAAGCGGAGCGTCGTGTACCTCGACATCGAGTTCTACGCTCGCACCGCGTCGTGCGACCGCATCGTGCTGGAGTTCGCCGACGCGTGGACCGAGTACCTGCACTCCAAGGGCTACCGGTCAGGGCTGTACGGCAGTGGATCGGCCGCGATCCAGGCCGTCGACGAGGCCCGCGCCGCCAAGCGCCGCGGCTTCGACGAGCCCGACCAGCTCTGGATCGCATGGGGCAACGGCAAGGCCAACACCGACGGCGGCCCCTACCTCGCCGACAAGGGCTGGAAGCGGCAGCGCCTGCACCAGTACCAGCTCGACGTCACCGTGTCGTACGGCGGAGCGGCCGTGAACATCGACAAGAACTTCCTCGACGTCGGCAAGGGCTCGCGAGCCGGCAAGGAATCGAAGCCGTGCGGCACGACCCAGTCGTTCACGCGCTACGCGACCCTCAGGAAGGGCGCCAAGGGCACCCAGGTCAAGGCGCTGGAGTGCCTGCTGAAGAAGCGCGGCTACCTGTCGTCGGTCGACCAGCACTTCGGCATCGGCACGACCCGCGCCGTCGACGCGTACCGGGCCTCCCTCGGCCTGCCCGCAACCGGCACCGCGACCCGTGGGGTCTGGACGGCGCTGCTCTCGGGCGGCCGCAACCCCCGCGTCCTGAAGCAGGGCTCGGTCGGGCCGTCGGTGTGGCGACTGCAGCGCTCGCTTGTCGCGGCCGGCGCGAGCCTGCGCATCACGGGCGTCTACGACGCCCGCACCGTCAAGGCCGTCAAGGCGTACCGCGCGGCGCGCGCCCTGCCCGGCTACTCCACGGTCGAGGCCACGGTGTGGTCCGAGCTGCAGCGAGGACAGACGGTCTAGCCCGATGCCGTGACAGGCGCGCCTTCGCCACGTACCCTCGGGTCCATGCGTCTGGTGCCTTCCCCCACCGCGCGACTCCTGGTCACCGGTCTCGTCACCGGCCTCGTCGCGTCGATCCTCCTGTCCTCACCCGCCCGTGCGGCGACGACCCCGCAGGCCCCCGGTGACTTCACCGGGCACGGCTTCGATGCCTGCGTGGCCCCCAAGCAGTCCGTCATGGACGCGTGGAACCTCACCTCGCCGTTCAGCGCGATCGGCATCTACGTGTCGGGCAGCTCGCGCTACTGCGGCGACAAGTACCAGCCGAATCTGTCCAGCTCGTGGGTGGCCCGCAACGCCAAGAACGGCTGGCGGTTCATCCCGATCCACGTCGGACGCCAGGTCCCGTGCTTCAAGAACAATCCCAACAGCCGCGTGCAGAAGAAGAAGATGTCGAGCAACATCGCGACCGCCCGCAGCCAGGCGGTCGCCGAGGCGCAGGAGACCATCGCGGCGCTCACGAAGTACGGCTTCGGGCCCGGCAGCGTCTCCTACCTCGACATCGAGTGGTACGCGCGGACCGCGGCGTGTGACCGCGTCCTGCTCGAGTTCGCGGACGCCTGGACCGAGCACCTCCACTCGCAGGGCTACCAGTCCGGCCTGTACTCCAGCGGGTCGGCCGGGATCAAGGTCGTCGACGAGGCGCGGCTGGCCGGACGTCCCGGGTTCACGCTGCCTGACCACATGTGGAACGCGTGGGTGAACAAGAAGGCAGACACCAGGGGCGGGCCCTACCTGTCCAACAGCGGCTGGACCAATCACCAGCGCATCCATCAGTACCACAACGGCGTCAACGTCAGGTACGGCGGAAAGACCCTCAACATCGACAAGAACTACCTCGACGTCGGCCGCGGATCGGTCGCCGTCAAGCAGTCGCTGCCGTGCGGCGTGAAGATGACGTTCACGAGCTACCCGACGCTCAAGACCGGTGCGAGCGGGCCCCAGGTGGCCGCGCTCGAGTGCCTGCTGAAGCAGCAGAAGCTGCTGTCGAGCGTCGACGAGCAGTACGGCGCCGGCACCGCCCGGGCGGTCGACGCGTTCCGCAGGAAGCAGGGCTGGTCGGCCAATGGCACCGCGACCCGCGCGACATGGGTCGCACTGCTCGCGAAGGGCACGAATCCTCGGGTGCTCAAGGAGGGATCGGTCGGGCAGTCGGTCTGGCGCCTGCAGCGCGCGCTCGTCGCGGCCGGACTGCGTCCACGCCTCACCGGCGTCTACGACGCCAAGACCGTCAAGGCCGTCCAGGCGTACCGCAAGGCACGGAAGCTGGCAGGCTGGACGACGACCGAGTCGACCGTCTGGGCGCAGCTGCGGCGCGGGAAGACCGCCTAGCGCGTGGTCCTCGTCTCGGCCCATCGCGGGGGCGCCGGCGACGACCGCTCCTCGGAGAACACGCTGGCCGCCTTCGAGACGGCGATCGCCCTGGGCTGTGACTACGTCGAGTTCGACGTCCGGCTGACGGCCGACGGCACGCCGGTCATCTTCCACAACGACGCGCTGTGGGACGTCGACACGGACCGGTCGATCGCGGGGCACCGGCTCGACGAGTTCACCGGAGTCGTGCTGGTGACGCTCGACGAGGTGCTGGACCTGATCGCCGGACGGGTCAAGGCGCACGTCGATCTCAAGGTCCGTAGCCGCGACGTCCAGCTCGTCGAGCACATCGTGACCGTGCTGGGCGTCGACAGCGTCGTCATCACGACTGCCGAGGACGCCTCGGTGCGGCGCATCGTGGCCTGGTCACGCGTCCACGCCCCGGGCCTGCTGGTGGGCCTGTCGTCGAGCCCACGATCGTGGGGCGGCCATCCGTGGGTGCGGCGGCTGGTCCGGCTCGAGGCGGCCTTCCCGCGCACCCGGGTGTGGCTGAGCCGCGCCAACCTCGTCGTCGCGCACCGGCACGTCGCGCGCTGGTCGCTGCGGTCGTACGCCCGGCGGCGGGGGCTGCCGCTACTGGTCTGGACCGTCGATCGACCGTCCGAGCTGGCCGGCTGGATGAACGATCCGGCGGTGTGGATGGTGACGACCAACTACCCCGAACGGGCCCTCGCGGCGGTGCAGTGAGAGCGTCGCGCGCGGCGTCAGCGGCGGGCGAGGCGCAGGAACTCCGCGACGTCGATGCGGCCCGTCACGTACGCCTGCACCGCCTCCTCCCGGCTGATCCGCACCGGCGACTCCGACGGCTCGGGCTGATGTGGCGGCTCCGACGGCTCCGACGGAAGCGGCGGGGGCGGAGCCGGCTCGGGCCGCACGATGTTCCACGAACGCAGGATCCCCATCGCGTACTGGCGCGAGCTGATCTCGCCGAGGGCGTAGGCGACGAGCAGCTCGACCGCGTCCTGCGAGGCGGGCCACCCTTCCGCCGCCGATCGGCGCAGGGCTCCCGCGACGACGCGGCGCCGGTCGTCGTCGAGCCGCTCCAGGTGCTCTGGCCACTGCTCGGTCGGGTCCGGATATGCCAGGGTCACGTGCGACCACCTGTCTCGACGAGGGCTTACTGGGCATACTAGCCGAAAGCCTGTCTGACAGGTCGTTTCCAAATGAAAATTTAGGAGCGTTTCAGGTGATGTCGAGCGGCATCAGGTGAGACAGGTCCGATCGCTCGCCGGACGCACGAACGCTCGCGTCGACCCAGGCGAGCCGTCCTCGTCCCACCGCGATCCAGGTCAGCGGATCCATCTCGACGACCGCCGGGGGCGTGCCCCGGGTATGCCGGGCCCCGGCCACGACCTGCACCGCCGCGTAGGGCGGGATGCGCACCTCGACGCTCGCGCCGGGCGCACGCTGCACGAGCAGCGCTGCCAGGTGCTTCGTCGCGGCCTTGAGATCGGCGCGCGTCGGCTCGCCGGCGTCGAGTCGCGCGCAGATCTGCGCGAACTCCTCGTGCGTCAGCGGGACATATCGGGCCATGCGGTCAGCCTAGTGAGCCGTCAGCGAGCCACGGACGGCGTCCCGACGTACCGTTGTCCGTGCGCCCTCTGCACCGGCGCACTCCCCACTCCCCTACAGAGATGTCCTCGCCTCCCCATGAGCCCACGTTCCACGGCCGTCGGGGCGCTCGTCGCCGCGATGGTTTCCTGCACCCTGCTCGTCCTCACCGCCGCCCCCTCGCAGGCCGCGACCCCGCACGACGGCAGCACCGCCGCACGGGCCGCCGCCTCGTGCTGGGAGGTCAAGCAGGTCGCGCCGTCGGCACCGAGCGGCACCTACTGGCTCCTCACGCCGCAGCTCGCCACGCCCACGCAATTCTTCTGCGACCAGACGACGGACGGGGGCGGCTGGGTCCTCGTCGCGCGCGGTCGTCAGGCGTGGACGGAGTCCGGTGAGGGCCAGGGCAGCGCCGCCGAGGTCGCGTCGCCGAACGGATCGATGCGCGCCAAGCAGCTGCCCGGCGCCACGATCGACGCCCTGCTGAACGGCGGAAGGGTCGACGCCCTGGCCGAGGGCATCCGCCTGCGGCGTGCGACCAACACCGCCGGGACCAGCTGGCAGGAGCTCCGGTTCCGCCTCGCCCAGCGCGACCGATGGTCGTGGGCCCTCGCGGCCGGTCCGGAGGCCGGTATCGCGGTGTCGTCCTACACCGTCGACGGCGTCACCACGACCGCCCCGCAGCAGACCCGCGACCTGCAGCTCGGCGGCGACACGCAGCGCTCCTGGTTCTACACATCGTCCTCGAACGCCTACGTCCGCGGCTTCTCGTACGGCCAGAACGGCCCCGCCGGCACCACTGCCGCCGGCAGCTACCTGTACTCGAAGGTCGCCGGCGGCCAGTACGCCACGCCCTTCACGCAGATGTACCTGCGACCGCGGCTCATGACCGACCAGCTGTCGTTCGCCGCGATCGGCGACGGCGGCACCGCCCCGACCGCCGCGAACTCCGTGCCGGAGTCGTTCGCCCTCCCCAACTCGTGGGGCGTCACGGGTCTTGGCCGGGGCGGCAGCCTTTACTACGCGACCGAGGTCTCGGCCTTCGCCCAGATCGGCAACCGCGTCTACGTGGGCGGCAACTTCACCCACGTCCGCAACGCCAGCGGATCGAAGAAGATCAAGCAGTCGTACCTCGCGGCCTTCGACGCCCGCACCGGCGCCTGGATCAGCAGCTTCCGGCCACGGCTCAACAACCAGGTCAAGGCGCTGGCGGCCCTCCCCCACGGCAAGCTCGCCGTCGGCGGGCAGTTCAGCACGCTGGGCGGCAAGAAGGCACGCGGCCTGGTCGTCGTCAGTGCCCGCAACGGCAAGCGGGACAAGAAGTTCGCCGCCGAGATCAAGCAGACGACCCGCGGTGCGAACCGCTGGGTCCGCACGCTCGACGTGAGGGGCAAGTACCTCTACGTCGGCGGCGGCTTCACGTACTACCGCGGCGGGTCGGGCAAGCGGATGAGCGCGTACAGCAACATCCTGCGCGTCAGCAGCTCGACCGGCGCCCCGGACAAGCGGTGGCGGCCCAACCTCGGTGCCGGGATCGTCCAGGCCAACGGCAAACGGACCCTCAGCTCGAGCGTCCTCTCCCTCGAGGTCGCCGACGACGGCCGGACCGTCTACGCGGTGGGCCAGTTCCAGAAGGGCTACATCGGAGACGACGGGCGCAAGACCGTCAACCGTCCGGGCGTCGCGGCGATCCGCACGACAAGACCGGCGCGATTCCGCTCGTGGCCGGTCCGCTACAGCGCGGCCAGCCGCCTGGGCCAGTACCAGCAGGCGGTCGAGAGCGTCGGCAAGGAGGTGTGGGTCGGTGGGAGCCAGCACAGCCTCTTCACGTACCTGGGGTCCGCGCTGCGGCTGAACCACACGAACCTGACGAAGAACGGCGGCGACATCCAGGCGATCGACGAGCGGCGCGGCATCGTGTACGCCTCGTGCCACTGCGACCACTGGAACTACTCGGGGATGTCGAGCTTCGACAACCCGAACGCGCCGTACGCGCAGGTCGACCGCATCGGCCGGGTCGGCGCCTGGAACGCGAGCACCGGCGCGTACTACCCCGAGTTCGCCCCGTACACCGGCAGCCGCCGAAGCGAGGGACCGTGGGCCGTCATGTCCGCGACGGACGGCACGCTGTGGGCCGGCGGCGACTACACCTCGTCCGTCGAGCCCGACGGCACCTCCCGGTGGACGGGTGGCTTCATCCGCTACCCCATGCGCCCCCACACGCCGCCGGCATCACCGGGCGGTGTGTCCGTCGAGGTCGGCGGCGGCATGGCGCAGGTCCGCTGGCAGCCCTCCCCGACCGCCGGCGTCTTCTACGAGGTGCTTCGCAACGATCGCGTCGTCGAGGTCACGGCCGGCACGAGCACCGCCGTGCCGGACTCCGCGGCGGGCGACCGCTGGTTCGTCCGCGCGACGGACGGCCGGGGCAACCGCTCCGCGTCGACCCCCGTCGCCCGCTGACCCGGCCGCGCCAGGGGGTCGGTGGCGGTGGGCGGTGGCGGTGGGGGGTGGGCGCTCAGGCGAGGTGGGCGCCGAGGACGTCCGGCAGGGTGGCCTGCCACGCCACCTTGAGCTCGGCGACGGGGATGCTGAGCTGACCGGCGACCTCGATCGTGTCGCCGCCGGTGCGGCCGACCGACGCAAGCTCGACGCCGTGCTTCTCGGCGAGCGTCACGAAGTCGTCGTGGCGCTC
>JAOPXY010000079.1 GCA_025964895.1 Aeromicrobium sp.
TGCCGTGGGCGCGCAGATCGGCAACGACGGTGCCGATGTCGCGGATCGCACCCTGGGGCAGCAGGAAGTCCTCGTGCAGGGCGGTGCCCCAGCGCACCAGCGGTGCCCGGTACGGCTTCTCCCAGAACATCGCCACCAGCGACCGCACCAGCAGCGACTGGACCATCGCCATCTGCGGGTGCGGCGGCATCTCGAAGCCGCGCAGCTCGAGCAGCCCCAGACGTCCTCGGGACGAGTCGGGGCTGTACATCTTGTCGATGCAGAGCTCGGCGCGGTGGGTGTTGCCGGTCGGGTCGGTCAGCAGGTGGCGCAGCGCGCGGTCGACCAGCCAGGGGCGGGGCTCGTCCGTCTGCGCCGTCAGGCGGTCGATCTCCTGGAAGGCGATCTCGGCCTCGTACAGCGACTCCGGACGTCCCTCGTCGAAGCGCGGCGCCTGGCTCGTCGGGCCGATGAAGCGTCCCGAGAACAGGTACGACAGCGACGGGTGACGCTGCCAGTACGTCATCAGGCTGACCAGCAGATCGGGCCGGCGCAACAGCGGGGACGCCGCGGGCTCGTGGCCGCCGAGCGTGATGTGGTTGCCGCCACCGGTGCCGGTGTGCGAGCCGTCCAGGTCGAACTTCTCGGTGGTCAGCCGCGCGTGCCGGGCGATGTCGTACAGCGCGGGGGTGAGATCGCGCAGCTCGGTCCACGACGAGGTGGGCTGCACGTTGACCTCGATGACGCCGGGGTCGCTGGCCACCACGAGCTGGGTCAGGCGCGGGTCGGGCGGCGGGCCGTAGCCCTCGACGACGACGCGCTGGCCGAGGGTCGTGGCGGCTGTGTCGATCACGTGAAGCAGGTCGGCGTAGTCCTCGAGCCGCTCGGTCGGTGGCAGGAACACGTGGACGAAGCCGTTGCGGGCCTCGACGGTGAGCGCGGCCGTCGGCTGGTGGTCGGCCGGCACGACCGGCACCGCGGGGATGCTCGGGTCGAGCTGCGGCCCGGCCTCGAGGTACGACGGATCGCCCGACGCGTGCGGGTCCTTCCACGTGATCGAGCTCAGCGGCAGGCGCAGGCCGACTGCCGAGGTGCCTGGCAGCAGGACGATGCGGCCGCGGCGCAGGGTCCAGTCGGGGCTGCGCCACTCCTCCCCCGTCACCAGGGGCAGCACCCAGCCGGTCGGGTCGACGACCTGGTCGTCGAGGGAGCGCGCAGTCTGCGCGTCGGCGGTCAGCGGGTCGAGCCCGGGGCGGTCGCCGTCCGGACGGCGCAGCTCGCCGATCAGCGCGGTGAGCGGGTCCTCGTAGGCGGGGCGCAGCTGCGTGTCGGGCAGACCGAGCAGGCGGACGATCTCGCGGCCCAGGCGCGCTGCCCGCTCCGGGGCGTCCGACTCGGCGGAGGTCGCGTCCCACGGATCGGCCAGCAGGGCCGGGTCCGACCAGAGCGTCTGCCCGTCGTCGCGCCACTGCAGCGAGATCTGCCAGCGCGGCAGCTCCTCGCCCGGGTACCACTTGCCCTCACCCCGGTGCACCAGGCCGCCGGCGGCGTACACCTCGCGCAGCCGCTCGGCGAGCTCGCTGGCCTTGACCCGCTTCTGGGGGCCGTCCGCCTGGGTGTTCCACTGCGGTGACGTGACCTCGTCGAGCCCCACGAACGTCGGCTCGCCCCCCTGTGTGAGGCGGACGTCGCCGGCCTCGAGGCGCAGGTCGATCCCCTCGCCCAGAGCGTCAATGCGCTGCCACTGCTCGTCGGTGTACGGCTTGGTGACGCGGGGGTCCTCGTGCGCGCGTCGCACCGCGTTGTGGAACGAGAAGTCGACCTCGGCGCGCTCCATGATCGTCCCCGAGATGGGCGCGGCCGCTGCCGGGTGGGGCGTCGCAGACAGCGGGATGTGGCCCTCGCCGGCGAACAGCGAGGACGTCGGGTCGAGGCCGATCCAGCCGGCACCGGGCACGAAGACCTCGGCCCAGGCGTGCAGATCGGTGAAGTCCTGGCCCGGGCCGCTGGGCCCGTCGATCGCGGTCGTGTCGGACGCGAGCTGCACGAGGTATCCCGACACGAAGCGGGCCGCGAGGCCGTACTGGCGCAGCAGCGACACGAGCAGCCACGAGCTGTCGCGGCACGAGCCAATGCCGCGCTCGAGCGTCTCGTCGGGGCTCTGCACGCCGGCCTCCATGCGCACCGAGTAGCCGACCGCGCGGTAGACGGCGGCGTTGAGCTGCACCAGGAACGGCACCATCGCCGTCCCCGACTCGGGCGGCTCGGGCAGCTGCTCGCGGAATGCGGTCACCAGCGGCCCCGGGACGTCCGTCTCGCTCTCCCCGACGGGGCGCAGGTACGGCGCCAGGTCGGCCGCCAGGGAGGGCTCGTACGTGAACGGATAGGTCTCGGCGTACTCCTCGATGAAGAAGTCGAAGGGGTTCACGACAACCAGGTCGGCCACCAGGCCCACGGTGATGTCGAGCTCGGCGACCTTCTCGGGGAACACCAGGCGGGCCAGCCAGTTGCCGAACGGGTCCTGCTGCCAGTTGACGAAGTGGTTGGCCGGGCTGACCGTCAGCGAGTACGCCTCGATCGGGGTGCGGCTGTGCGGTGCCGGCCGCAGGCGCACGACGTGCGGGCCGAGCTCGACCGGCCGATCGAAGCGGTAGGTGGTCCTGTGCTCGAGAGCGACCTTGATCGACATGCCACAAGGGTGCCCCGCTGCGACCTTGCCCGCGCCACCGGCCCCCGCTCATGAGTCACTGAGTTCCCCCTCGTGAGTCACTCGTGCCCCGCTGGTGAGTCACTCGGTTTCCGGCGCCCGGGACCTTAGTGGCTCCCCGGCGGGAACTCAGCGACTCACGAGCGTCAGGAGACGTCGACGAGGAGGTAGAGGATCAGCCAGGCGACGGGGGCGACGGCGATGAGCGAGTCGAGGCGGTCCATCAGGCCGCCGTGACCCGGCAGCAGGTTGCCCATGTCCTTGATGCCGAGATCGCGCTTGATGAGCGACTCCGACAGGTCGCCGAGCGTGCCGAAGACGACCCCCGCGATGCCCAGCAGGATGCCGACCCACCAGTCGCCGTCGAGTGCGTAGACGACGGTGACGATGCCCAGGCCGATGCCGAACACCAGCGAGCCGGTGAAGCCCTCCCACGACTTCTTGGGGCTGATCGTGGGCGCCATCGGGTGCTTGCCGAACAGCACGCCGGCGATGTAGCCGCCCGTGTCGGACGCGACCGTCGCAACGATGAAGGCGACGATGCGCCACGGGCCGTCGTCCTCCTTCAGCATCAGCAGGACGAACGTGCCCATGAGGAACAGGTACGACAGCGAGAAGATGCCGGCACTGACGTCGCGCACGAAACCGTCGGCGCCGTCGGCCAGCCGCCACACGAGCGTGCCGATGACCGTCAGGGCCATCGCGACCGACGCCGTCTCCATGCTCCCGAAGTAGCTGCCGACCAGCATGATCGTGCCGCCCGTGACGACCGGCAGCACGGGCAGCTTGATCCCGATGGTCGAGAACGCGCGGGTCAGCTCGAACAGGCCGATCGCCAGGGCCACGGCCACGACGGCGATGAAGACTTCCTTGACCAGGAACAGCGACAGCACGACCACCGCGAGCAGGCTGACGCCGACCGCGATCGACGCGGGCAGGTTGCGCCCCGCCCGGCCGTTCTTGACCGCCTCGGCGGGCGTCGTCTCGGCGGGTGTCTCAGACTTCAAGGAGCTCGGCTTCTTTGTTCTTCAGCATCTCATCGATCGCCTCGACGTGCTTCTTCGTCAGCGCGTCGAGCCGCTTCTCGGCGCCGGTGTTGTCGTCCTTGCTGATCTCGGAGTCCTTCTCGGCCTTGTCGAAGGCCTGCTTGGCGCCTCGCCGGACGCCGCGGACCGCGATGCGTCCGTCCTCGGCCTTGGACTTAGCCAGCTTGATGTACTCCTTGCGCCGGTCCTCGGTCAGCTCGGGCAGCGTCACGCGCAGCACCTTGCCGTCGTCGCTGGGGTTGACGCCCAGGTCGGACTCGCGGATCGCCTTCTCGATCGCCGGCTTCGCGCCCGCGTCGTACGGCTGGATGATCACGGTGCGCGGCTCGGGCACCTGGAAGCCGGCCAGCTGGTTCAGCGGGGTCTGCTGCCCGTAGTACTCCGCGGTGATCTGGGCGAACATCGCGGGGTGCGCGCGGCCCGTGCGGATCGCGGCGAACTCCTCGCGGGTGTGCTCGACGGCCTTGCCCATCTTGCTGTCGGCGTCACGCAGGGTCTGGTCAATCACGATTATGATCCCATCGGGTAGTTCTCACGGTCATTCGCGCTCGTGCGGCCTAGGCGGCGTGCACGAGTGTTCCGATCTTCTCACCGCGGAGGACCCGCGCGATGTTGCCCTCGCCCTCCATGCCGAAGACGATCATCGGCAGGTCGTTCTCCATGCACAGCGCGAACGCCGCGGCGTCGACGACCTTCAGCCCCATGCGGAGGGCGTCGTCGAACGTCAGCTCGTCGTACTTGTGCGCGTCGGGGTTGGTGCGTGGGTCGTCGGAGTAGACCCCGTCGACGCCGCTCTTGGACATCAGGACCGCATCGGCCTTGATCTCCAGGGCGCGCTGCGCGGACACCGTGTCGGTCGAGAAGTACGGCATGCCCGCGCCCGCACCAAAGATCACGACGCGGCCCTTCTCGAGGTGCCGGATGGCCTTGCGCGGGATGTACGGCTCGGCGACCTGGCCCATCGTGATGGCGGACTGCACGCGGGTGTCGACGCCCTGCTTCTCGCAGAAGTCCTGCAGCGCCAGGCTGTTCATGACGGTGCCCAGCATGCCGATGTAGTCGGCCCGGGAGCGCTCCATGCCCCGCTGGCTCAGCTCGGCGCCGCGGAAGAAGTTGCCGCCGCCCACGACGATCGCGACCTCGACGCCCTCGGACACGGCCTCGGCGATCTGCTTCGCGATGCCGTTGACGACGTCGGGGTCGATGCCGATCTTGCCGCCGCCGAAGACCTCGCCGGACAGCTTCAGCAGGACGCGCTTGAGCTGATGGCCACCGGAAGAGGCCGGATTCGCGACATGCTCTGCAGTGGTCATGAATCCGGCCTCTCGATCAGCGGGTATAGCGGATGGTGCGTCGTCGAACCGTCAGGCGCCGATCTCGATGTGAGCGAAACGCTTGAGCGTCACGCCGGCCTCATCGAGGAGGGCCTTGACCGTCTTCTTGTTGTCCTGGACGGACGCCTGCTCGAGCAGCACCTGCTCCTTGAAGAAGCCGTTGAGGCGACCCTCGGTGATCTTGGCGATCGCCTGCTCGGGCTTGCCCTCCTCGCGCGACGTGGCCTCGGCGATCTCGCGCTCCTTGGCGACGATCTCGGCCGGGACGTCCTCGCGCGTCAGGTAGCGCGGACGCATCGCGGCGATCTGCATCGCGACGCCGCGGGCCACGTCGTGACCGGATTCGCCCTCGAACTCGACGAGCACGCCGACGGCCGGGGGCAGGTCGCTCGCGCGACGGTGCATGTAGGTCGCGACGTTGCCGTCGAAGCTGGCGACGCGGCCGAGCTCGATCTTCTCGCCGATGACGACGGCGAGATCGGCGATGGCCTCGTTGACGGTCTTGCCGTCCTCGAACGGCGTGGCGCCGAACGCGGCGGCGTCGGCCGGACGCGTGGAGTCGGCGAGCTCGGCGAGCTTCTCGGCCAGCGTGATGAACTGGTCGTTCTTGGCGACGAAGTCGGTCTCGGAGTTGAGCTCGACGATCGCGCTGCCGTAGTTCGCGACGAGGCCGGACGTGGCCTCGCGCTCGGCACCGCGCTTCGCGGCCTTGGCGGCGCCCGAGATGCGGAGCACCTCGATCGCCTTGTCGAAGTCGCCGTCGGCCTCGGTGAGCGCCTTCTTGGCGTCCATCATGCCGGCGCCGGTGGCGTCACGCAGACGCTTGACCTCTGTGGCGGTGATTGCCATGTGTTGTTCCTTTGCGGGTGTCTGTGCAGTCAGTGAGGACGTCGGCTGAGCTACTCGGCGGGCGTCTCGGCCACGGCGGGATCGACGTCGACATCGGTCTTGTCGGCGCCGGGCGCGGCGGCCTCGGCGGCCTCGGCACCCTCGACGGGAGCCGTCTCGGCAGCAGCCTCCTCGACGGAGGTGACCTCGGCGACGGGAGCAGCGGCCTCGGCCGCGGCGGGGCCGACCGGTCCGGTCTGGTCCGCGCCCTTGGTCTCCAGCAGCTCCTTCTCCCAGTCGGCGAGCGGCTCGCCCGAGCCCAGCTCGGCGCCGGGCTCCTCCTGGCCGGTCTTCGCACCACCGCGGGCGATGAGGCCCTCGGCGACGGCGTCGGCGATGACGCGCGTCAGCAGGCCGACCGAGCGGATCGCGTCGTCGTTGCCCGGGATCGGGAAGTCGACGTCATCGGGATCGCAGTTGGTGTCGAGGATCGCGATGATCGGGATGCCGAGCTTCTTGGCCTCGTCGACCGCCAGGTGCTCCTTCTTGGTGTCGACGATCCAGACGGC
>JAOPXY010000095.1 GCA_025964895.1 Aeromicrobium sp.
GCCCGCGACCCGCGATCATCGCCGCGGCCGCCATGGCCGTCTCCGCTGGCCTGACCGTCGCAGTCAAGACGACATTCGGTCGTGCCCGACCGGGCGCCACGGACCGGCTCGGCCCATTCGACAGCACGTACTCCTTCCCTTCGGGCCACACGCTCAACTCCGCTGTGTTCCTCGGTCTGGTGTGCCTGCTGCTCGTCCCACTCCTGTCCAAGCGGCGCGCACGACTCGGCGCCTACGGGCTCGCCGTGGCGTTGGCCGTCGGCGTCGGCGGTAGCCGCATCTACCTCGGGTACCACTGGACGACCGACGTGCTGGCCTCCTGGACCATCGCGACGATGCTGCTCACCGTCGTGCACGTCGTCAACCGGCACCTGACAAGACGTGCGCGGCAGTCAGGCAACGTGCAGGTCGACCGGGCCACGGTGGACTCATGATCTCGACCTTCACGCCTCTGCTCTACTCGCTCGGCCCGGCAGCGCTCTTGCTCGTGATGGCCATCGTCTTCGTCGAGAGCGGACTGCTCATCGGCTTCTTCCTGCCCGGCGACTCCCTGCTCTTTCTCGCCGGAGCCCTCGTGGCCTCGAACGTCATCAACCTGCCCATCTGGGTCCTCGCGATCGGCGTCTTCGTCGCAGCAGTGGCCGGTGACCAGGTCGGCTACCTGATCGGGCGCCATTTCGGACCCCGGCTCTTCTCCCGTCCTGACTCCCGCGTCTTCTCACAGGCCAACGCCGACCGTGCCCAGCACTTCTTCGACCACTACGGGCCGAAGGCCGTCATCCTGGCCCGCTTCATCCCGGTGGTGCGGACGTTCGTGCCCGCGACCGCCGGGGTCGGCCGCATGGACCGACGACGCTTCACGATCTACAACCTCATCGGCGCGTCCCTATGGTCGATTGGCATCGTCGCCGCCGGCTACTTCTTCGGTGGCATCCCCTTCGTCGCCCACCACATCGAGCTGATCACGATCGGGCTAGCCGCGTTCTCCATCGTTCCGGCCGTCATCGCCTACTGGCGCAACCGCTCGGCCCGTGACGACCAGGCCGAGGCGGCCATGAACGCGGCGCCGTGAACTACCTGGACGCAACTGTCCTCGGCATCGTCGAGGGCCTCACCGAGTTCCTGCCGGTCTCCAGCACCGGCCACCTGATGATCGCCGAGAAGGCACTCGGTCTCCCCATCGACGATCGCGGTGTCGGGGCCTACACCGCAGTCATCCAGATGGGCGCGATCGCTGCCGTCCTGGTCTACTTGTAGAAGGACACCGCGCGCATCGCGGGCGCCTGGTTCGGTGGCATCACCACATTTGACCGGCGTGCCGACGCCGACTACCGCATGGGCTGGTTCGTCATCGTCGGCTCGATACCCGTCGGTGTCGTCGGCTTCGCCGCCCAGTCACTCATCACCGGCTCGCTCAAGAGCCTGTGGGTCGTCGGGCAGCACTGGTCGCGTGGAGCGCCGTCCTGCTGTACGCAGATCGGTCTGCCGCCCAGTCGCGCGACGAGTCCGAGCTGACGTTGCGAGACGCCGTCACGATGGGACTCGTCCAGTGCGCGGCACTGGTGCCCGGCGTCTCCCGCTCCGGAGCCACGATCTGCAGGTCTCCTGCGCGGTCTCGACCGGGTCGCCGCGACCCGGATGGCGTTCGTCCTCGGGATCCCGTCACTGACCGCCGCCGGTCTCTACGAGCTCAAGACGTCTCCGGCATCGGAGCGGGTCCCGCCGTCGTCGGCTGTGCTGAAGACTCTGGCCCGACGCGCACAGGGTCGGTTGCCTGCCCTCATGTCGATTTTCCCCGAAGATCCCGTCACCTCCCGTCGCAGCCTGTTCGCGCTGGCGGCCGGCGGCACCCTGCTCGCGGACTGCGGCAGCTCCGGCAGTGACTCCGGCGTCCCCGGAGCATCGACGGAGGACTCGGCACGATCGACGTCCCCGTGAATCCCGAGCGCGTCGTGTCGGTCGGCCAGTACCGCGACACCGACGCCGCCGTCGCCCTCGGCGTCGTCCCGCTCATCAGTCCCGATCTCAGCGGCTTCATCCCCGGCGGGATCTCGCCGTGGGTCAAGCAGGCATTGGACGACAAGAAGCTCAACATCGTGCAAGTCGACGAGCTGCCGTACGAGGACATCCTCGGCCTGCACCCTGACCCGATTCTCGCCATGGACCGCAGCGCGCTGAAGGACGAGTACTCGAGGCTCTCCAAGATCGCACCCACGATGTCGTGGGACGAGGGCTACAACATCGACGACTGGCGCACCACGACCACCCGCATCGGCGAAGCACTCGGCAGGCAGAGCGAGGCCGCTCGCCAGATCGCGATGACTGACCAGGCGATCGACCAGGCCAAGAAGGCCAACCCCGAGTTCGAGGGTACTGACCTTCTCGCTCGGGCCCGTGCAGCCCGACGGCACCGTCACCGCCATCAACAGCACGAAGGATGCCTCTGCCGAATTCATGGCTCCGATCGGCCTGGTCCTCTCGGCCTCGGTGACCGACCCGCCCGACGCCGCGTTCCATGGCCGGGCGCTCGTCAGCGCGGAGAATCTCGACCTGATCGATGCCGATGTCGTCCTGCTGACCTACAACTCCCCAGAGGCACAAACCGAGATTGAGGCGAACGCCGTGTTCAACACCATCCCGGCCGTGAAGCGCGGCGCCTACGTGGCACTGGACCTTCCCACCGCGTTGGCCATCGCGTTCCCGTCCGCACTCAGCATCCGCTATGGACTTGAGCAGATAGTCCCGAAGATTCGTGCCGCCATCGCTTGACGACCTGACCTTGGATTGAATCATGCCGAGATCGGCTTGCCTGACGTCGACTGCGGACGGAGGTACAGGGCGAGCACCGGGATGATGAACGCCAACCACGCTCCGACCTGGAGCCACGAGGGGTTCGGCTGGAAGTTGATCGTGCCCTTCAAGAAGGTGCCGTACCAGCTGTCGGGAGGGATGACCGAGGTGACGTCGAACGCCAGCGAGCTCACACCCGGCAGGACTCTCGCCTCCTGCAGGTCGAACACGCCGTACGCAAGCACACCGGCCGCCACCACGATGAGCAGCGCCCCAGTGACCGTGAAGAACTGGCTCAGGTTGATCTTGAGCGCGCCGCGGTAGATCAGGTAGCCGAGGATCACGGAGATGACGAGCCCCAGGGTGGCGCCGACGAACGGACCCGGCGTGTAGGCGCCGGTCACGGTCGACCACATGATCGCCGCCGTTTCGAGGCCCTCACGTCCGACCGTCAGGAACGCGACGGTCACAAGGGCCGCCGGGCCCAATGACACCGCCTTCTCCATCTCGCCCTCCAGCTCGCGTTTCAGGGTGCGGGCGGTGCGACGCATCCAGAAGATCATCCAGGTGACCAATGCGGCGGCGAGGACTGAGAGGACGCCGCCGGTGATCTCTTGAGCGCGAAAAGGGAGCTGGTCGAACGCGGCAGTCACCACCGCGAAGACCGTAACGACGAGGGCGAGTGCGGCCCCCACGCCGATCCAGATGTACTTCAGCTCGGAGCGGCGGTCGGTCTTGACGAGGTAGGCGATCAGGATGCTGACGACGAGACTGGCCTCGAGGCCCTCACGCAGGCCGATGAGCAGGTTGGCGAACATACGACCGACCCTAGATGAGGTAAGCCTTGCTTGGCGGCTCTGAACCTGACTGCAACCTGACTGACGAAGATCCTTGGCACCTGGGACCGTGCACCCCGCCGCAACCACACGTCTTTGAAGGAGACTGCAGGCATGAGCAGCACAGGACTCGACCGGACGTGCACTCATCCCCGCCATCGACCAGACCCGTAGCGCGGGGCTCGTCACCCTTCCGGGAGCGTTCGTCGGTCTGCTGCTGGGCGGCGCGTCACCCGCCGAGGCAGCGGAGGTGCAGCTGCTTGTGCTGGCCGGCCTGCTCGCCGCCGAGACGGTCGCGGCCGTCCTCACGGCCCGGCTGCTCGGCGGCTGGCTCGGGACCACCCGACCGGAGCTGGTTGAGTAATTTGGTGCCGTCTTGAGAGATTTGCAGTAGCCGGCTCCGGTCCTCGAGATTCCGCAGAGATTCCGCAGGAGAATCGAAAGAGACCGAAACCGACCAACCGGATCAAGTAGCGAACTCATTGCCATTTCAATGAATCAACGGCTCCCAATCACGGCCGAAACTCCTTCGACTGTTCGAGCTGTACTACGGCATCTAAATCGAGGGGCTGAAACCCGCCCTGACCTGCACCAAAGCGCAGCCCTCGTTGAGACTTCCCCCGGGATTCCCCCAGCGGGGGCTGCTTGCGTGTGCACGGTTGCGTCCTCGCTGACCCTTCGGACGGTCCCGGTCATGAACATCGACCTGAACTCACCCATCTGGACCATCGAGCACGTCGCAGCGGCCTTCTACGTGAGCAGCGACCGTGCGCACAAGCACTCCTACTCCCCCGGCTTGCCCGCCCCGCGGAATGGCTTCTCCCGGAACCTGTGGCTCCGGGAGAAGGTCCTCGCGTGGTTCGCAGGGCTACCGCCCGCCGACCGTAGCTGCTCGAAGCGCCAGCAGCACGCCTCTGCCGCAGAGGGTCGAACGACCTTCCTGCCGTCCCGTCCATGTCGCCCTTGGTGCGCCGTCCGAAGTCGTACGCCCCGAAGACCAAGGCGGGCGCGTGGTGACGAGCAAGCGCAACCAGCCGGAGGAGTTCGTCGGTGACGTCGCGGTGTACACGCCGCGCGACCCCATGAAAAACCCCTACTTCAGACTGAAGTGGACCGAACCTGACGGGCGCCCCGCGACACATCCGGCGGCAAGGACCTGGACGGAGCGCGTTGGTAAGCAGGCGTCAGCCCCTTCACCGACCAGCCCTGGAAGGACTCGTAGAAGAGGCAGTTGGTGAGGACGCTGTACCGCTCCATTCGCGGCCACGAGACGGTACGCGCCATGGATGTAGATCGCGCCAGACTCGACATTATGCGCGCGCAGGGCGAAACGAAGAACATGGTTCGCAGCAACACGGGCGCACTGCGCGGGCTGCTCGTCTGGGGCTACCAGGCCTACGGGACCTACTTCACAGGACGCAGGCGGAGCTGCTTCCCGAAGGCTGCTCGATGCCGAGTCCCTCCATCAAGGGAACAGCCATGCCAAGGCGGAAGAAGCGTGCCCGCAAGAGCGGAGACTCCGGGGAGTTGATCCGGCCCGAAGACGCCCCGACCGTCGGCAGGTTCCCGTTCTGGGCGAGCAGCTTGACCTGCGTTGCCCGCTCTGGGGATGCCTCGCCGTCGAGCTAGCCGCCAACAGTGGACTGCGGTGGGGAAAGCAGTTCCAGCTCACAGTCGAGGACGTTCACCTGGACGGCTGTTCCGAAAGCCAGATGTCGCACGTCCACGTGGACTAGCAGATCTGCTCCGGTAAGAGAGCCGGGAGCGACCGTCGCGCTCTCCCGAAGGGAGACAAGACGCGGCTCGCACCGGTGGCGACCCTGTCATTCACCGGGTTTGCCCTGAAGGACGCACTCAGGAAGCAGGTCGCCCCTGCGCGCTTCGAGCGGGCTCAAGGGACCAATCCCCAAGGCTGACAGGGCCCCACGCTCCGCGAACCCGACGTAACGTCGAAGCCATGAGCGAACACGACCCCCGCGCGGCGCACCGGACCGAGATCCGTGAGTTCCTCACGTCCCGGCGCGCCCGCATCACACCCGACCAGGCCGGCCTGCCCGCCTACGGCGGCAACCGCCGCGTCAAGGGCCTGCGTCGCGAGGAGGTCGCGATGCTGCCGGGCGTCTCGGCGGACTACTACGTCCGGATGGAGCGCGGCGGCCTGTCCGGCGCGTCGGACAGCGTCCTGGACGGACTCGCCACCGCACTCCAGCTCGACGAGGCCGAGCGCGACCACCTCTTCGCGCTGGCCCGCGCCTCCGGCCCGGGCCGGACGCGACGCAAGCCCACGGCCAGGACGGTGCGGCCCGCGGTCCAGCAGGTCCTCGACGCGATGTCGGACGCACCTTCCTGGGTGCGCAACGGCCGCCACGACACCATCGCGATGAACCCGCTCGCCGCCGCCCTGTACTCACCCGTGCTCGATTCCCCCGTCGCAGGCCGATCCGGACGGCGATCTGCGAACACGACGCGCTTCGTCTACCTCGACCCCGCCGCCCGCGACTTCTTCGTCGACTTCGACACCATCGCCAAGGATGCCGCAGCTATGCACCGGCTCGAGGCCGGCCGCAACCCCCACGACCGCGAGCTCATCGCCCTCGTCGGCGAGCTGTCGACGCAGAGCGAGCTGTTCCGCCAGCGGTGGGCGTCACAGGACGTAAAGTTCCACCGCAGCGGCACCAAGCGCCTGCGGCACCCCGCCGTCGGGCAGCTCGACCTCGACTTCGAGGCCATGGACCTGCCGTCCGAGCCCGAGCTGAGGCTCAACGTGTACACCCCCCTCATGGCTCGCCCACCTCGGACGGACTGCGTCTCCTCGCCAGTTGGGCCGCCAGCCGCGAGACGTCCACCGACCAGTCTGACACCGCCCGCGCGGGTCAACCCACCGACTAGGAGCACCTCATGCAGATAGAACAGCAGAACCCGACCTCCAAGAACCCGCCCGAGCAGTTCGCGGGCGACGTCTGGCTGGACGTCATCGCCGCACCCCACGAGGACGACCAGCGCATGGTCGTCGCCGCCGTCCGGTTCGCGCCCGGCGCCCGCACCGCGTGGCACTCACACGCCCGCGGCCAGTACCTACGCGTGACACAGGGCGTCGCGCACTTCGGCGGACGCGACGGCACGATCATCGAGGTCCACCCCGGCCAGACCCTCTACACGCCGCCCGGAGAAGAGCACTTCCACGCCGCCGCCGAGGGCTCTTTCATGGAGCACATCGCGATGATCGAGAACGGCGACGACCCCGACGCCACGACGACCTGGAACGAGCACGTCACCGACGACGAGTACGCCACCGCGCTGGCGAACCGGTGACGGCAGCGACGCCGACCACCACTACCGAGGGAGAACACCCATGAACACCCGCACCCTAGGTTCCAGCGGCCTCGAGGTCTCACCCCTCGGCCTTGGCTGCATGGGCATGAGCCAGAGCTTCGGCCCCCGCCCCCCGCACCACGAGATGATCACCTTCATCCGCGACGCCGTCGACCGTGGCGTCACCTTCTTCGACACCGCCGAGGTCTATGGCCCCTTCCACAACGAAGAGCTCGTCGGCGAGGCTCTCGCGCCGGTGCGCGACGACGTCGTCATCGCCACCAAGTTCGGCTTCGCCTTCGACGCCGACCGGAAGCAGACCGGTGTCAGCAGCCGGCCCGACCACATCCGCGCCGCCGTCGACGGATCCCTGCGACGCCTCACGACCGACAGCATCGACCTGCTCTACCAGCACCGCGTCGACCCGGACGTCCCCATCGAGGACGTCGCCGGCACGGTCAAGGAGCTCGTCGAGGCGGGCAAGGTCAAGCACTTCGGCATGTCCGAAGCGGGCGCCGGGACCATCCGACGCGCGCATGCCGTGCACCCCGTCACCGCTCTGCAGAGCGAGTACTCGCTGTTCTGGCGCGAGCCCGAGGACGAGATCCTGCCCGCCCTCGCCGAGCTCGGCATCGGCTTCGTCCCGTTCAGCCCCCTGGGACGAGGCTTCCTGACCGGACAGGTCACTGCCGGCACCACGTTCGGCGAGGGCGACATCCGCGCCAACCTCCCCCGCTTCGAGGCCGACGCCCTCCAAGCCAACCTCGCCCTCGTGGACCGCATCACCGTTGTCGCCGTCCGCAGGGGCGCGACGGTCGGACAGGTCGCCCTCGCGTGGCTACTGGCTCAGCAGCCCTGGATCGTCCCCATCCCCGGCACCCGCCGGCTGTCGCGCCTGAAGGAGAACCTCGGCGCGACCGACCTCAAGCTGACCCCCCAAGACCTGACCGAGCTCGACGAGGCATCCGCCAGCGTCCAGGTCCAGGGCGACCGCTATCCCGAGGCCATGCAGAAGATGATTGACCGCTGATGGCCTCGGATAGCGCGGACGGTTGATGAGCCATCCCGCGCGGGAGAACCTGGTGGCCGTCCGTCAGCAACGCGATGGAGCAGACTTCAGCCATGAGCAGCGTCGACCCCCTGCAGTCCGGCCTCGCCGTCGTGCTGCTGGTGGCGGTCGCGATGGCGACGTTGAGCGTCGCCGGCGTGCGGATCCACCGGGACGCCCTGGTGGCGATCGCGCGAGCGGCCGTTCAGCTGGTCGTCGTGGCCCTGGTCATCGCCTGGGTCTTCCGGCACCCTGAGGGCGCTGTGGTGTACCTCGGAGTCATGGTCGTCGCCGCGACTGCCACGTCCGTGCGTCGCATCCGATGCGGTTGGCGTTTGGCGCCGCAGGTCGGGCTGTCCATCGCGCTCGGCGCCGCGATCGCCGTCGGACTCGTGCTGGGCAGTGGGGCGTTGCGATTCAGCTCCGAGACCATCGTGCCGTTCGCCGCGCAGATCGTGGGCGGAGCGATGACCGTCACGTCTCTCACCGGCTCGAGACTCCGTGACGACGTCTCGCAGGACTGGTCGCAGGTCGAGGGCTGGCTGGCACTCGGCGCCACTCCTCGGCAGGCCGTCGCCGGATTCGGGCGGGTGGCCATCGCGAGGGCCCTGATCCCTGCCATCGACCAGACCCGCAGCGCCGGCCTCGTCACGCTGCCAGGTGCGTTCGTGGGTCTGCTGCTGGGCGGCGCATCTCCTGCGGAGGCCGCAGAGGTGCAGCTGCTCGTCCTGGCCGGGCTGCTCGCCGCCGAGACGGTGGCCGCGGTGCTCATCGGTCGTCTCCTCTCCGGCTGGCTCGGCACCACCCGACCGGAACTGCTCGACTGACCGGCTGCCAGGTGCTCGCGGTTCGACCGATCAGGCGTCGCTGCTCGCGACCAGGACCGTCCGTGCAAGCAGCGAGACCGTGACGGCCGTCCCCACGGTGAGATCGGAGACGGTCGCAGCCGGCACCTGCGCGAGCAGCTCGACACCGCCGGCCTGACGGATCGTGATCCTGGAGTACGACCCCAGGAAGCTCAGGTGGACCACTGTCGACGTCGCCCCGGGGGCGGCCGCCACGGTGAGCTGCTCAGGACGCACGAGTGCGTCGCCCTGGCCTTCGGCGATCGACCCGTCGAGGGTCCCGACCCGGGATCCGAGCACGTCGGCCGTCCCCCCGGTGACCGTCGTCGGGACGCGGTTCATGAGTCCCACGAAGCCTGCGACGAAGGCGCTGGCCGGCCGCGAGTAGAGGACCTCCGGGGCATCGAGCTGCTCCAGCCGGCCCCTGTTCATGACGCCCACCCGGTCGGCGATCGCGAGGGCCTCCTCCTGGTCGTGAGTGACGAACAGCGTCGTCGTGCCGACCTCGAGTTGCACCCGGCGGATCTCGTCGCGCAGCTGAGCGCGCACCTTCGCGTCGAGCGCCGACAGCGGCTCGTCGAGCAGCAGCACCGACGGCTCGATCGCGAGGGCGCGGGCCAGCGCGACGCGCTGCTGCTGCCCGCCGGACATCTGGCTCGCGAACTTGTCCTTCTGGTCCGACAGCCCGACGAGCTCGAGCATCTCGATCGACCGGGTGCGACGTTGGCCGCCGTCCTGTCCGCGCAGCTTGAGGCCGAACTCGACGTTCTGCTGCGCTGTCATGTGCGGGAAGAGGCTGTATGCCTGGAACACCATGCCCATGTCGCGCTTGCTCGCCGGCAGCGTCGTGACGTCGTCACCGTCGACCACGACCCGACCGGAGTCGGGCTCGTCGAGTCCGGCGACGATGCGCAGCGCCGTGGTCTTGCCGCACCCCGACGGACCGAGCAGCGCGACGAGCTCGCCCTGACCCAGCGTGAGGGACAGCCCGTCGAGGGCCGGCACGCCGCCGAAACTGCGACGCAGCTCGTCGAGGCGGACCTCGAGCCCGGTGCGGGTGGCAGATGTCGTGACCATGGTCAGGCCTCTCGGGGGGTGGTGGTGGATGTCGCCGGCGCCGGCGCGACCGTCGCGGTGACGCGACGCGACGACCGGCGGCCCACGAACGACAGGAGCACGAGCAGGACGAACGCGAACAGCAGCGACGCCAGCGACGCCGCGACCGCGGTCTGGGCATCGCTCTTGCCGAGCAGATTGATCACGACCTGCAGATTCTCGTAGTTCAGCAGGGAGGCGATCGTGAACTCTCCCAGCACGAGAGCCACCGAGATGAACGCCGCCGACAGCAGCGCCGACCCGATGTTGGGGACGATGATCCGCACGATGACGGTGAACCAGCTCGCCCCGAGGCTGCGCGCGGCCTCCGAGAGCGTGACGACGTCGATCGAGGCGAGACCGGCATCGATCGACCGGTAGGCGTACGGCAGCACCAGCACCGTGTAGGCGAACGTCAGCGTCAGGCTGCTGTCGCCGAAGAAGTAGGTGACCCACGCGTACACCCCCTCGAGGCCGACCACCAGCACGATCGCCGGGATCGTCAGGGGCAGCAGGCACAGGAACTCCACGATCCGTGACAGGCCCGGGACACGCAGGCGCACCCACACCATGGTCGGCACCAGCAGCACGAGCATCAGCGCAACGGTCAGGGCGGCGAGCTCGAGCGACGTCACGATCGCCGACCGCAGCTCGGGGTTCTCGCCCAGCTGCTTCCAGTAGTCGAGCGTGCGGCCCCTGGCCGGCACCCGGACGCTGAAGCTCGCCATCGACAGCAATGGGACCACGAAGAACGCGCCGAGCACGACGAACACCGTGATGCGGAAGGCCGCGAGGCGACGTCGGGCGCGCACGCGTGGCGAGGCGGTCATCGCAGCCACCGCGAGGTGCGGCGCACGAGCAGGACGTACAGCGTCATGACGATGACGACCACGACGATCATGTCGAGCGCCAGCGCGAAGGCCAGGTGCTGCTGACCGAGCACGATCTCGCTGGTCAGCGCGTTGCGCACCAGCAGCGGCATGATCGGGCTGCCCTGACTCACGAGCGCTGCCGCCGTCGCGTAGGCCGCGAAGGCGTTGGCGAACAGCAGCAGGGTCGAGCCGAGGAAGGCTGGCAGCAGCAGCGGACCCGCGACGTGGCGCCAGAACTGCCACGTCGACGCGCCGAGGCTCTCGGCGGCCTCGCGCCACTGCGCGCGCATCCCGTCGAGCGACGGCAGGAAGACGATGACCATGAGCGGGATCTGGAAATACGTGTAGACCAGCGTCAGGCCTTTGAGCCCGAACAGCCAGCCGCTGCCGAACAGATCGATGCCGAAGGTGTCGCGGCCGATCTCGGTGATGACACCGGAGAAGCCCAGCGTCGCGATGAACGCGAACGCGAGCGTGACGCCGCCGAACTGCGCCAGGACTCCGCAGGCGGCCGTGACCGACCTGCGCAGGAGTCCGTCGGGACGCCCCGTCACCACGGCGTACGCCAGCAGCGCGCCCAGCACGGCACCGATGATCGCGCTGCTTCCCGACAGCACGACGCTGTTCCAGAGCGTCCGCATCACGACGTCGTCGAACAGCGCCTGGATGTTGGACAGACTCGGCTGATCCTCTTCGACGAAGGCGCCGACGACGACAGCGATCGTCGGAACCAGCAGGAAGATCGCGAGGAAGCCGAGGAACGGCACCAGGCCCAGGGCTGGGGCCAGGCGCCGCACCACGCGACTCACGGGTGGTCACCCAGGAGACGCGGACTCATTCAGCCGGCGACCTTGGACCAGTTCTTCGACAGGTACTCACCCGCGGTCTTGGTCTGCTCCTGCGTGGGAAGCACCGGGTCGCCCTCGACCTGCGGCAGCTTGCCGTACAGATCTTCGTCGAGCGTGCCGTCGGCCTGCATCGCGTCGGCACGGACTGGCCGCGCTCCGCCGCCGAGGAACAGGTTCTGGCCCTCGTCGGAGTAGAGGTACTCCTGCCACAACCGGGCGGCGGCCGGGTGCGGCGCATCCTTGTTGACCGCCTGGTAGTAGTAGCCGCCGACGGCCGCGCCCGAGGGGACGACGACCTTCCACGACGGCAGCTTGGCGGTCTCGGCGGCGTTCGTGTAGTCCCAGTCGATCACGACGGGCGTCTGGCCGGACTCGATCGTCGCGGGGGTCGGGTCCAGCGGCAGGAAGTTGCCGGCGTCCTTGAGCTTGCCGAAGAAGTCGACGCCCGGCGCGATGTCGTCGGCCGAGCCGCCCGCGGCTACTGCTGCCATGACGACGCCGCTGAACGCGGCGCCGGCCTGGGTCGGGTCACCGTTGAGCGCGACCTTGCCCTTGAACTCCTTGCCCAGGAGATCGTTTAGGCTCGTGACCTCGGGGACCTTCGCGGAGTCGTAGCCGATCGACATGAATCCGCCGTAGTCGTTGACCCAGGTGCCGTTCTCGTCCTTGAACTCCGCCGGGACCGAATCGAACGTCTCGACCTTGTACGGCGCGAACATGCTCGTGTTGGCGAGGGCGACCGCCTGGCCGAGGTCGAACACGTCGGGCGCCCGCTTGGTGCCCTTGAGGCTCGTGGCGGCGTTGATCTCGTCCTGGCTCGCGGCATCGGGCTGGGCGGAGTTGACCGTGATGTCGTACTTGTTCTCGAAGCCCTTGATGATGTTGCCGTAGTTGGCCCAGGTGGGAGGCAGGGCGATGACGTTGAGCTCGCCCTCCTTCTCCGCGGCCTTCACGAGCGCGTCCATGCCCCCGAGGTCCTCTGCGGAGGTGGCGCCGGCGGCCTCGGTGTCGTTGCCGGCGTCCTTGTCGGGCGGTCCCCCGCACGCCGCGCCGAGCGACAGTGCTGCGACGGCGAGGATGCTGACGGTGGTCTTGGCGAGCTTCACTTCTGTTCCCCGATCTTCACGACTCCACGGTGGGTCGGAGGTACCTTCGCGGCCGCAGGCGTCCGGGTGTCCACATGCGTCCGTCTTTGGAGTGAACAGCAGAAGGCAAGCCAGCGCAAACTCGGTACCGTGCGTCCCTCGTCGGGCGGTCGCCCCTCGCGTGCCCACAGGTGTCCGCGGGCCGGCAGGATGAGATAGTTCGATCGTGACGAGCTATCACCGCTACGCGGCTGTCGGGGACTCGTGGACCGAAGGCGTCGGCGACCCGGACCCCACCCGTCCGAACGGCCTACGGGGGTGGGCCGATCGTGTCGCCGAGGTGCTCGCGACGAGATCGGCGGAGTTCGGCTATGCCAACTTCGCGATCCGCGGCCACCGGATCGGCGAGATCATCGACCAGCAGCTCGATCCCGCACTTGCTCTGCAGCCCGATCTGCTCACGTTCCAGGGTGCGGGCAACGACATTCTGCGCACCCGGGTAGACCTCGACACCTTGGTCGGCGACATCGACATCGCTGTGGGCCGCGCCAACGAGGCGGGCGCGACCGTCGTCCTGTTCACCCACGGCGCTGCCGCATCCGGACCGTTCGCGGCCCTGCGTGGACGCATCGCGATCTTCAACGAGCTGATCCGCGAGGTCGTCGACACGCGCGACGCCGTGCTCGTCGACAACTGGCGCATCCGCGAGGCCCCCGACAGCCGCCTGTGGGACACCGACCGCGTGCACCTGTCACCCCTCGGGCACCATCGTGCGGCCCTCGAGGTCCTCGACAGCTTGGGTGTCCCCCACGCGCACCCGATCTTCGACCTGCCCGAGACCGAGGCCACCTCACGGCGCTCGCAGCTGCGCACCGATCTGGAGTGGGCACGGACGTTCGTCGGGCCCTGGGTGTACCGCCGCGTCACCGGACGGTCGTCCGGCGACGGAGTCCTGCCCAAGCGGCCGGAGCTGTCGTCGATCTGAGACCGTCCGTACGACGACGTCACCCTTCGTCGTGCCGGGCCGCGAGCCCCTCCAACCAGGCCCGCCAGGCGGGTTCCTCGCGCCGCACGTGATCGGCGGCGTCTTCGGAGAACAGGTACGCCCTCGCACCCGCCATGGACGTGCCCTCGCCCTCGTCGAACGTGAAGAGGCTCAGTATCCCCGGCACGGGGGACGTGATGCGGATCAGCGCCTGCCGCTCCCCCGCCCGCTCGACCGTGCCGGTCGTGCCGAGCACCTCGACCGTCGAGCCCTCTTCGCCCAACCCCACCGACTCGTGCAGGGTCTTCCAGAGGGCCTCCGCGTCGCGGGGGTGGGAGGCGGTGACCTCCAGCTGCGTGGCCTCCTGGCCCGGGAAGTACCCCAGGTACAGGCGCAGATTGTCGAAGAAAGGCATCCAGTTGGCGCCCATCTCGTCCCAGAACTCCGATTCCCAGTCGGCGCCGGTGCCGAAGCCGCTGCTGGTGACCCGTACGACGCACGTGCCGCCGGACTGCGCCTCGACGAGGAACTCCGACCTCAGCGGACTGAGCGCGTCCGGCTCCTTGCCCATGAGGGCGGCCCAGTCCTCCTCGTAGACGAGGCGGCGCGGCGGCTCCCAGTCGGTGACCCGACCGTCGGAGCCCATCTCCGGGCCCATGCTGAAGTGCAGGGAGCCGCCCTCGTGCTCCTCCATGTCGGTCGGCAGGAACCAGGCGCTCATGCCCTTCGCCGTGGCGATGGCCTGCCAGACCTCTTCGGCGGTGCCTGGAACCTCGACGGCGAACTCGAGACGGTACGGGACGTTCGGTGTCGTGCTCATCTGATCTCCTCGGGAAGCGGGTGTGCGGCGACGACGAGCCGGTGCGGGCGCCCGTCGTCGTGGTGGTACCGAGCGGCCAGGTCGAGCACCGCGGCGGTCAGGTCGTCGGCGAAGGCAGCCCGATCGGCGGCGGACCGGAAGCCGATCTGCGTGTCGATCGTCAGCGTCGGCAGGCGCCTGCCGGACGCATCGGCCCGGCGCGCCAGGGCGCCGACCTCGCGCACGACCCGGCCTGCCAGCGCGACGAGGTAGCCGGCCGAGAGGTGGTCGGGGTTGGCGTCCGGGTCGGCCGCGACCGCGCTCACCGCGGCGGGCGACACGACGTACGACGTCGCCGAGGCCTGCAGCACCCGCTCGGTGATGCCGCCGTGGCGACGCTCCTCGGTCAGCTCGACCAGTCCGTGCGCCTCGAGGGCCTTCAGGTGGTAGTTGATCTTCTGCCGCGTGATGCCGATCCGGGCGGCGAGGGCCGAAGCCGATGCCGGCACGGTGAGCTCGCCGAGCAGGCGGGCCCGGACCGGGTCCAGAGCCGCCGCTGCCGCACTCGCGTCCTCGATGACCTCGACGTCGTTCATAGGCACCACGATGTGCTTGACAATAATGTTTGTCAAGCATCGGACAGAGAATGATGCATCCTGGCCAGATACCGGTCTCGATGCATCATCTTTCGTCGCTCCGGACCGGACGTACGATGGGACCGCGATGCCAGCTCCCGACGACCGTCCCCGCAGGCTGCTGCTCGTGGTCGACGCCCCCTCGCTGCTGCACCGCAACCACCACGCCCGGGCGCACACCGCGATCACCGATCGGTCCGGACGTCCGGCGTGGGCGCTGCACGGGATGCTGCGCCAGATCCTCGAGGCGATCGACGGCTTCGCCCCCGATGCGGTCATCTTCGGGCTCGACGACCGGATCGCGTCCGACCGGCGCGACTTCTATCCCGACTACAAGGCCGGCCGCGCCGAGAAGGACGCGGCCCTGGTCGAGCAGCTCGACCGCGCCGGCGCACTGCTCGACGCGCTGGGGCTCGCGACGCTGACTCCGCCGGGCCTCGAGGCCGACGACGTCAGTGCGTCGGGGGCCCGGTGGGCGGTCGACCACGGCTGGGACTGCGTCATCATCACGTCCGACCGGGACGCGTTCGCGCACATCAGCGACCACACGCAGGTGCTGCGCCTGATCAACGGCGGCATCAACGGCTCGCCCATGCTCAACCCGGCCCGGCTCGTCGCCCTGTACGGCGTCGCGGCCGAGCACTACCTCGACTTCGCCGCGCTGCGCGGGGACGCGAGCGACAACCTGCCGGGCGTCAGCGGCATCGGCGAGAAGACCGCCGCCGCGCTGCTCACTCAGGTCGGGTCCATGCGCAGTGTCTGGGCGGACGTCGACCACAACGCGGGCCGCATCGTCGCGGCGACCCTCGACTCCTGGGCGGAGGAGACCGGATCGCGGCGGATGGGGGCCACCGTCGTGCGCCGTCTCACGACCTCGGCCGCCCGAGAGCGCTTCGACTTCAACCTGCGGCTCATGGCGGGGCGCGACGACCTCGACCTGGGCCTCACGCCGGACGTTCCCGGCACCCCCGGGCTGCTGCCCCTCGATGCCGAGCGGGTCAACCGCGTCGTGGGCTATCTCGGTGTCGAGGCGACGACGTCGCTGGCGATCCGGGTCCTCAGCACGGACCCGGCCTCTGCCGCGTTGCGCTGAGACCGGTAAATTCACCAGGTGCCCGACAACCGCCCCCGCCGCACCTTCGCGGTCATCAGCCACCCCGACGCCGGCAAGTCCACGCTGACCGAGGCCCTTGCGCTGCACGCCCGTGTGATCACCGAGGCCGGCGCCGTGCACGGCAAGGGCGACCGCCGCGCGACGGTGTCGGACTGGATGGCGATGGAGAAGGCCCGCGGCATCTCGATCACGTCCGCGGCGCTGCAGTTCGTGTACCGCGACCACGTCGTCAACCTCGTCGACACCCCAGGCCACAGCGACTTCTCCGAGGACACCTACCGCGTGCTGTCGGCCGTCGACTCCGCCGTCATGCTCGTCGACGCCGGCAAGGGGCTGGAGCCCCAGACCCTCAAGCTGTTCCGGGTGTGCGCACTGCGCGGCATCCCCGTCATCACCGTCATCAACAAGTGGGACCGTCCCGGCCTCTCGCCGCTGGGCCTAATGGACGAGATCGAGCAGCAGATCAAGCTGCGCCCGACCCCGCTGACGTGGCCGGTCGGCGAGGCCGGTGACTTCCGTGGCGTCCTCGACCGCCGCACGGGCGAGTTCGTCAAGTACACGCGCACCGCCGGCGGCGCCACGCGCGCGCCCGAGCGCCGCATGGACGCGTCCGAGGTCGAGGACGTCGACGCCGAGGCGTGGGCAGCGGCGTCGGACGAGCACGAGCTGCTCGCGCTCGACGACTACGACCACGACCAGGAGCGGTTCCTCGCCGGCGAGACGACACCGGTCATGTTCGCGTCCGCCCTGCAGAACTTCGGCGTGGCCCAGCTGCTCGACCTGCTGCTCGACCTCGCGCCGGCCCCGAGCGAGACCGCCGGAGTCGACGGCACCGTCCGGCAGGTCGACGACGACTTCAGCGCCTTCGTCTTCAAGGTGCAGTCCGGCATGAACAGCTCACACCGCGACCGCATGGCCTACGCGCGCGTGGTGTCGGGGACGTTCGAGCGCGGCATGGTCGTGACGCACGCCTCGACCGGACGTCCGTTCGCGACGAAGTACGCCCAGGCCCTCTTCGGCCGCGAGACCACCTCGGTCGAGCATGCGTCGCCGGGCGACATCATCGGCTTCGTCAACGCGCAGGCGCTGCGGGTAGGCGACACGGTCTACGACGGCGCGCCCATCGACTACCCGCCGGTGCCGAGCTTCGCGCCCGAGCACTTCATGACCGTGTCGGCCCGCGACATCGGCCGGTACAAGCAGTTCCGCCGCGGCATCGAGCAGCTCGACCAGGAGGGCGTCGTCCAGGTGCTCCGGTCCGATCTGCGCGGCGACCAGAGCCCCGTCCTCGCCGCCGTCGGCCCCCTGCAGTTCGAGGTCGTCGAGGAGCGGATGACCCACGAGTTCACCTCACCGATCCGCCTGTCACGCCTCGACTACCAGGTGGCCCGCCGCACCGACGCCGCCGGCGCCGAGGAGCTCAAGGGCCTGCGCGGCGTCGAGGTGCTGCAGCGCACCGACGGCACGTACCTGGCGCTGTTCACCGACAAGTGGCGCGCCGGCCACACGGCCCGCGAGCACCCGGACGTCCTGCTCGAGGAGCTCCCCGCCGGAGGCAGCTGACCCGCCGGGCCCCGGTCAGCGGACCGGCAGCCTCGACACCAGTGCGTCCGGCTGGACGGGCAGGTCCCTGACCCGCACGCCCGTGGCGTGCCAGACCGCGTTCGCGACGGCCGCGGCGGCCCCCACGATGCCGATCTCGCCGATGCCCTTGCCGCCCACGGGATTGAGGTGGGAGTCCTGCTCGTCCAGCCACTCGACCTCGATCGGCGGGATGTCGGCACTCGCCGCCACGTGATACGTCGCCAGGTCGTGGTTGGCGTAGTCGCCGTGACGCGCGTCCATCACCCCCTGCTCGTGCAGCGCCATCGACACCCCCATCGTCATGCCGCCGATGAACTGCGAGCGGGCAGTGCGGCCGTTGAGGATGCGGCCGGCGGCGAACACGCCGAGCATGCGCGAGATCGCGATCTCGCCGGAGTCCAGATCGACGCGGACCTCGACGAACTGGGCTCCGTAGGCATGACGGTCGACGTCGTCCATGGCCTCGACGTCATCCGTGGTGTCGGCGTCGGCGACGAGCCCGTCGTGAGGGATCTCGGTGCCCGACGCCAACTTCTCGGTCAGGGACCGGCACGCCTTCGTGACGGCCCACCCCCACGAGGCGGTGCCGGACGAGCCCCCGGCGATCGCGCCGAGGGGGTGCACGGAGCTGCCGATGCGGATGTCGATCCTGTCCACGACCGTGCCGAGCGCATCGGCCGCGATCTGGGCGAGCACCGTGCGAGCGCCCGTGCCGATGTCGGTCGCGTTGATCTCGACCCGGTAGGAGCCGTCGCGGTGCGCGGTGGCGCAGGCGCTGCTGGGTGCCGTCATCGCGGGGTACAACGAGGACGCCATACCGGTGCCGACGAGCCAGCGTCCTCCCTCCCGGCGCGTGCCCGGCGTTCGGGCGCGTCCGTCCCAGCCGAAGGCCTCGGCTCCACGCCGCAGGCAGTCGACGAGATGGCGGCTGCTGAACGGCTTGCCGGTCTCGGGGTCGCTGGCCGGCTCGTTGAGCACCCGCAGCTCGACGGGGTCGATGGACAGCTCGTGGGCCAGCTCGTCGATCGACGACTCCACCGCGTACATGCCCGGGCACTCGCCGGGCGCCCGCATCCACCGCGGGGTCGGCACGTCGAGCGCCGCGACGCGATGGGTCGTGGACCGATGGGGGGCGGCGTACATGTGCCGCACCGCTTCAGCCGTCTGCTCGGTGAACTCCTCGATCGTCGACGTCTGGGAGAAGGCGTCGTGCGAGATGCCGAGCAGGCGCCCGTCGCGGGTCGCCGCGAGGCGCATGCGCGAGACGGTGGGGGTCCGGTAGCCGGCGATCGAGAACATCATCTGCCGCGTGTAGGCGATCTTGACCGGGCGGCCGACCCGCCGCGCCGCCATGACGGCCAGCACGACATTGGGACGCGGCGAGCCCTTCGACCCGAAGCCGCCGCCCACGTGCTCCGCCCGCACGACGATGTCGTCGACGGGGATGTCGAACAGCTTCGCCAGGATCTGGACGGTCGACGTCGTCCCCTGCGACGACTCCACGACGTCGAGTCTCCCATCGGCCCACGTGACCACGGACGCGTGCGGCTCCATCGGGTTGTTGAACAGTGCCGGGGTCGTGTACGTCCGATCCACCACGACATCGGCCTCGGCCAGCGCCTGGTCGATGTCGCCCACGGCGGTGTCGGTCGCGAAGCCCGCGTTGACCGTCTCCGGCGCGTACAGCTTGGGGTGGTCGCCCGTCAGCACGACATCGGGCCCGACCTCACCGGTCAGGTACTCGACGCGCAGCGCACCGGCCGCCTCGCGGGCGGTCTCGAGCGACTCGGCGACGACGAGCGCCACGACCTGGCCCCGGTAGGCCACGTTGCGCGACTGCATCACGAGCAGCTCACCGTCATCGGCGTCGTTCAGGTGCTCAGCGTCGTCGGCCGTGATGACGTCGATGACGCCCGGCATGGCCAGCACCGCGTCGACGTCGATCGACTCGACGCGCCCGAACGCGACGGTCGACTGCACCGGCCAGGCGTGAACGCAGCCCTCCGGCGTGTGCTCGAAGGCGTAGCGCGCGCTCCCCGTGACCTTGTCGCGTCCCTCGAGGCGCCGCAGCGGCGTGCCCAGCGCGCTCATCGTCCGCCTCCGGCCAGCTCGAGCAACGTGCCGGTGACCAGTCGCGTCACGAGGTCGACCTTGAACCGGTTCTCCTCGGTGGGCGTCGCCGCTGCCATCTCCGCCTCGGCAGCGGCACGGAAGCTGTCGGCCGTGGCGGGCGCACCGCGCAGGAGCTCCTCGGCGACCCGAGCCCGCCAGGGCCGGTGGGCCACGCTCCCGATCGCCAGTCGCACGTCGCGCACCTCGTCGCCTTCGACCTGGACGGCGGCCGCGACGGAGGCCAGGGCGAAGGCGAAGGAGCGTCGGTCGCGCGCCTTGCGGTACGTCGACGTCGGGCCGAAGGCGAGGGGCGGGATCTCGACACCGGTGATCATCGCCCCGGGCGGCAGCTCGGTGTCGCGTGACGGGTCGTCGCCCGGGAGGCGGTGGAACCGGTCCATCCCGATCGTCGCCGCGCCGTCTGCGGTGACGTAGTGGACGACCGCGTCGAGCGCCGTGAGCGCCACGGCCATGTCGCCTGGATGGGTCGCGATGCACTCGGTGCTCGTGCCCAGCACACCGAGCTCGCGCGAGGCGCCCTCGATGGCGGGGCAGCCGCTGCCCGGGACCCGCTTGTTGCACGGCTTGGTGGCGTCCATGAAGTACACGCACCGCGTGCGCTGCAGCAGATTGCCCCCCGTCGTGGCGACGTTGCGGATCTGCGCCGAGGCCGCCGACAGCAGCGCCCGCGCCAGCACCGGATAGCGCTCCCGCACGCGCGGATCGGCCGCGAGGTCGCTGTTGCGGACGGTCGCCCCGATCATCAGGCCACCGTCGGCGGTGTCGTCGATCTCGTCGAGACCCAGATGGGTGACGTCGACGAGAAGGGTGGGCGACTCGACCCCGAGCTTGAGCAGGTCGACCAGGTTGGTGCCTCCCCCGAGCAGCCGCACCGGTCCGGGGCGTCCCATCAGGGCGACGGCTTCGTCGACGCTGGACGCGCGCCGGTAGTCCAGGGGCCTCATGCGATCGACTCGATCGCCGAGACGATGTTGACGTACGCCCCGCAGCGGCACAGGTTGCCGCTCATCCGCTCCCGGATCTCGGCGGCGTCGACGGGCGCGGCGGTCGTCAGGTCGTCCGTCACCGCGCTGGGCCACCCGCGTCCTGCCTCGTCGAGCATGCCGATCGTCGAGCAGATCTGACCGGGCGTGCAGTAGCCGCACTGGTAGCCGTCGTGCTCGAGGAATGCCTCCTGGACGGGGTGGAGTCCGTCACGGTCGGCGATGCCCTCAATCGTCGTGACCGAGCTGCCCTCCACCGCGACCGCCAGCTGCAGGCAGCTGTTGACCCGCCGGCCGTCCACGAGGACCGTGCAGGCGCCGCACTGGCCGTGGTCGCACCCCTTCTTCGAGCCGGTGAGGTCGAGGTGCTCGCGCAGGGCGTCCAGGAGCGTGGTGCGGGAGTCGAGCTCGCACTTGTGGCTCGAACCGTTCACATCGAGTCGTACCGTCTGCGTGCGAGGTGCGTCGCCGGGATGCGTCATGCCCGCAGGGTTACCCCGGGTGCCGGCCGCCAACCGCACCGTACGGCGACCGGGCGGCGGCTACCGAACCGGCTCGTAGCGCAGCGCCACCGCGCCGCCGCCGAACTCGTGGCGGCCCACGAGCCGCAGCTCGAGTCGCTCCGGCAGGCCCGCGAACAGCGTCGGCCCGTGACCGACGACTCGTGGCTGCACCAAAAACTCGTACTCGTCGATGAGCCCCAGCGCGGCGAGCGCGAGGGGTAACTGCACCCCGCCGGTGTACAGGCTCTCCCCCGGCTGCTCCTTCAGCGTCCGGACAGCGTCGGCCAGGTCGCCGCGGACCAGCTCGGCGTTCCAGTCGACACGGTCGAGCGTCGTCGACACGACGTGCTTCGGTGCCGCGTCGATCGCTCGCGCAAACGGCTCGGTCCACGCGGCCTTGTCCGCCGCAGCGGGCGGACGCCAGGCTTCCTCCATCATCTCGTACGTGACGCGGCCGAACAGGAGGGCGTCGGCCCGGGCGATCGTCTCCGCCGCGTAGCGGTGGAGCTCCTCGTCGGGGACCCCCTGCCGGTGGTCGACGCACCCGTCGAGGGAGATGTTGATGGAGTAACGGAGCGTCCGCATGGCGCGACGATACCGACAAACCGGCTTGGCGCACATCAGGTCGCGAACCCCCGGGGCACGGCAGGATCAGCCGCGACCCCCGCCACTACCCGTTCTGACCGGTGGTGCCCGTCACGACGTACGGGCCGGATCCGGCACGGGCGCCATAGCGGGAACGATCAGCAGCGCCAGCACCGCGATGGCGGCCGCCGCCGCGAAGACGTAGAAGCCCCACGGGTAGGCGATGCCCGCCGACACCAGCGCGCCGGTGATGGTCGGGCCGAGGATCGCGCCGAGGCGTCCGATCCCGGCCGAGAAGCCGAGCGCCGTCCCCCGGACGTCCGTCGGGTAGAGCAGGCCCACGAAGGCGTACACGAGCACCTGCGCGCTGAAGACGAAGAAGCCGGTCACGAACACCGCGACGTAGACCAGCGTCTCGCTCTCGAGCTTGATGCTGAGCCCCGCCAAGAACACCGCCGCGAGCGCGAACCACGCGAGCGCGCTCGGCTTGTTGCCCCGGCGGTCGGACACCCAGCCGCCCACGACAAGCCCGGCGACCGCCCCGACGTTCAGCACGAGCAGCAGCGTCAGCGCGGCACCGACCTCGTAGCCCGCCTCGCGCATGATGGTCGGTAGCCAGGTGTTCAGGCCGTACACCAGCAGCAACCCCATGAACGACGCGATCCACAGGCCGATGCTGATGCGCAGGTAGCTGCCCTGGACCAGGCCCCTGATCGACGCCGACGTCGACTGCGTGCCCTCGGCACCCGAGGCGCGGGCCGCCTCGTACGCGCCCGACTCCGGCAGCTTGGCCCACAGCAGCGGCACCACCACCAGGCCCGCGACCCCGCCGGCGATGAACAGCGAGTGCCAGTCCCACCCGAGGTGCTCCATGAACCACAGCGCCAGCAGCGCCGTCAGCACGGCACCCACGTGATATCCGGTCATCGTCCGGGTCACCGCCGTGCCGGCCCGTCCCTCCCGGGACGCCTCGCTCATGTAGGCCAGCGCGATCGGCAGCAGCCCGCCCAGCGACAGTCCGGCGAGGAAGCGCAGCCCGATGAAGACCTCGACGGAGGGCGATGCCGCGACCAGCAGGGTCATGAGGGACGACCACGCGAGGCAGCCGATCAGGGTGATCCGTCGACCGTGCCGGTCCGTGATCGGGCCGATCGCGAGCGCCCCGATCCCGACACCGCACAGCCCGATCGTCGCGGCGGCGGTGGCGGCCTCCGGCGTGAAGCCCAGGTCGCCGGAGTCGAGCAGGCGGGGGATCACGGCGCCCAGCACCACGAGGTCGAAGCCGTCGAAGGCGACCGCGAGCCAGCACAGCGCGACGGGCCAGAAGGTAGGGGCGGACGGGGTCTGCGTCGTCGAGGTCATCGCTCCACCGTCCGTCAGGCAGTGGGCGTGGTCCAGATCACGCTTTCATCCAGCGGAAGCTGCGTCGGGAGCGCGAGGACGTCCGCGCCGCGCGCATCAGGTCGCGAGGCTGCGTCCAATCCCCTGCGCGGCGACCCGTAGCGCGGCCACGAGACGGGCGCGATCGCGCTTGAAGCTCGGCACGACGATGCCCAGCGCGGCCACGACACTGCCGTCCGCGACGCGGATGGGCACCGCGACGGAGCAGGCGCCGAGGCTCATCTCCTCGGTCGTGGTCGCGTAGCCCTCGCGGAGCACGCGGCGCAGCTCCTCGCGCAGGCGTCCCGGTTGCGAGATCGTGTACGGCGTCACGCGGGTCAGGCGGTCGAGCACCGCGAGCTGGACGTCGGGCGGCGCGTACGCGAGCAGCACCTTCCCGACCCCCGTCGCGTGCAGGGGCAAACGGGAGCCGATCTGGCTGACGACGGGCACCGACGCATGGCCCGACACCCGGTCGAGGTACAGCACCTGGTCGCCGTCGCGCACCGCGAGATGCACCGTCGCGAGGGTCGCGCCGTAGATGTCGTTCAGGAACGGCGAGGCCACCTGACGCAGCCCGGACTGGGCCGGCGCCAGCAGCCCGAGATCCCACAACCGCCGACCCACCACGTACTCGCCGGACGGCTGACGGGTCACGGCACCCCACCCGACGAGCTCGGCGACCAGGCGGTGCGCCGTGGGCAGCGGCAGATCGCTGCGGCGCGCCATCTCGCTCAGCGTCAGGGCGCGGTGGTCTGCGTCGAACGTCCCCAGCAGCGCCAGCACGCGCGACGCGACAGTCTCGCCGGGCCGGGAGGCATTGCCCGCCATGCGCCCACCTTTCGTCCAGCGAAAGCCTACCGCCGCGCGACTCAGAAGCGGTCGGTGCCGCGCAAGGGTCGCGGCCGGCCGTCCGGGTCGTGGACGACGCGGTACGGGATCGCCGCGAGCGCCCGCCGGACGGGCCCGATGCGGGGTGGCTCGAGCCGGCGCAGGCGGCCTGCTGGTCGCTCGCCCGACCGTCCGCCGGCGTGCCACGCGTCGAGCCGCGCAGCCGTCGCGGCGAAGGCCTCGAACATGCCCGCGGGGTCGACGCAGTCGTGCAGCTCGTCGGTCCGGTCGAGATGCTCGCGCGCCAGCGTCAGCCGCAGGTCGCGGGCATAGGTCGCGTCCTCCGCGAGGTCGATGACTGCCGCGGTCAGCTCCGAGTCGTGCGTCCACGACCGCCGGTTGAAGTTGTCCGACCCGACGGTGGCCCACGTGTCGTCGACGATGCAGGTCTTGGCGTGGACGTAGACGGGCGTGCCCGCGTGATTCTCGATGCCGTAGACCGCGACCCGGTCGGGAGCCGCCGCCAGCATCTCGTGCATCGCGCGCCGCCGGCCGAGCAGCTGCGCCGTCCGGGCCGAGCCCTCCTTGTCGGGGTGGATCGGCACGACGGCGATGACGTGCAGGTCCGGGTTGTCGCGGAGCGCGCGGGTGAACACGTCGCCGATGCGGGTGCCCCACAGGTACTGGTCCTCGACGTACACCAGGTGCCGCGCCCGGTCGATCGCCTTGCGGTAGCCGCGTGCCACGCTCCGCTCTCCCCCATGGGCGAAGTCGTAGTCGCGGTCGAGTCGCAGGTCCGGGTACGTGCGCAGGAGCTGGACGGCGTGGGTGCCGCCGTCGACGGCCGGCGGCGGGGGCTGCTGGTCGGGCAGCGGGTCGGGGCTGCGGTCTAGTCGCTGCACGACGTCGGCAAGGACGTTGAGCGGGTTGCGGCTGAGCGGGGTGGGGTCCAGCCAGCGCTCGCGGAAGACCGTCTCGACGTCGTGCACCGCCGGGCCCGTGATGGCGGCCTGGATGTCGTGCCAGGGCGGGGTGGGGCCGTACTCGTCCGCCAGCGACAGCGCCTGCGGGTCTCCCCCGTGGTCGGCGTCGTCGCGCCGCGAGTGGCACAGGTCGATGCCGCCGACGTACGCGATGTCGCGAGAGGCGTCGTCGCGGTGCCGGATGACGACCAGTTTCTGGTGGTGCGAGCCGCCGAGGCGGACCCGCATGTCGAGCAGCGCCTCCGCACCGCGGGACTGCAGCTGCTGACCCAGGCGCCGGTTCTCGCGGGACGAGAACCCGATCGCTTCCGTGTGCGACCGCCACACCAGGCCTCGGACGTCGACGCCGCGCTCGTCGGCCCGGCCCAGCACTTCTGAGACCTCGCTGCCGGGCTCGCCGGTCAGCCGCTCGTCCGCATCGCCCTGCCAGTCGGTGAAGTAGATAAGGTCCCCCTCGCGGGTCGCCTCGATGCGCTCGTGGAGCTCCGCGAAGTAGGTCGAGCCGTGGATCAGTGGCCGCACACGGTTGCCGGTCGACCACGCGTCGTGGCCGGGATGGCCGTCGTCGAGGGTCGTGCGGGGGTTGCCCCGTTCGTCGTCGGTGAGGAACCAGGACACGTCGGTCGCGAGGGGCACGCACCCACTGTGCCCGACGACGTACCTCGCCGCCGCCTCACCCTGCCTGCCTCACCCTGCCTGCCTAGGGTGGACGTATGAGCAACGGCGCCGACGGATGGACACACTGCGATCTCGGGCACCGGCACTGGGGACTCGTGGGTGCGGCAGGCCTGTTGATCGCGCACGTGGACGCCACGGGCGTCACCCGCATCCTGATGCAGCACCGGTCGGCGGCCGTGCAGCACGGCCTGACGTGGGGCATCCCGGGCGGCGCGCTCGACCACGACGAGTCGACGGAGCGCGGCGCGTTCCGGGAAGCCCGCGAGGAGCTCAGCGGCATACCGGACGATCTGGTGGTGTGTGACGAGATCGTCGACGACCACGGCGGGTGGTCGTACACGACCGTCGTCGCGCGCGCCGCCCGGCGGTTCGACCCGGGCACGCACGGCTGGGAGACGGGCGACGGGGGCTACGCGTGGGTCACGTTCGACGAGGCCGACGAGCTGCCGCTCCACCCCGGCTTCGGGGCCAGCTGGCCCCGCGTGCGGGACCGGCTGCTGTCGGTCCCGCCGTCGTCGGCTCAGGCCTCGCGGTAGCCCTTCGCCTCTGCTGCCTTCTCCCGCAGCGTCGCGGCGTCCAGGCGAGGACCGCAGACCGGGGTGTCGCGCTGCGTCCGCCACCCCTCGGCGCAATAGTTGTTGGTGTCGACGACCGTCTTGCCCGCGAGCGGCGAGGTGGGCACGTCGGGGATCGCTCCGAGCGGGATCGTCACGACAGCCAGGTCAGCTGCCTCGGCCGCCTCAGCGGACGTCGCGGCGCGCGCCGTCGGTCCCAGCTCGTCCACGAGGTCGGCGAGCGCCTCCGGCCCGCGAGTTGCTCACCACGACGTCCCAGCCGCGGGCCACCGCCGCCCGGGCCAGCGCGCTGCCGATGTTTCCTGCACCGATCAATCCATGAGTCGTCATCGGGGGGTGCAACGGGCCCCCGGGATTTCCTATTCCGGGGCAGGATGGTCCCGGGGCCGGTCCCATCCGGTCCCCCCACGACAGGAGAACGCCATGACGACCGAGTCGTACGACCGCGACGGCAGGATCGTCGAGCTGACCGAGGACCACTGCCGCGAGCTCCTGACCACCACGACCGTCGGCCGGATCGCCTTCGTCGACGCCGAAGGCCAGCAGCTCGTCCCGGTCAACTTCACGTACCTCGACGACGCCATCTTCTTCCGCACGCTCGCGGACGGCTTCCTGGCCGGGCTCGCCGGCGGCCACGACGACGTCGCGTTCGGAGTCGACCACCACGAGTCGATGTACCGGCAGGGGTGGAACGTCACGGTGCGGGGACGGGTCGAGGCCGTGCAGGACGAGGCGACGCTCGACCGTGTGCTCGCGCACGCCAGGCTCCGTCCGTGGGCCGGCGGCGAACGGACGCTCGTGATGCGGGTGACGATCGCCGGCATCGCCGGCCGGCAGGTGCTCGACCACTGACGCGAGGTCGGGACGCCGCGGCTACTCCTCCGATGAGCCCTCGACCTTCAGCTCGCTCAGCAGCGCCTGCTCCATCTGCTCCACGGTCGCCTCGACGTCGTCGGCGCTGGTGCCGCGATCGACCAGGACGCGGCACTTGGCGTACCGCACGATCTTCTCGCTCGTCGACCCCAGCAGCAGGCCGGCGAACCCGCCGCGGCCGCGGCTGCCCACCACGATGAGATCGACGTCGCCCGACGCCTCGATCAGCTTCTCGGCCGGGTTGCCGTGCACTGCCAGCGCGGTGATCGTGACGTCAGGGTGCTCCTCGCGCACCGGCGCGACGTCGCGCTCCAGCGCCTCCAGCGTCGAGGCCTCGAAGTCCTGCAGCGGCGGCGTGTAGCCAGCCTTCCAGGACGCGGGCCGGGGCGCCGTCATGAGGCTCCAGGCACGGACGACCGTCACGTGGGTGCCGAAGGACTCCGCCCAGGACGCCGCGGTGCGCAGCGCCGATCCGGAGGCGGCCGAGCCGTCGTGGGCGACGAGGATTCCGCCGTGGGCGTCGATCGTGTCAGCAACAGTCATGCCCCGAGGGTAGCCCGGTTCCGGCGCCCCACGGATGCCGCCTGGGAGGTGCCGGGACGACGGGGACGACGTGCATCGCGTAGGATCGGATCAGTTCCGGGCCGCCCTATCTAGCGGTTTCGGGCTCGACGTCCCCGGCCGCACCAACGGCGCGGGGACACCTTACTTTCCCCGAGGCGAGGACCGGTGCCATGCAGGTCGACGACGGCACGCTGGTCGAGCAGTGGGTTGCGACGTGGCTCCACGTGCGCGGGATCACCGCCGGTCGGGTCGACGGCTGGCCGCTCGTCCACGTCGGGTCCGTCACCCGCGAGACCGAGCTGGTGTGCGTCGACCCCGGTGTGGCCGAGTTCAGGGCGCTGGCGCGGCACGTCGCCGGCGACCCGCGGGCGATGCTGACCGTCGTCGCCCACGACGTCGGTCCGTATCTCACGGCCCGTCGGCCGGCGGGCGTGCGGGTCGACCGCGACGACGAGGTGCTCATGTCGACGGCGTTCACCGCGCTCCCCGTGGACGGCCTCGACGACGGGCTCACCTTCCGGTGGGACGTCGAGGCCCACCGCCTGACCTACACCGTGGAGTCCGGCGACCGGGTCGCCGCCATCGGGACCGTCGGCGTGCTCGGATCGGTCGCGACGTTCGACGCGGTGGAGACCACCCCGCAGTTCCGGCGCCGCGGGCTCGGCCGGCACGTCATGGCGACGCTCACCGAGCAGGCGATGGGCCGCGGTGCGACGACGGGGGTGCTGGCCGCCAGCGCCCAGGGACGGCAGCTCTACGCGACCCTCGGCTGGGACGTCCGGCTGGACCTGTTCTCGGTCATGGGCGTCTGAGCTCACCCGGCCGCGGTCCGGCGGCACAACCTCGTCCCACGGGGTCGGCTCGAGCGAGAGTGGGGGCGGGCGGCGCTGTCGTCCAGGACACCTTTGGGGGCGGAGCGTCCCGCCGCGGCCATGACGTCGGTCAGGCCTGTCGCTGGGTCGACGGCGTCGCCGCCCGCGTGTGGCACGACCTCGGCGGCGTGTGAACCCCATCACGCAGTGAGGAATGCCTCACGCCCGCAAAGAGGCATAAGCACCGGGTTCGCGGTTCAATGTCCAGATACCGTGTCGCCGCACCAAAGGACATCCATGCCGAGCATCTCCCGCCGTACGTTCGTAGCCGCCCCCGCCGATGTCGTGTGGGCCCTGGCTGGCGACTTCTCCGAGTGGCACCCCCAGCTCCGGATCTACACCAACGGGCCCGAGGCCTCCGCCGATCTCGTCGTGACGGTCGTGGCGAGGGACGACGAGGCCATGACGCTCTCGTACCACATGCCCGACCCCCCGTTCCCGATCAAGGACCACCGCGCGACGATCCTCGTCGAGCACGCGGCGCACGCCTGCTCCTACGTCACGTGGTCCGCCGAGTTCAGTGCCGACCCGGAGCTCCTCCAGCAGCTGGAGGACTCTCTCGGCGACGACGTCTTCGCTCAGGCCCTCGACCGCCTCGCCACGGCCGCCCAGGACTCCTTCGGCGCCAAGCAGGTCGCCGCCGCCTCCGCCAAGTAGCCCCACCCCAACCCAGATCTGGGTTGGGTCAGCTCTTCCAGTCTCGGAAGCCTATGACGATGAGGCGCATCTGACGGCGCGCGCCGTCCTTGATGCGCTCCTCCAGGTCGGGGCGGTGGTCGGGCATCTCCACGACCTCCTCGGCATTCGACACCATGTTGCGGACGAACAGCCGCGACACCATCTGGACGTCGTCGGACGACCACGTCTCGATGTTGGGCAGCCGGGCCAGCACGACCGCCAGCTCGCTGACGAACAGGTCGAGCTCGTGCTGGATCGCGCGGCGCACGGCCTCCGATCCCCCGACGCGCTCTCGCGCGACGAAGGCGAAGTGCGCCTTGCTCTGCTTGACCGCCTCGACGAGCACGTCGGCGGCCGCATCGATGATGTTGTCGAACACCTTCGGATCGCGCTGCGCCTCGCGGATCATCCGGCGCAGCGTCGAGAACGACTGCTCGACGAGGGCGAGGCCCAACTCGTCCATCGAGTCGAAGTGACGGTAGAACGCGGTCGGGACGATGCCGGCGTGCCGCGCGACCTGTCGCAGGCTGATCTGCGCGAACCCCTGCGTCTGCGCGAGCTCGAGCGCCGCGGCCAGGATCGCCTGGCGGGTGCGCCCCTTCTGCTCCTGGCGCGAGGCCGTCTGCGCCGACTCCGTCATGGCGTCAGCGTATCGCCCTGTCCCCGCAAGCCTTTCGGTGTACACCTGTGTGCCTCGTGCGCCAGGTCACCCGGCGCGCCTGTTGCGGTCGGCACTCACATCGGGCAGACTTTGAGTGTACGCACGTTCACTCAAGTTCCGAGGAGGCTGTCATGGGCGTCATCCGCAAGGCCCTCACCTCACGGCCCGTCACCACACTGACCTCTCCGAACACGATCGACGACTACCTCGAGCACATCCACCCGATGCTGGCGGCGGCCAACGTCCGCGCCCGCGTCGTCGCTGTCCACCGCGAGACCGGCGAGGCCAGCACCGTCGTGATGCGCCCGAACGGCGCCTGGAAGGGATTCGTCCCCGGCCAGCATGTCCAGTTCGGCGTCGAGGTCGAGGGCAAGCGCCGCATCCGCGTCTTCTCCGTGTCGAGCTCCCGCGCCGCGGGCCGCAGGAAGGGCAGGGGACGCACGTTCAGCGTCTCGGTCAAGGCCCACCCCGACGGCTACGTGTCGCAGTTCCTGCACCAGGAGCTGCAGCCCGGCACCATCGTGTACCTGTCGCAGGCCGAGGGCGAGTTCGTCCTGCCGCGCGAGGTGCCCGCCAACCTGCTCCTCGTCAGCGGCGGCTCCGGCGTCACGCCCGTCATGTCGATGCTGCGCACCCTGCGCGACACCGGCCACCGCGGTCAGGTCACGTTCCTGCACTACGCGCGCAGCCGCGACGATGAGATGTTCACCGGCGAGCTCGACGAGATCGCCGCGACCACCGACTTCCGGGTCGTCCGCGTGTACACGCGACAGCCCGCGCCCGGCGCCGAGCTGGCCGGACGCTTCCAGGTCGACCACCTCAAGCACCTCGGCGTCGACGCGTCCGACACGCTGACCTACGTCTGCGGCCCCGCCGGTCTCATCGCGACGGTCCGCGACACGTACGACGAGCTCGGCGCCGGCGACCAGCTGCGCCTGGAGTACTTCAAGGTGCCGACGGTCGATCTCGACGCGGCGGACGCGACCGGCACCCTGTCGTTCGAGGACACCGCGATCGCGGCACCCAACACCGGCGCCACGATCCTCGAGCAGGCCGAGCTCGCCGGGCTGAAGCCCGACTTCGGCTGCCGCATGGGTGTCTGCAACACCTGCGCCATCAAGAAGAACAGCGGTGCCGTCCGCCACGTCGTCAGTGGCGAGGTCAACGCCAACACCGACGAAACCATCAAGATCTGTGTCCAGGTCCCCATCGGCGATGTCGCCGTCGCCCTCTGAGTCCAGGAGAACCCGCATGCCGTTCACGTTGAAGAAGAAGCCCAAGAACGCTCCCATCAAGCCCCGCAGCGCGAGCAAGCACAACGCGGCGCCCCTGACGCTGATCAACCCCTTCTCCGAGGAGCCGGCCACGATCGGCCTGGAGTACATGACCCGCGAGCAGCTCGACGAGTTCGGGCGCGAGCTCGACGCGGTGCGCCAGCGCGTGCTCGACGACCTCGGGCAGAAGGACGCCGACTACATCCGCCGCGTCATCAAGACGCAGCGCGCCGCCGAGGTCGCCGGCCGCATCGGCATCTTCATGCCGTTCTTCCCGCCCGCGTTCGTGGCCGGCATCGCGAGCCTCGGCGTGGCCAAGATCCTCGACAACATGGAGATCGGCCACAACGTCATGCACGGCCAGTACGACTGGATGAACGACCCCATGGTCAACGGCGCGCGCTACGAGTGGGACAACGTCGCCCCGGCGCAGGACTGGAAGCACGGCCACAACTACATCCACCACACGTACACCAACATCCACGGCATGGACCGCGACATCGGCTACAACCTGCTGCGCATCGACCCCGATCAGCCCTGGTACGGGACGCACCGGTTCAACCTGCCGCTCGCGACCGTCCTGATGTTCGTGTTCGAGTGGGGCGTCATGTACCACGGCGTCGAGCTCGACCAGTACCTGCAGGGCAAGATCTCCAAGGACGACTTCCAGGCCCGCAAGAAGCGCGCCATGAAGAAGATCCGCAAGCAGATCGTGAAGGACTACGTCGCGTGGCCCGCCCTCGGTCTCGCGCTCGTCCCGTTCGTCGGCTGGTGGGCGCCGCTGGCGATCCTCGGGGCCAACGTCGGGGCCAACGTCATCCGCAACATCTGGACGTTCCTCATCATCTTCTGCGGCCACTTCCCGGCCGAGGTCGAGACGTTCGCCGAGGAGGACGCGCAGAACGAGTCACGCGGTCAGTGGTACCTGCGCCAGCTGCTCGGCTCGGCGAACATCAGCGGCAGCGCGCCGTTCCACGTGCTGACCGGCAACCTGAGCTACCAGATCGAGCACCACCTCTTCCCCGACATCCCGGCGCGCCGTTATCCCGAGGTGGCCGAGGACGTCAAGCGCCTCGTCGAGAAGTACGGCCTGAAGTACAACACCGGCCGCCTGTCCAAGCAGCTGCGCAGCGTCGCGCGACAGCTTGCCGTCTATGGCGCCAAGCCGAGCGATCCGCTGAAGGTCGGCAACAGCCCCGAGTCGAAGGCCCTGCGCCGGGCCAAGCGCGAGGAGGCCGCCCGTCGCCTCGAGCTGGCCGGTGAGACACAATTGACCTCCTAGGGCGGCGGGGAGCCTCGTCGACCGGGATGAGGAGAGCCTGATGGCGCTGAGCCGGCGTGAGATCGTCAAGGACGTCGTCCAGCAGTCGGCCGAGGCCGCGATCGGCAGCGCAGGCCACGTCGTGGCGATCCTGTTCGAGACGGCACGCAAGATCACGACCGAGGTCGGCGCGTTCGGCACCGAGATCTTCGAGATCGCCGAGGCCAGCAAACGAGCGGGACAGGATGCCGAGGAAACCCATCCGGCGGCCGGGTAGCTACGAATCCTCCACATGGACACATCGTCACCCCGCCGCCGGGTCGCCGTCATCGGCTCGGGCGTCTCGGGACTCACCGCCGCCTACGTGCTCCGCAAGGAGTGGGACGTCACGGTCTTCGAGGCCGACGACCGCATCGGCGGTCACGCGCACACCCACACCGTCGACGACCTGGACGCCTCGCACCGCGTCGACAGCGGCTTCATCGTGCACAACGACCGCACCTACCCGATGCTGCGGCGCCTGTTCGGAGAGCTCGACGTCGAGGTGCACCCCACCGAGATGAGCATGAGCATCCACTGCGACGGCTGCGGCCTGGAGTACGCGGGGGGGCGCGGCGGCAAGGGCGTCTTCGCGCAGCGTCGCCGCCTGCTCGACGTGCGGTACATCGCGATGTTGCTGGCGGTCAAGCGATTCGGACGGCTCGCGCACGAGCTGCTGGACTCCCCCCAGTCGGCCACGGACCCGCAGACGTACGGCGACTTCCTGACGAGCCACGGCTTCTCGGACCACTTCGTGTCGCACTACGCGATCCCGGTCGTGTCGTGCGTGTGGTCGTCGGGTCACGAGACCGCGCTGGAGTACCCCGCGCGCTACCTGTTCGAGTTCCTCAAGCACCACGGCTTCTTGTCGATCAAGGGATCGCCGCAGTGGTTCACGGTCGTCGGTGGCTCCGGCACCTACATCGACAAGGTGCGCTCGGCGATCGCCGGCACCGACGGCAGCAGCGTCCGCGCGTCCACCCCCATCGTGTCGGTCGCACGCACCGCGGACGGGGTCGAGCTGACCGACGCCGCGGGCATGCTGCACCACGCCGACGCCGTGGTCATCGCGACCCACGCCGACGACGCCCTGGCCCTGCTGAGCGATCCGAGCGACGACGAGCGCGAGGTGCTGGGCGCCTTCGACTACTCCGACAACGAGGTGCTGCTGCACCGTGATCCCCGCCAGCTGCCGACCGCGCCCGCGGCACGCTCGTCGTGGAACTACCGCATGGACGGGTGCAACGAGCGCAGCGCGCACTCGGCGGTCACCTACTGGATGAACCGCCTGCAGGGCATCGAGAGCGCGGCGCCCTTCCTCGTGACGCTCAACGCATCGGATCGCATCGACCCGGCCACGGTCGTGGCGACGATGGCCTACACGCATCCCATCTACACCCCGGCGTCCGTCGCGGCGCAGGGCGAGCTGAAGCGGTTGTTCACCGATCGCACGGTCTTCGCCGGGGCGTACCACGGGTGGGGCTTTCACGAGGACGGCTGCCGCTCCGGCGCCGACGCGGCCGCCGCGCTGGGCACCGCATGGTGACGGCCACGCTTCCGACCCTGCCGGCCCTGCCGGCCCTCGTCGAGGGCACGGTGAGCCACACCCGCCGCTCGCCCCTGCGGCACCGGTTCTCCAACCGCGTCTACCAATGGCTCGTCGACGTCGACGCCCTGCCGCGCATGCCCCGGGTGCTGCGCCCGTTCTCGACGTTTCACGCCGCCGACCACATCGGCGACCCCGCCGACACGATCCGCGCCAACCTCGAACGGTTCTGCGCCGCGCAGGGTGTCGACGTCTCCGGGCACCGTCTCCTGATGCTCGCCAACGCCCGGGTGCTGGGGCACACCTTCGACCCGCTCAGCGTCTTCTGGGCCATCGCGCCGGACGCATCCCTGACCTGCATCGTGGCCGAGGTGCACAACACGTACGGCGAGCGCCATGCCTACCTCCTGCGCACCGACGACGCCGGCCGCGCCAGCGTCGACAAGGAGTTCTACGTCTCGCCGTTCTTCACGGTCGACGGGATGTACGACCTGCAGTTCGTGCTGACGCCCGACAAGGTCTCGTCCAGCGTCGTGCTCCGCCAGGGCGGCGACGCGGTGTTCAGCGCGACCTTCCGCGGCACCCCCCGCGAGGCCACGACCGGACGGCTGGCAAAACTTCTCATCAAAATGCCTTTGATGACCCGTCGAACCAGCTTGCTGATCCGAATACATGGTGTATGGCTCTGGATCCGCAGGCTGCCGGTCGTTCCCCGTCCGGCGCACGAACCGCAGGAAGGCACCCGATGACGCAGCTCGCCACCCCCCGATGGGCCGGAATCACTCACACGCCGCGCACCCCTTTGAAGGCGCGCATCGCGAAGGCCATCCTGCGGCCGACCGTCAACTCCGTGCCGGTCCGCCTGTCGTTCGCCAACGGCACGACGTGGGGTGCCGGCGGCCCCGACTCCCCCACGATGCGCGTCGTCCGCCCGCGCGCATTCTTCGCGCGGCTCGGCGCCGACACCAAGATCGGCTTCGGCGAGGCGTACATGGCCGGCGACTGGACGGTCGCCGACGGCACCGATCTCGCCGAGCTGCTGATCCCGTTCGCACGGCGCATGGCGACGATCGTCCCGGTGCCGCTGCAGAGGTTCCGCGGCTTCGTCGACCAGAAGCTGCCGCACCACCAGCGCAACTCGGTCACGGGGTCGAGGAAGAACATCGAGGCGCACTACGACCTGTCCAACGACCTGTTCGCGCAGTTCCTCGACCCGTCGATGAGCTACTCCGCGGCGTGGTTCGAGAGCTCCGAGCAGAGCCTCGAGGCCGCTCAGCTGCGCAAGATCGACGGGATCCTCGACCAGGCCGGCGTCACCGAGGGCACCCGCGTGCTGGAGATCGGCAGCGGATGGGGCGCGCTCGCAATCCGGGCCGCCCAGCGCGGCGCCAAGGTCACGACGATCACGATCTCGGCCGAGCAGGCCGCCCTGGCCCGTGAGCGGTTCGCCGAGGCCGGGGTCGACGTCGACCTGCAGCTCGTCGACTACCGCGAGGTGACGGGCGAGTTCGACGCGATCGTCAGCGTCGAGATGATCGAGGCGGTCGGCGAGGAGTACTGGCCGACGTACTTCGCGACGATCGACAAGCTCCTCGCCCCGGGCGGCCGAGTGTCGATCCAGGCGATCACGATGGATCACCACCGCTACCTCGCGACCCGTGACTCGTACGGCTGGATTCAGAAGTACATCTTCCCGGGCGGTCTCATCCCCTCCCTGCAGGCCATCGACTCGACGCTCGCGACCCACACCTCGCTCGCCGTCACCGACCGCCGGTCGCTGGGCCAGGACTACGCCCGGACGCTGCGCGAGTGGCGCACCGCGTTCGACGCCAACTGGGACACCATCAGCGCCCAGGGCTTCGACACGACCTTCCGCCGCATGTGGGAGTTCTACCTCGCCTATTGCGAGGCCGGCTTCAGCGTCGGCTACCTCGACGTGTTCCAGCTGCGCATGTCCCGTCCCGAGGAGGCCTGACCATGGCTGCCATCTCCCGCCTGCCCATGCCCATCCAGGAGACGTACGAGTGGCAGTACGAGGGCGCCTGCCGCGACGCGGACCCCGAGACGTTCTTCTCCCCCGACGCCGAGCGCGGCCCGAGGCGGCGTGCGCGTGAGGCGGCGGCCAAGGCGATGTGCGCCGTGTGCCCCGTCGTCCAGGAGTGCCTGAACCACGCCCTGACCGTCCGCGAGCCGTACGGCGTCTGGGGCGGGCTCAACATCAACGAGCGCGACAGCATCCTCCAGCAGCGCGCCACCGGCTGACCCGTCCGCCGCCCACCAGCCCCCGGAGCGGTGCCTCAGGCACGTATCGACGTGGCGGGCGGTGGCACAGGCACCTATCGGCGTGGCCGATAGGTGCCTAGGTCACCGCCCCACCCGCGCCCAGGCTCGCACGCTCAGAAGCCGAAGCGTGGCGAGTAGAGCTCGCCCTTCTTGGGCCAGGGGTTGATCTTGCACCCGCCGAGGCCCTTCGACTGCTGCTGCATGACGGGGGCCAGCTGGCCCTTTCCGCCGCAGCCCACGTGACCGCGCTCGAGCCAGTGGCCGGTCTCGTGGTTGACGACCATGTGGCGGTAGTCGCGCAGCGAGCCGTTCTTGCCGTTCCACGTCGGGGTGGCGTTCTTCCAGCGAGTCTCGTTGATGACGACGAAGCGCCCGACGCGGCAGCTGTACGTCGTGCTGCACGCCGACGAGAAGCTCGGCACCTTCGAGGCCTGGCTCAGGACCAGGGTGAAGTCACCGTTCGACGACACCCGCTTGAACCTGATGCCGTTCGCCCGCCAGCCACGGGGGTCGTCGTACGTCTCCTGGGCCTGCCTCTTGAAGGTCGCCAGGCTCGCGCCGACGGAGCCGCGGGTCGTCACGGTGTACGTGACGGCCTTGCGGACGCCATGGACGTGCCGGCCCGTGACCGCCTTCGACGTCGCGACGACGGAGGTGAACCCCGCCCGCCTCGCCCGGACCTCGAAGCGGATCTTGCTGCCCGCATCGGCCGAGCGCACCCGGTAGTGCCGCCCGGTCGCGCCGGTGATCGGCCTGCCGTCGCGCAGCCAGCGGTAGTCGACGTCGTCGACCTTGCGCGACCACGAACCGACCCGACCGGTCAGCTTCCTGCCGTACACCCCGCTGCCGGAGATGCGGGGCCGCGACGTGGCGGTGAACGTCGCCGGGGCGACCGGAGCGGTAGGCGCACTGGTGGCCGTGACGGGATCGGAGCCGGCGCGCGATCCCGTCACGCGCACCGTGAACGAGGCACCGACGTCGTCGAGGCTCGAGAGCCGGTACGTCGCGTCGCCGCCGACGGGCACGCCGCCGCGGAACCACTGGTACGAGAACGTCACGTCCGGCGGCGACCACGTGCCCGGAGCCGCCGTCAGGGTCTGCTCGAACTGCGCGGCGCCGGAGATCGTCGGCGTTCCGGGGGTGATCACGTCGGCGGCCTGCGCCGGTGCGGCCAGCAGCCAGGACGCCGCCAGCAGCACCGACGCGATGACGGCGGGCAGGCTTCGCGTGCGCGGGGTCATGTCATGTTCTCCAGTCATTCGTAGAAGATGCGCTCCACCACGGCGCGGGCATGCCGCGTCGTCCGGAGGTAGTCGTCGACCATCTGCTCACCGTGGTCGATGCCGTAGCCGAGGAGGTGCGCGACGCCGGCGCGCTCGCCGGCCTGCTCGACCATCGACTCGGCCGGCTTGCCGCGCATCAGCACGACGGCGTTGCGGATGCGGCTGACCAGGCGCCAGGCGGCCTCCAGCGTCTGCGCGTCGTCGGGCGAGACCAGGTCGGCCTTGACCGCTCCGTGCAGCGCGTCGAGGGTGCGGGTCGTGCGCATCTCGGGCACCGCATGGGCGTGCTGCATCTGCAGCAGCTGTACGGTCCACTCGACGTCGGCCAGCCCGCCCCGACCCAGCTTCAGATGGGTCTTGGCGTTGGCGCCGCGCGGGAGGCGTTCGGAGTCGACCCTCGCCTTGATGCGCCGGATCTCGCGGATCTCGGTCGCGGTCGCGCCGCCCTCGGGCCAACGCAGCGGATCGATCAGCGCCGTGAAGCGCTTGTTCAGGCCAGCGTCGCCGACCGTGGCGTTGGCCCGCAGCAGGGCCTGCGCCTCCCACACCGCCGACCACTTGCGGTAGTACGCCTCGTAGGCGGCGAACGTCCGCACGAGCGGCCCGTTCTTCCCCTCCGGACGCAGCTGGGCGTCGACCTCGAGCGGAGGATCGTCGCTCGGCGCGGCGAGCATTTTGCGCAGTCCCTGGGCGACCGCCATCGCGGCGTCGGCCGCCTCCTTCGCGTCGGCGCCCTCGACGGGGTCGTGGACGAACAGGACGTCGGCGTCCGAGCCGTAGCCGACCTCGCCGCCGCCGAGACGTCCCATCAGGATGATCGACAGACGGGTCGGCATGGCGCCGCGCTCGGCCTCGACCGCCGCGGTCGACGCCGTGAGGGCCCCCGCGATCGTCGCGGTCGAGATGTCCGTCAGCGCCTCCCCCACCTCGATGATGTCGAGGCGGCCCAGGACGTCCGCGATGCCGACCCGCGACAGCTCGCGGCGCCGCACACGCCGGACGGCCCGGATCGCGTCGGCCGGGTTGTCGTGCCGTCCGGCGGCGAGACCGACCTCGGTGCGCAGGCGCTCGCGCTCCAGGGGCCGGAGCTCGGCGTCGTCGCCGAGCAGGGCGACCGAGTCCGGAGCCCGCAGGATCAGGTCCGTCACGTAGCGGCTGGACGACAGGACGCGCGCCAGCTGCTCGGCGCCCTCACCCTCGTCGCGCAGCTTGCGCAGGTACCAGTGCGTCTCGCCAAGGCCCTCGGAGATCTTGCGGAACGCCAGCAGGCCGCCGTCGGGATCGGGCGACTCGGCGAACCACGCCATCATGGCCGGCAGCAGCGAGCGCTGGATCGACGCGCGGCGCGACAGCCCCGACGTCAGCGCCTGGATGTGGGTCAGCGCGCCCTTCGGATCGCTGAAGCCCAGCGCCGTGAGTCGCTGCTCGGCGGCCAGCGTCGTGAGGCGAAGGCTGTCGGTGGGCAGCGACGCGACGGCCTCGAGCAGCGGCTGGTAGAACAGCTTCTCGTGCAGACGACGGACGATGCGCCGGTGCGCCTGCCACTCCTTCGTGAGGTTCTCGGCCGGATTCTGCCGGAACCCCATGCTGCGGCCGATGCGTCGCAGGTCCTCGACGTCGTCCGGCACGATGTGGCTGCGCCTGAGCCGGAACAGCTGGATCCGGTGCTCCAGGGTGCGGAGGAACTCGTAGGCCTCCTCCATCGCGGCGCCGTCGCGGCGGCCGACGTACCCGCCGTCGATCAGCGCCTGCAGCGCGTCGAGCGTCGTGGGGCTGCGCAGCGACTCGTCGGCGCGGCCGTGGACGAGCTGCAGCAGCTGAACCGCGAACTCGACGTCGCGCAGGCCGCCCGCCCCCAGCTTTAGCTGACGGTCCCGATGGGCGACGGGAATGTTCTCGATGACCCGTCGGCGCATCGCCCGCACGTCGGCGACGAAGTTCTCCCGGGTGCTCGCGAACCAGATCCTGGGCGACAGCGCGTCGAGGTAGGCCTGCCCCAGCTCCTCGTCGCCCGCGGCGAAACGGGCCTTGAGCAGCGCCTGGAACTCCCACGTGCTGGCCCACTTGTCGTAGTACGCGACGTGGCTCGCGAGGGAGCGGACGAGCGCGCCGTGCTTGCCCTCGGGTCGCAGCTCGGCGTCGACCTCCCAGATCGTCCCCTCGGCGGTGTGCTCGCGGCACAGCTTCATGACAGCGGACGCGAGGCGGGTTGCGGCCGTCGCCGCCTCGTGCCCGTCGCATCCCTCGGCCACGTCGTGCACGAAGATCACGTCGACGTCGCTGAGGTAGTTGAGCTCACGGCCGCCGGTCTTGCCCATCGCCATGATCGTCAGCCGGCAGCGTTCGGAGCCCGGATCGTTGGCGCGGGCGATCTCGAGCGCCGCCCCGAGGGTTGCGATCGCAAGGTCCGACAGCTCGGCCGATGACTCCCTGAACGTCGTCAGCGCGGTCAGGTCGCGGGCCGCGATGTGCAGCAGCTTGCGGTAGTACGCGACGCGCAGCTCGTCGGCGGTCGTCGCCTCGGCCATCTGGCGCCGCCGGACGTCGAGCGGGATCGGTGTCGTGGAGAGCTCGCCGGCGGCCAGGTCGCGCACGTGCTCGGGATGCCGGGCCAGGAACCCTCCGAGTGCCTCGCTCGTGCCCAGGACGACCAGCAGGCGCTGGCGCAGCTCGGCGTCGGACTGCACGAGCTCCAGCAGCTCGGCGGCGCCCATGCGGTCGGCGATGCGCTCCAGCGACGACAGCGCCGTGTCGGGGCTGGCGACCGAGGCGATCTGGTCGACGAGCTCGGGCGGGACGTCGCCCAGCGCCGTCAGCGTCGCCAGTGCCGCCTCGCCGTCCCGGAAGCCCTTCCGGGCCAGCGCGACGGCCAGTTCACGTGCGTCGGTAGCCACCGCCACAGGCTACCCGGCAACCTGCCTCCGCGGGTTCTCGAGACGTCGTCCCCGTCGCGTCGGTGGATTCTCCACCCTTTCGAGCCCTGACAGCGCTCAAACGGTGGACGAACCACCGCCCCCGCGCCTGAGCAGGCTCAGACCATCGGCATGAGGCGGTCGATCTCGAACTGCGTGACCTGCGAGCGGTAGTCCTGCCACTCGGCGCGCTTGTTGCGCAGGAAGAAGTCGAAGACGTGCTCGCCCAGCGTCTCGGCGACGAGCTCGCTGCTCTCCATCGTGCGGATCGCCTCGTCGAGGTTGCGCGGCAGCGGCGCGATGCCCATGGCCTTGCGCTCGTTCTCCGTGAGCGACCAGACGTCGTCCTCGGCCTCCGGCGGCAGCTCGTACTTCTCCTCGATGCCCTTGAGGCCGGCAGCGAGCACCAGCGCGAACGCCAGGTACGGGTTGCAGGCCGCGTCGATCGCCCGGTTCTCGACGCGCGCGGAGTTGCCCTTGTGCGGCTTGTACATCGGCACGCGGATGAGCGCGGAGCGATTGTTGTGGCCCCAGCAGACGTAGTTGGGCGCCTCTCCCCCGCCGGCCAGGCGCTTGTAGGAGTTGACCCACTGGTTCGTGACCGCAGTGATCTCCGGCGTGTGCCGCAGGACGCCTGCGATGAAGGCGCGTCCCGTCTGCGACAGCTGGTACTCCGCGCCGGCCTCGTAGAAGGCGTTCTCGTCGCCCTCGAACAGCGAGACATGCGTGTGCA
>JAOPXY010000156.1 GCA_025964895.1 Aeromicrobium sp.
GTCTGCGCCTTGGCCGCGCTCTGCTACGCCGAGTTCGCATCCACGGTCCCGGTGGCCGGATCGGCGTACACGTTCTCCTACGCGACGCTGGGTGAGGCGGTCGCGTGGATCATCGGCTGGGACCTCGTGCTGGAGCTCGCGCTCGGTGCTGCCGTGGTGGCACGCGGCTGGTCGGCGTACCTGCAGTCACTGTTCGACCTGCCGACGTGGCTCGCCGGCGACGACGCGGTGCCCGACTTCGGCGCGATCGCGATCGTCCTGGCGCTGACCGCCGTGGGCGCGCTCGGCACCAAGCTGTCGGGACGCTTTACGAGCGTGCTGGTCGTGGTGAAGATCGCGGTCGTCACGTTCGTCATCGTCGCGGGGCTGTTCTTCATCAAGATGTCGAACTACTCGCCGTTCGTCCCCGACTCCAAGCCGGCGGCCGGCGAGTCGGGCCTCGACTCGACCCTGCTGCAGTCGGTGTTCGGCGTCGAGCCGACCGTCTTCGGTGTCTACGGGATCATCGCGGCCGCCTCCGTCGTGTTCTTCGCCTTCATCGGCTTCGACATCGTCGCCACCTCCGCGGAGGAGACGAAGAACCCCCAGCGCGACATGCCGCGCGGCATCCTCGGCTCGCTGGCGATCGTCACGGTGCTCTACGCCGCGGTCGCCTTCGTCGTGACGGGCATGCTGAAGTACAGCGATGAGCGCATGAGCACCGCGGCACCGCTGGCGGAGGCGTTCAAGGCCAACGACCTGGAGTGGGCGAGCAAGATCATCTCCGTCGGCGCGGTCGCCGGCCTGACGACCGTCGTGCTGGTGCTGATGCTCGGCCAGGCGCGCGTGCTGTTCGCGATGTCGCGCGACGGCCTGCTGCCCGTGGGTCTCGCGAAGGTCCACCCCCGGTTCGGGACGCCGTACCGCATCACGATCCTGACCGGCCTGTTCGTCGCGGTGCTCGCCGGCTTCGTGCCCCTGTCGGAGCTGTCGAAGCTCGTCAGCATCGGCACCCTGTTCGCGTTCATCGTGGTGTCGGCGGGCGTCATCATCCTGCGCCGCACGCGAGGCGACCTGCACCGCCCGTTCCGTGTGCCCGGCGTGCCGCTCGTGCCCGTCCTGTCGATCGCCGCCTGCCTGTGGCTCATGGTCAACCTGTCGGTGGAGACGTGGATCCGGTTCCTCGTCTGGCTCGTGATCGGCTTCGCGATCTACTTCGTCTACGGCTACCGCTCGTCCCGCCTCGGCCGCGGCCTCAAGCAGGCCGACCGCTGACGGGAGACTTGTTGCCCTTCGGCAGGGGCGGCGGCGGGGTCAGCGGCGGGCGGTGACGGTGAACAGGTGGGTCGCGGCGGCGACGAGCTCGGCGGGAGTGACGGGCACCGAGCCCTCGACCCAGCCGGTCACGAGCTCGGCGACGCCGCCGATGAACATCGTCGCGGCCAGCCGGCCCTCGGCCGGACCCCATGCGTCTGCGCCGTACAGCTCGCGGGCCTCATCGGCGGCGAGCTCCGCGAAGCGGCGCATCAGCTCGGCGCGGTGCGGCCGCAGTGCCTCCACCGACGCCGACTCGACGAGCGCGACGCGTGCCTTGCGGGGATCGTCGGTCAGGATTTCGACGAACGCCCCGATCGCCGCCCGAACCCGCTCGGTGGGGCCGCCCCCCGCGGACTCCAGCGCGGCGACCGAGCGCGTGGCGATCTCCGCCGCAATCTCGTCCATGACGGCGGCCAGCGCGACCTCGATCGTCTCGAAGCTCTCGTAGAAGTAGCGCTCCGTCAGGCCCGCCTCGCCGCAGATCCGGGTCATCGTGACCCGCGAGCGCCCTTCGCGTCCCCACAGCTCGAGGGTCGCCTCGACGAGCCGGGCGCGACGGTCGGACACCCGCTGCTCCGCGGTCCTGCCCCGGTACGTTCCCGCCTTGACCGCCATGACCCAATGTTGACAGATACTCCTGTCTGAATCAAGATGCCTGTGTGAGCCATGTCACCGTCACCACGCCCCGCCGTCGCGGTCTGCCCTACGTGGGCCGCACACTCGACTACGTCCGCGACCCGCTCGCGATGATGCGCACCCAGTACGACGCCTGTGGGCCGGTGTCCGACATCGACTTCATCGGCAAGCGCTGGACCGTCCTGCTCGGCCCTGACGCCTGCGAGACCGCCCTGCGCAACGCCGACAAGGCGTTCGCGAGCGGCGACGGCTGGGGCTACCTCGTGGGCCCCTTCTTCGACCGGGGGCTGATGCTGCTCGACTTCGAGGAGCACCACCGGCACCGGCGCATCATGCAGTCGGCCTTCACGCGCGACCGCCTCGAGGGGTACACCGCGGCCCTGCAGCCGGCCGTCGCCTCCGGCTTGGCGCAGTGGCGGCCGGGCGGCGACTTTCGTGCCTATCCCGCGCTCAAGGAGCTGACCCTCGACCTCGCGACCGAGGTCTTCATGGGCGGCGCCGACCTGGCGTCCCCCGACGAGCTGGCGCGCGTCAACCAGGCCTTCATCGCCTGCGTGCAGTCGGCGACCGCGCTGGTTCGCGCCAACGTCCCGGGCACCCGCTGGGGACGAGCCCTGCGCGGGCGCGCCCTGCTGGAGGAGTTCCTCGGCCGCCACCTCGCGGCGAAGCGGGCCACGCCGGGCGACGACCTGTTCTCGGTGCTGTGCCACCTCCAGACCGACGACGGCGAACGGTTCAGCGACGAGGACGTCGTCAACCACATGATCTTCCTGCTCATGGCCGCCCACGACACGTCCACCATCACCGTCTCGACCGTGATGCAGCAGCTCGGCCAGCACCCGGCGTGGCAGGACCGCTGCCGGGCCGAGGCTCTGGCGCTGTCCGAGCACCCCACGATGGCCGAGCTCGACGAGCTCGTCGACATCGACCTGGTCATGAAGGAGAGCCTCCGCCTCGTCCCGCCCGTGCCGGTGCTCGCGCGCAAGACGGTCAAGGAGACCGAGGTGCTGGGACACCACATCCCCGCCGATCGGCTCGTCGCGGTCATGGTGCACCTGTCGCACCACATGTCCGAGCTGTGGCCCGAGCCGGAGCGGTTCGATCCGGAGCGGTTCGCCGCCGACCGGCGCGAGGACAAGGTGCACCGCTACGCGTGGGAGCCCTTCGGCGGTGGCGTCCACAAGTGTCTCGGCATGTTCTTCGCGGGCGCCGAGGTCAAGACGATCCTGGTGCACCTGCTGCGCCAGTTCGAGTGGACCGTCGACCCCGCCTACCGGGTGCCCATGAGCTACACCTCCCTGCCGTTCCCGAAGGACGGACAGCCGGTGCACCTCAGCCGGCGGTAGGCGGCGGCAGGGGCAGCGGGTCGAGCCGGTACGACGCGACGAGCCTCCCGCCCGGAGGCACGAGCCGGACGCCAGGCTTGTCGCGCAGGTCGCCGGCGAAGTCGACGGGGGCGGCGCCGCCGACGCACGGCTCGAGGCAGATCAGGTCTGCCCCGGTGGGACGCGACCAGACGACGAACACGTCGAAGACCTCGTCCCACGTCATGCGCAGTCCGCGTCCGGACGGGGCGAGGTAGCGCAGGCCGCGGCTCGCGATCTGGTCCATGACGACCGCATCGGCCGTGAACAGCGCGGGTTCGAGCCGCAGGGTCGAGCCGTCCACGGGGCTCGGGCGGTCGCCGGGCAGCACGAGCGTGTGGTCGAGGCGGCGGATCGGCGCGGGCTCCGGCTCGTCGAACACGACGACGTGATCGGTCTTCGCGGCACCCGGCTCGAGCGGCCAGGCGAAGGCGGGGTGCGACCCGATCGAGACCGGCAACCCGGCCGCCTGCGACGTGGGGGTCCCTCCCGCTTGCGCGGGATTGGCGACCTCGTACGTCGTGACCAGGCCGTGGTCGTCCATCGCGTAGCGCGCGGTCAGCTCGAACGCGAACGGGAACTGCTCGCGCGTCTCGTCGCTGTCACGCAGCCGCAGCGACGCCGACGACTCGCCGGACGCCACGACCTGCCACTCCAGGTCGCGGGCGAAGCCGTGCTGGGTCAGGGGGTAGGTCCGGCCGTCCACCGAGATCGTGTCGTCGGGCACCCGGCCGACGATCGGGAACAGGATCGGCGCGTGGCGCCGCCATGCCTCGCCGGCCTGCCACAGGTGCTCGTGGCCGTCGGGACCGCGCAGCGAGTGCGGCTCGGCGCCGTGCGCGGAGATCACGGCCGTGCCGCCGTTGCCGCGAAGGGTCAGCATGCGTCGAGCCTACCTAGAGTCTGCGGGCCTCGAGGGTCTCGGCGGCGTCCTGCGTGGCCGCGAAGATCTCATCGAGCAGCTGGTGCGCCGATGAGCATCGCAACAGGCCCAGCTGGTCGAGGGGCCCCAGTGGGGCGACCGCCGCGAGCTGCCAGAGAGCGTCGACGGGGTCGTCGCTCAGCTGGACCGCCGCCGACCAGCTGAGATCCTCGAACTCGCTGACGCGGGCGAGCGTCCGGCGCACCAGCGCCTCGGTCCGCTCGCGTCGTTCCCGCAGGCTCTCGTCCCACTCCAGGGGCGGGAGCTCACGCACCCATGCCCGCGGATAGGGATCCTCCGCCAGCCACCCGACGACCTCCACCCGGCGGGTCCCCTCGCCCAGCACCGAGAGGTAGCCGTCCCCGACCTTCAGCTCCGCGACCTGCGCCACCGTCCCGACGTCGAAGCGCTTCTCGCCGCCGCCGACCTCCTGACCGCGCTCGATCAGCACGACGCCGAACTCCGCCGGTCCGTCCGGGAGGACGTCCTGCAGCAGCTGCAGGTAGCGGGGCTCGAACACCCGCAGCGGCAGCGGCATGGCCGGGAACAGCACCGAGCCGAGGGGGAACATCGCGATCTCGACGACATCGTCCATGCGGCCATCCCATCACGGGATCGTCAGGCGAGCGTCTCGACCACCGCGGGGGCGGCGTGGTGGCGACCCCGCGGGACGATCATGGGGGTGCCGCTCACCGGATCGGGCACCACCTCACAGGCCAGCCCGAAGACGTCCGTCACGACCTCGGCCGTGATGACGTCGGCGGGTGCGCCCTCGGCGACGATCGATCCCTTCTTCATCGCGATGATGTGGTCGGCGTAGCGGCACGCGAGGTTGAGGTCGTGCAGGACGATCACGACGGTCTTGCCCGACGCCCGGTTGAGATCGGTCAGCAGGTCCAGCAGCTCGACCTGGTGGTTGATGTCCAGGAAGGTCGTCGGCTCATCGAGCAGTAGCAGGTCGGTGTCCTGCGCGAGCGCCATCGCGACCCACACCCGCTGGCGCTGGCCGCCGGACAGCTCGGCAATGTTGCGGTCCTCCAGCTCGGCCGTGCCCGTGGCCTCGAGCGCCGCGGCGACCGCGATGTCGTCCTCGGCGCTCCAGCGCCGGAACCAGCCCTGGTGCGGGTAGCGTCCGCGGCCGACGAGGTCGCCGACCGAGATGCCGTCGGGTGCCACGGGCGACTGCGGCAGCAGGCCCATGACCTTGGCCACGTCGATGCTCCTCATGTCCTGGACCGACGTGCCGTCGAGGATCACCGCGCCGGCGCGCGGGCGCAGGAGCCGGGCGAGGCCACGCAGCAGGGTCGACTTGCCGCACGCGTTGGCGCCGACGATGACCGTGATACGGCCGTCGGGGATCTCGACGTCGAGCGCCGTGACGATGTCGGTCTCGGCATAGCCGAGCGTGAGGTTCTGGGCACGCAGGTCGTGGGAGGTCATCCGCCGCGTCCTTCCCGGTTGACGGTGGCGAGGAGCCACAAGAGGTACGGCGCGCCGATGATGCCGGTGACGACACCCGTCGGCAGTGAGGTGGGCAGGACCTGCTGGGCGACGAGGTCCGCTCCGAGGACGATGATCGCGCCGACGAGGCCCGCGGCCAGGACCCCTCCGGCGGAGCCGGCGAGGCGCTGGGCGATCGGGCCGGCGATCAGCGCGACGAACATGATCGGTCCGGCGACCGCGACGGACAGCCCGACCAGGACGATCGACACCGCCAGCAGCGCGAGCCGGCTGGCCTCGACCCGCGAGCCGAGCGCTCTCGCGGTGTCGTCGCCGAGCTCGAGGGTGCGCAACGGCCGCTCGAGCGCGAGCGCGAGCGGGACGAGCACCAGCAGCGCGACGAGCAGCGTGCGCAGCTCACCGGCGCCGGCCTGGCCTACCGTGCCGACGAGCCACGCCATCGCCTCGCGGGCCTCGTAGATCTGAGCACGCGACACGATGTAGCCGATGATCGAGACCATGAACTGCGACACCGCGATGCCGATCAGGACGAAGCGGTAGCCGGAGATGCCGCCGCGCCAGGCGAGCAGGTAGATGAGGAACGAGGTCAGCACCGCGCCGATGAGGGCCGATCCGGAGATCCTGGTGCTGCTGGCGTCGAGGATCACGATCGACGTCACCGCGAACAGGCTCGCGCCCGACGAGACCCCGACGAAGTCCGGGGACGCGAGGGGGTTGCCGAGCAGCTTCTGGAACACGAAGCCCGACATGCCCAGCGCGATGCCGACGCCCAGGCCGGCCGACGCGGTCGGGAGGCGCAGGTCGCGCACGATGAAGTCGTTCGTGGGATCGCTGCCGATGCCCAGCACCGACGAGATGACGTCGACCGGCGACACGTAGTAGCTGCCGACCATCATCGTGACGACGACCAGGCACAGCGCGACCACGGCGAGGGCCGCCGTGACGGCCGCGGCGCGGCGCCGGCGGTGCTGCCGTCCGGACCGGACGAGGGGGATATTGAGAGTCGTGGCCACGTCGATCAGAGCTCCGCGAGGTTGCGGTAGCGGACCAGCAGGATGAAGAACGGGGCGCCGATGACCCCCAGGACGACCCCCACCTGCAGCTCACCGGGCGAGATGACGACGCGGCCGATGATGTCGGCGGTCAGGAGCACGATGGGCGTCAGGAGCAGCGAGTACGACAGGATCCAGCGGTAGTCCGGGCCGCAGATCATGCGGGCCAGGTGGGGCACGACGAGGCCCACGAACACGATCGGGCCGCACGCGGCGGTGGCGGCCCCGCACAGGATCGCGACGGTCACGAACATCACGACGCGGGTCAGCTTGACCCGCTGGCCGAGGGCGAGGGCGAGGTCCTGGCCGAGAGCCAGCCCGTTGAGGGCGCGGCCCGTGCCCAGCGCGAGCACGATGCCGATCACGAGGAACGGCAGGGTCTGCCAGAACACCGGGAAGTACCGGCCGGCGAGCGAGCCGACCTGCCAGAACCGCAGCTCGTTGAGCGCCGCGACGTTCGTCATCACGATCGCGTTGGTGATCGAGGTGAGGATCGCGGTGACGGCCGCGCCGGCCAGGGCCAGCTTGACGGGGGTGGCGCCCTCCCGTCCGAACGAGGCCAGTGCGTACACCGCGACCGTCGCGAGCCCGGCCCCGGCGAACGCGAACCACACGTAGGTGCCGATCGACTGGGCGCCGATCACCATGATGCCGAAGACGATCGCGGTGGCCGCGCCCGAGTTGATGCCCATGATGCCCGGATCGGCGAGCGGGTTGCGGGTGACGCCCTGCAGGATCGCCCCGCTCAGGCCGAGGGCGGCGCCGGCGAAGATGCCGATCAGGGTGCGGGGGACGCGCAGCTCCCGGATCACCGTCTCCGCGGCGTTCGAGGGCTCGTAGTCGGTGAACGCCTTCCAGATCGTCGACAGGCCCACGCCGCGCGCGCCCATCGTGATGCTGAAGAAGCACACCACGGCCAGGACACCCGCAAGGAGGACGAAGCCCGTCGCGAGAGCCGCCCGCGAGCGGTGCCGGGGGCGGCTCTCGACGGCTCTCGCGGGCCGGGCGGTCATGGTCATGTCGTCAGCCGCCGATCGACTGGTCGGCCTTCTCGATCGTCGCCGTCAGGGTCTCCAGCGCGCCGGTGTACTCCGAGTACGTGTGGACCCAGTAGGTCGGCCAGTTCGCGTAGGCCTTGGCCTTCGCCGCCTTGATGGTGTCCCACGTCGGCTGCGATTCACCGGTCTTGAGAGAGGAGTCGTACGTGCGGCCGTCGATCAGCAGCAGGTCGGGCTGGTACTTGTCGACGTTCTCCCAGCTGAGGTTCTCCCAGTAGGGGAAGTCGGGGTCCGGGGAGTCGGGGTGGATGACGTCCAGTCCCCAGCGCTCCCAGTCCTGCAGCTCCGGCGCGAGCTCGGGGTTGGCGACGTACAGCACGTCGTCGGACGGCGAGACCGCCAGCACCGACAGGTCGGGCTTGGCCGCGATGGCGTCCTGGAACGCCGTTCGAGCCGCCTCGAAGTCGCTCTTGATCCGCGCGATCTCGGGGTCGTCCATGTCGGCGCCGAGCGCCTTCGCGAGGTCTTCGTAGCCCTGCGCGAGCTTCTCGGTCGAGTCGCCCTGCTCGATGCCGACGATGGGCGCCAGCTTGCCGAGCTTCTTGCTCGAGTCCTGCACTCCCGCCTCGAGCCCGCTGTACGCCTTCTCGGCGGGCCACCAGTCGGCGACGATCAGATCGGGCCTGAGCCCGGTCGCGGCCTCGATGTCGACCTCGCCGTACGTCTCGCTGAGGATCTCGATGCCGGAGAGGTCCAGGTCCTTGAGGCTGAGGTCCTCATCGACCGGGGCGCTCGCGTAGATGCCGACCGGCTTGATGCCGTACGCCAGGAGCGCGGCCGCCTCGGGGCCGCTGGCGATGATGCGCTTGGGCATCGTGTCGAGCGTGACGGTCTCCCCGTTGCCGGACGTGAACGACCAGGCCTGGTCGGAGGCGGAGTCGTCAGGGGACGAGTCCGACGAACCACAGCCGGCGAGCAGCAGGACGGCCGTGACGGGAAGGAGCAGCAGGCGCTTCACGGGTGAACCTCTCGTAGGACAACCCGCTCAGACTAACTTAGGTATGCCTAGCCAATCCAGACCGGCTACGTCACACCTCCCCGCCGCCCCGTTCCGCCGAGTGGCGCATTGTGGACGTTTTTGGACGGCGTGTCGGTCCGGAATGCGCCACTCGCGACCGTGTTTGCGCCACTCGGCAACCGCGACACCCCCGACATCGAGTACGCGGGATGAACGGCGCTGCCCCCGGACCGAGTGGTCCGGGGGCAGCGCGAGGATCAACTTGATCAGGCGAACTTCTCGCAGTTCTTGGCCTTCTCGACCAGCGACGCGGGCGGGGTGAACCGGTCGCCGTACTTCTCGGCCAGCTCCTGCGCGCGGGCCGTGAAGGCCTCGACGCCGATCGAGCCATCGGCGGCCTCGTAGCCGTTCACGTACTGGATCGCGCCGCCCTGCAGGGCGGGGAAGCCGATGCCGAAGATCGAGCCGATGTTGGCATCGGGCACCGAGAGCAGGCCCTCGTCGAGGCACTTGATCGTCTCGATGCTCATGATGAACGTCAGACGCTCCTTGAGGTCCTCGAACGCCGGCTGCTCGTCGGCGACGGGGAACTTCTCCGCCAGTCCGCTCCACAGTCCCTGGCGCTTGCCGTCGACGTACTCGTAGAAGCCGGCACCCTTCAGGCGGCTCGGGCGGCCCAGCTCGATCATCTGGTCGATGATCGCCTCGGCGGCGTTGGGCTCCCACGTCTGCCCGGCCTCCTCGGCGGCGGCCTTTGACTCGTTGCGGATCTTGACCATGAGCTCGAGGTTCAGCTCGTCGCTCAGCTGGAGCACGGGGGCCGGGAAGCCGGCCTGCGTCGTCGCCCGCTCGATCGAGACCGGCGAGACTCCCTCGGCGAGCATGCCGATGCCCTCGTTGACGAAGGTGCCGATGACTCGGCTCGTGAAGAAGCCGCGGCTGTCGCCGACCACGATGGGCGTCTTCTTGATCGCCTTGGTGTAGTCGATGACGCGAGCGATCGCCTCGTCGGACGTGTTCTTGCCCGCAATGATCTCCACGAGCGGCATCTTGTCGACCGGCGAGAAGAAGTGGATTCCGATGAAGTCCTCGGGACGCTCGACGCCGTCGGCCAGGATCGTGATCGGCAGCGTCGACGTGTTCGAGCCCAGCAGTGCGTCGGGCTTGACGACCTTCTGCAGCTCGCCGAACACCTCGTGCTTGAGCTTGACCGACTCGAAGACGGCCTCGATGACGAAGTCGCTGCCCTCGAGAGCCGCGTAGTCGTCGGTCGGCGTGATGCGGGCGAGCAGCTCGTCGGCCTTCTCCTGCGTCAGGCGGCCGCGGGACACGGCCTTGTCGACGAGGTTCTGGCTGTACGACTTGCCTTTCTCGGCGGCCTCGAGCGAGACGTCCTTCAGGACGACCTGGAAGCCCGCCTTCGCCGAGACGTACGCGATGCCCGCGCCCATCATGCCGGCGCCGATGACCGCGATCTTCTCCGCGCGCGTCGGCTCGATGCCCTCCGGGCGCGACTTGCCGGCGTTGATCGCGCCGAGGTCGAAGAAGAAGGCCTGCGTCATGTTCTTGAACTGCTGGCCGACGATCAGCTCGACGAGGTAGCGCGACTCGATGCGGGTCGCGGTCTCGAAGTCGACCTGCGAGCCCTCGACGGCGGCGGCCATGATGTTGCGCGGCGCCTTGTAGGGCGCACCCTTGGTCTGCTTGCGCAGATTGGCCGGGAAGGCCGGCAGGAACGCGGCGAACTTCGGCGTTGACGGCGTGCCGCCGGGGATGCGGTAGCCCTTGCGGTCCCACGGCTGCGTCGCGGCCTCGTCGTTGCCGACGTTGGCCTCGATCCAGGCCTTCGCGGCCGGCAGGAGCTCGTCCTGCGTCGCGACGACCTCGTCGACGAGGCCCTCGGAGAGCGCCTTGGACGGCTTGAGCTGCTGGCCCTGCAGCAGGAACTTCATGAGCGCGTCGGCGATGCCGAACATGCGGACGGTGCGGGTCACGCCGCCGCCACCGGGCAGCAGGCCGAGGGTCGCCTCGGGCAGCCCGATCGAGTAGCCGCCGTCGACCGCGATGCGGTGGTGCGCCGCCAGCGCGATCTCGAGGCCACCACCGAGCGCGGCCCCGTTGATCGCCGCGACGACCGGCTTGCCGGACGTCTCGAGCTTGCGCAGCGTCGCCTTGATGTCCTCGACCTCGTGGAAGAGCCGGTCCGCGTCAGCCGGGCCGGCCTGCGTCATGAGCTTCAGGTCGCCGCCGGCGAAGAAGGTCTTCTTCGCCGAGGAGATGATGACGCCCTTGACGGACTCGGGGTCGTTCGCGATGTCCTTGGTCAGCCGGTCGACGGCCGCGGCCATCGACTCGGAGTAGGCCTGGTTCATCGTGTTGGCGCTCTGGTTGGGATCGTCCAGGACGAGGTTGACGATGCCGTCCTCGACCTCGTAACGCACTGCTTCAGTCATGTGGGTTCTCTTCTCGAAAGATGGGGTCTCGAAAGACGGGGGGAGGCAGTGCGGATCAGCTGAGGCGCTCGACGACAGTCGCGATGCCCATGCCGCCGCCGACGCACAGCGTGGCCAGGCCGTAGCGCTGGTCGCGGCGCTCGAGCTCGTCGATCAGGGTGCCCAGGATCATCGCGCCCGTCGCTCCGAGGGGGTGTCCCATCGCGATGGATCCGCCGTTGACGTTGGTCTGGTCGTGCGGATAGCCGCCGAGGTCCTTCATGAGACGCAGGGCCACGGCCGCGAAGGCCTCGTTGATCTCCAGCAGGTCGATGTCGCCGACCGTCAGGCCCGCGCGGTCGAGCGCCTTGAGGCTGGCCGGGCCGGGGCCCGTCAGCATGATCGTGGGCTCGGAGCCCGAGACCGCTGCCGACAGGATGCGGGCCCGCGGCTTGAGGCCGTGACGCTCGCCGGCGGCCTCGTTGCCGATCAGTACCAGCGCGGCGCCGTCGACGATGACCGAGGAGTTGCCGGCGTGGTGGACGTGGTCGATCTTCTCGACCCAGTGGTACTTCTCGAGCGCGACGGAGTCGAACCCGCCCTGGTCGCCGATCTGCGCGAACGACGCGGGGAGGCCGCCGAGGCTCTCGGCCGTCGTGCCCTCGCGGACGAACTCGTCGTGGTCGAGGATCGTGAGGCCCGAGCCGTCCTTGACCGGGATGACGGAGTTGGCGAAGTAGCCGTTCGCGATGGCCTTCGCGGCCCGCGCCTGCGACTCGGCGGCGAACGTGTCGACGTCGAGGCGGCTGTAGCCCTCGATCGTCGCGATGAGGTCGGCGCCGATGCCCTGGGGCACGAAGTCGTTGGTGAACGCCGTGTGCGGGTCCATGGCCCACGCGCCGCCGTCCGAGCCCATCGGCACGCGGCTCATCGACTCGACGCCGCCGGCGAGGATCAGGTCCTCCCAGCCGGAGCGCACGCGGGCCGAGGCCTGGTTGACGGCCTCCAGGCCCGAGGCGCAGAAGCGGTTGAGCTGCACGCCGGCGACGGTGTCGGGCAGACCGGCCGCGGAGGCGGCGGTCTTGGCGATGTCGCCGCCCTGGTCGCCGATCGGCGACACGCAGCCGAGGACGAGATCCTCGATGCCGTCGGTGTCGAGGGAGGGGTTGCGCGTGCGGATCTCGTCGATCAGGCCGGTCACGAGCGAGATCGGCTTGACCTCGTGCAGTGAGCCGGTCTTCTTGCCGCGACCACGCGGGGTGCGGATGGCGTCGTAGACGAAGGCCTCGGTCATGGGGGTTCCTCACAGGATCAGAAGAGTGTCGTCACCAACAGTGACACCCTCGATTGTGACACCAACACTGTCAAAGTCCAAGGGACGGGTCGGTGTGGCACACGTCACGAAGGACGGCGTGGAATAGTCTCAACAGCATGATCGCGACCCCCGCCGAGACGATGAGCGTCGAGCAGCTCGCGTCGCGCGTCGGCATGTCGGTGCGCACCGTCCGCTTCTACGCCGGCCGCGGGCTCATCCCGCCTCCGCGCCGCGAGGGTCGCAACGGGTTCTACGGACCTGACCACCTGGCTCGCCTCGAGCTCGTGCGCGAGCTCCAGGCGCACGGGTTCACGCTGTCGGCGATCGAGGGCTACCTGGAGAACATCCCCGGCAATGCGACCCCGGAGCAGGTCGCGCTGCACCGCACGCTGCTTGCGCCGTGGATGGCCGACCGGCCCGAGCAGCTGGACCGTGCGGCCCTGGAGGTGCGGGCCGGGCGCGCCCTCAGCGATGACGACCTGGAGATGCTGATCGCGCTGGGCGTCGTCGAGCCCACGCCCACCGAGGACGTCTTCCACGTGGCCCCCGCGCACCTCGCGGTCGGCATCCAGTTCATCGAGACCGACATGCCCATCGAGGTCGCCCTCGCATCGCGGCGCATCTTCGACGAGGCCGGCAAGGCCGTCGCGAAAGAGATCACCGAGGTCTTCCGCACCATGTGGTGGCCCCAGCTGCGCTCGTCCGGACGTCCGCCCGAGGACATCACGGCCCTCGTCGAGCGCTTCAAGCCGTTGACGATCCAGGCCCTCGTGACGGCGTACGAGACGGCCGTCGACGAGGCCAAGCGCGAGACGGTGCGCCGGCGCACCTAGGCCGTGTCGGGCCCGCCCATCAGGCGCCGCGTGATGACCGTGACGTCGCGGTCGAGCGCGTCGACGCGCCCCTCGATGCGGTCGAGCCGGCGCTCCACCTGATCGAACCGGCGATCGACCTGCTCGAACCGGCGATCGACCTGCTCGAACCTGGCGTCGACCTGCTCGAACCCTGCCGTCATCACGGCCGTCAGGGCGTCGAACCGGACATCGAGGTTCTGACCGAACATGCGCACGAGGAGCGCCACGAAGGCGAGCATGAACGTGAACATGCCGCCGATCGTGGTCCAGGTCTGCGCGTCGCTCATGCGGCCAGAATAGCCGCGGCCCTCGCCGCTTGGAAGGAGACGAGGGGCGGGCTGTGGAGTGAAGGTCAGACGCCCAGCGAGCGTCCCACGATCTCCTTCATGATCTCGGTCGTGCCGCCGTAGATCGTCTGGATGCGAGTGTCGAGGTATGCCTTCGAGATCGGGTACTCCGACATGTAGCCGTAGCCGCCGTGCAGCTGCAGGCACTGGTCGGCGGTCTTCTTCTGCAGCTCGGTCGTCCACCACTTGCCCATCGCGGCGTCCTCGACCGTCAGCGTGCCCGCGTTCAGCTCGGTGATCGAGCGGTCGACGAAGACCTGCGCGATCTGCTGCTCGGTCTCGAGCTCGGCGAGCGTGAACCGCGAGTTCTGGAACGAGCCGATCGGCTTGCCGAACGCCTTGCGCTCCTTGACGTAGTCGAGGGTCATGTCGATCATCTGTCGGCACGCGGCCGCGGCGACGACCGAGATCGTGAGGCGCTCCTGCGGCAACTTCTCCAACAGGTGCAGGAAGCCCTGGCCCTCGACTCCGATCAGGTTGCTCGCCGGGACGCGCGCATTGTCGAAGAACAGCTCGGCGGTGTCCTGTGCCTTGAGGCCGATCTTGTCGAGGTTGCGGCCGCGCTCGAATCCTTCCGTGCCCCGCTCGACGGCGATGAGGCTGAAGCCCATCGCGCCGGCGTCGGGATCGGTCTTGCACACGACGATCACGAAGTCGGCCAGGATGCCGTTGGAGATGAAGGTCTTCGCCCCGTTGATGACCCACTCGTCGCCGTCGCGCCTCGCGGTCGTCTGGATGCCCTGGAGGTCCGATCCGGTGCCGGGCTCGGTCATCGCGATCGCGGTGATCATCTCCCCGGAGCAGAACTTCGGCAGCCAGCGCTGCTTCTGCTCGTCGGTCGCGTACGACAGCAGGTAGCCCGAGACGAGATCGGTGTGCAGCGCGAAGCCGACGCCGCTGGCACCGACCCGGGTCAGCTCCTCCTGCACGATCGCGTTGAAGCGGAAGTCCGAGATGCCCCCGCCGCCGAACTCCTCCGGCATCATGAAGCCCAGCAGGCCGAGCTCGCCGGCCTTGAGCCAGATGTCGCGCGGGACGATGCTGTCCTTCTCCCACTGCTCGTGATTCGGGGCGATCTCCTTCTCGCAGAACGAGCGCATCGTGTCGCGGAAGGCCTCGTGGTCGGCCTCGAAGATGTGACGCTTCATGGGTGTCCCTGCTCTCGGTGGTTGATCAGTCGGCCTGGACGGCGACGCCGTCGGCGATGAGCTGGGGGACGTCGGCGATGCCCCAGGCGGTGAGCGCCTCGGTCGTGTCGGCGCCGGCGGCGTGCGGCGGTGTCGTGAGAGTCGCGGGGGTCGCGGAGAACCGCGGCGCCGGTGCCGGCTGTGTGAGTCCGTCGCGCTCGACGTAGGTGCCGCGGGCGACGTTGTGGGGGTGGGCGTACGCCTCGGTCATGCTCAGCACGGGGGCGACGCACGCATCGGTGCCGTCGAAGACCTGCTCCCACTCGGCGCGGGTGCGCGACGCGAAGGTCTCGGTGAGCCGCGTGCGCAGCTCGTCCCAGCGGCCGATCTCGAACTGGCCGGGGGCGTCGGTCAGGCCCAGGCCCCGCACGAGGGCGGCGTAGAACTGCGGCTCGAGCGGGCCGACCGACATCCAGCCGCCGTCAGAGGTCTCGAAGACGTCATAGAACGGGGTGCCGGTGTCGAGCATGTTGGTGCCGCGCTGCTCGCTCCAGCTGCCCGACTGCTGCAGCGCCACGATCATCGACATCAGGTGGGCGGTGCCGTCGGTGATCGCCGCGTCGACGACCTGTCCCTCGCCGGTGGCGCGGGCATGGGTCAGGGCGGCCAGGACGCCCGTCACGAGGTACATCGACCCGCCGGCGAAGTCGCCGAGCAGGTTGAGCGGCACCTGCGGCGGGCCGCCGGCGCGGCCGATCGCCCCGAGGGCGCCGGCGACGGAGATGTAGTTGATGTCGTGGCCGGCGGTCTGCGCCAGCGGGCCGTGCTGGCCCCAGCCGGTCATGCGGCCGTACACCAGCCGGGGGTTGCGGGCGTGGCAGTCGTCCGGGCCGAGGCCGAGGCGCTCGGTGACGCCGGGACGCAGCCCCTCGATGAGGATGTCGGCCGACCCGACGAGGTCGAGGACGGTCGCGGCTCCGCGGGGGTCCTTCAGGTTGAGCGCGACGGATGGGCGGCCGCGGCCGAGGATGTCCTTGTCGGCCGGGCCGAGCTGCAGGGCGTTGCCGCCGGGTCGGTCGATGCGGATGACGTCGGCGCCCAGATCGGCCAGCAGCATCGCCGCGAAGGGGCCGGGGCCGATGCCGACCAGCTCGATGACACGTACGCCGTGCAGGGGGCCGGACTTCTGTTCAATCGTCACATCAAGATTGTGACAGTTGAACTGTCAGCGTTGCAAGCAGGGTGTGCGCCGGACCACACCAACGGGTGACAGATCCACATACCGCCGGTATCTTGATCGGCATGCTCTCCGAACTGGTCTACACGCGCAAGGGCTCCGGCGAGCCCCTCGTCCTCATCCACGGCATCGGCCACCGCCGCCAGGCCTGGAACCCGGTCCTCGACCTGCTGGCCGAGTCGTACGACGTCATCGCGGTCGACCTGGCCGGCTTCGGCGAGTCGCCCGCCTATCCCAAGAGCGCGTCGTACGACATGGACTCCGCCTGCTCGAACCTGGTCGACAACTTCGCCCACTGGGGCATCGAGCGCCCCCACCTCGTCGGCAACTCCCTGGGCGGCGCGATCGCCCTCGAGCTGGGCGCGCGCGGGCACGCCCGCTCGGTCACGGCCCTGAGCCCGGCGGGATTCTTCGGCGTCGTCAACCGCCTGCAGACCCTGCTGCTGCTGGTCATGCTGCGCGTCACCAGCCAGCTGCCCACCCCCGTGCTCCGCCGGGTCTCCCGGAGCGCCGCGGGCCGCCGGCTCGCCGGCTTCTCGCTGTTCGCGCACCCCGAGCGGTTCACGGCCGACGAGGTCTTCGGCGACGCGCTAGCGCTCAAGCGCTGCAAGGGCTTCGAGCGCACGATCGTCAAGGGCGTCAGGTACACCTTCCGGCTGCACCTCGACGTGCCCACGACGATCGCGTGGGGCACGCGCGACCTGATTCTGCCGTACAGCTCGTCGGCGATCGCCCAGGAGCGGCTGCCCGAGGCCCGGCACGTCGCCCTTCCGC
>JAOPXY010000175.1 GCA_025964895.1 Aeromicrobium sp.
ATGGAGTTCATCGTCCCGGCCCGCGGCCTGATCGGCTTCCGCACCGAGTTCCTGACCGACACCCGCGGCACCGGCATCGCGCACCAGACGTTCGAGAAGTACGAGCCCTGGGCCGGCGACATCTCGACCCGGCCGTCCGGCTCGCTCGTCTCGGACCGCGCCGGCGCCGCGACGTCGTACGCCATGACGAACATTCAGGAGCGCGGCACGCTGTTCATCGAGCCCGCGACCGAGGTGTACGAGGGCATGATCGTCGGCGAGAACTCGCGCTCCGACGACATGGACATCAACATCGTCCGTGAGAAGAAGCAGACGAACGTCCGCTCCAACGCCGACGAGTTCGAGAAGCTCGTGCCGCCGCGCAAGCTGTCGCTGGAGCAGTCGCTGGAGTTCTGCCGCGAGGACGAGTGCGTCGAGGTCACCCCCGCCTCGGTCCGCATCCGCAAGATCATCCTCGACGCCACAGAGCGCAACCGCGCTAACCGCGGCAAGAAGTAGCCGTCGGGGGGCGGTGCGCTAGACACCCATTGCCCCCTGGAGCGGTGGCTCAGGCACCTTTCCGGTCAAGGACCGGTGACCCAGACACGTATCCCGCAACGGAAAGGTGTCCAGGTCACCGGTCCTTCGACGTGGTGCGAGGAATCGGGGCGGTCAGGGCGTCCCAGCGGTCGCCGAACACAGGGGCCGGTCCGGCGTACCCGAGCTCGCACATCCGGCCGTGCACCCGTTGCACCATGACCTTGGGCCGATCGAAGACCTCGTTCGTGATCTGCAGGTACTCGATCGCGTGACGCCGGAACGACGCGTACCGCGTGATGTCGCGGTTGAACTGCTGAACGCTCTCGGCATGGTGCCGTCCCTCATACTCGACCACCAGCATGACGCAGCGCAGCAGCAGGTCGCCGACACCCAGCAGCTCGCCGCCGATCGTGATCGGGACGTTCACCTCGGGACGCGGCAGACCCGCGAACTCGATGCGGACCCGCACCATCGACTCGCGGATCGACATGGCGCCGGCGTCGAGGAGCGGAAGCACCCTCCTCACCTGGCGGGCGCCTGGGCGCCACGACTGGCTTCGGGCGATCTCGGCGACCTCGATGATCGTCATGTGACGGCGGTGCAGCAACCAGTCGCCGACGGCGACGGCGTCGATGAGGTGTGCCGTCGCGCAGAACTGGATGAACGCAACGGCCGGCGACACCCCGACGTCGTCGAGCGGTGGAAGGACCTCCGTCCGATGGAGGAACACGTCGTCGGTGTCGATGTGATGATCGCCGGCGATCGTGAAGTGCACCGGCAGGACGCCGCCCAGGTCGAGGCCCAGCGCCTGGATCCGTGACACGTGGCTGAGCTGGGCTCGGTCAGGCATGGTCAGCGTGGCGGCGAGGATCCAATCGTCGTCCGTCATGACGTGATCGCGACACCGGTAAACCCGCGGGAACACCATGACCAGGTACTTGCCGCCCAGCTGTCGCGGCGTCATGCCCGCGGCAAGCGCCTGTTCCCGGGAGAACGGCCGGTGACGCAGGGATTCTGGGATGCGGGGTCTCGGAGCCATGGTTCCCATCGCACTCCCCGCCAGCGGCGGTGAGGAGTCCGCGCGTGACACCTGTGGATACGCGGTCCGCGCCGACCGCCCTGTGGAGGCGGTGGCTCTGACACCTATCAGGGGTGCCGATAGGTGTCAGAGCCACCGCCCACGCGAGCGATAGGTGCGTGAGTCACCGCCCCCGCCGTCAGAGGACGCCGCGGGGGCGGAACTGGATGCTGATGCGGGCGCCGACGGGGCGGGCGGTCTTCAGGACCGCGTGGTCCCAGGTGCGCTGGCAGGAGCCGCCCATCACGACGAGATCCCCGTGGCCGAGCGAGAAGCCGATCTGGTCACCGCCGCCGCGCGGACGCAGCGAGAGCCGCCGGGCTGCGCCGACTGACACGATCGCGACCATCGTGTCCTGCTCGCGGCTGCGGCCGATGCGGTCGCCGTGCCAGGCGACGCTGTCGTTGCCGTCGCGGTAGTTGCACAGGCCCGCGGTGACGAAGGGCTCGCCCAGCTCGTCGGCGTAGTGGGCGCTGAGCCGGTCGCGCATCTGGTCGAGCAAGGGATCGGGCAGCGGGTCGCGGGCACCGTAGAACGACAGCAGCCGCGGGACGTCGACCACCCGGTCGTACATCTCGCGGCACTCGGCCCGCCAGGGCACCTCGGCCTGCAGGCGCAGGAACAGCTCGTCGGAGCCGGTGATCCAGCCCGGGCACGAGTCGACCCACGCACCCCGGTCGAGAACGGCGCGGGTCGGCCGCAGCGGCCCGGCCGCGGCCGCGGCGCCCGCGTCGAGCAACGATCCCTGGTAGAACTCCGCCATGCCCCGAGCATACGCCGGATCGAACACATGTTCTACCTCATCGGGGCTGGTCAGCGGGTGCGGTCGTCGTCGATGTCGGCGGCCTCCACGACCAGCACGAACTCGCCGTCGTGCTCCTCGACCCCGGTAACGACCGCGCTCTCGACCATCTCCCGGCCGAGGCGGCCTCGGACGACCATCGGGTCAGTCTGCAGGTCCTTGTACAGAGAAACACACAGCGCGGCCATGACCAGCACGAACGGTACCGCGGCCACGATCGTGACCTGTTGCAGGCCGGTCAGGGCATCGTCGCCGCCGACGACCAGCATGATCGCCGCGACCGCGCCCATGACCGAGCCCCAGAACACGACCGTGCGCCTGGACGGCTCGAGGGAGCCGCGCTCGCTGAGCGTGCCCATGACGACTGATGCCGCGTCCGCGCCGGAGACGAAGAAGATCCCGACCAGCACCATCACCAGCACCGTCGAGGCGGCAGCGACGGGCAGGTGGTCGAGCACCGCGAAGAGCGCCGAGTCGGTGTCGACGGCCCCCGCCTTGTCGACCAGGTCACCGGTCCTGCGCTGGATGTCGATCGCCGTGCCGCCGAAGACCGCGAACCACACCAGGCTCACCAGCGACGGGACGATGAGCACACCCGTGACGAACTGCCGGATCGTGCGCCCGCGGCTGATGCGGGCGATGAACATGCCGACGAACGGCGTCCACGACACCCACCAGGCCCAGTAGAAGATCGTCCAGCTCGCCAGCCAGTCCTCCATGGCGTCGCCGCCGCTGGCCGCGGTGCGGGACGCCATCGCGGTCATCTGGTCTGCGTAGTCACCCAGCGCCGTCGGCAGCAGGTTGAGGATCAGCAGGGTCGGGCCGGCGATGAAGACGAACAGCGCCAGCACGAGCGCCAGCACCATGTTGATGTTCGACAGCCACTGGATGCCCCTGGCCACGCCCGAGACGGCCGAGGCGATGAAGGCCATCGTCAGCACCACAATGATGACGACCAGGATGACCTTGTCGACGCTGTCGACCCAGCCGTTGAACTTCAGCCCGCTGCCGATCTGCAGCGCACCCAGGCCGAGCGAGGCCGCAGAGCCGAACAGGGTGGCGAAGATGGCCAGGATGTCGATGACCCGGCCGATGGGTCCCTCGGCGCGGCGGGTGCCGATCAACGGCTGGAACGCCGAGGAGATCAGCTGCGTGCGGCCCTTGCGGAACGTGCCGTACGCGATCGCGATGCCGACGACCGCGTAGATCGCCCACGGGTGCAGCGCCCAGTGGAACATCGTGGTCGCCATCGCCGTCTGCATCGCGGCGTTCGACTCGGGCTCGGCGGTGCCCGGCGGCGGCGCGGCGTAGTGAGACAGTGGCTCGGCGACGCCCCAGAACATCAGGCCGATACCCATGCCGGCGCTGAACATCATCGCGATCCAGGAGACCGTGCGGAAC
>JAOPXY010000196.1 GCA_025964895.1 Aeromicrobium sp.
GGTAGCACCACCACCGGGTTGACCGCGGACATCTCGAGGTGGATCAGAGCTCCGGCCGCGTCGGCGGCTGCCTTCAGCCGCGATCCGGCAGTGAAGCTTCCCGTGAACGCGGTACAGGCGACCCGCCTGTCGGCGACCAGACGGAAGCCGTCCTCGTTGTCGCAGCCGTAGACGAGCTGGATCGTCGCGTCGGGCAGGCCCGCCGCACGCGCGGCGTCCATCCCGATCATTGCGAGCAGACGGGTGGTTTCGGGATGTCCGGGATTGGCTTTCGCCACGATGGGGTGGCCGGTGGCCAGAGCCGCCACGCTGTCCCCGCCAGTCACTGAGTTGAACGCCAGCGGGAAGTTATTCGGTCCGAAAATGACCGCGACGCCCGGCAACGGTCCCAGTCGTGCGGCGATTCGGGAGGCCGGGGAAAGCACGGGCGACGTCCACGAACGCTCCCGCGCGGCCTTGGCGGCCTGTCGCATCTGGCCCACCGTGCGAGGGAGTTCGACGTCCTGGATCCGGGGCCGTCGCGGCAGCGCAGTTTCTCGTGCAGCGGTGTCAAGGAGCTCATCGCCGGTCACCTCGAGGCGGTCGGCGAAGTCGTCGAGGAAGTCTGCGACGACATCAGCGCCGGCTGCCTGGATCGCGCGGTACGCCGATGTGCCGGCGTCCAGTGCCTCGTCGAGATCGGCCCACGCGCTGATGGGGAAGGCCCACAGCTCATCGCCTGTGCTGGGATCCAGGCTGCGGAAGGAGCCGGCGGCCTCAGCGGCCCTCCAGCGGCCGTCGATCAGCACATGCCTCATGTCGAACTCGCTCATGAAATTGATGTCTCCGGACTCAGCAGGCGCAACGCCCGCAGGTAGTAGTAGTCGCCGTAGGGAAGAGGCCCGTCGACGCCCAGCTGATGCGGCAACGAGTACACCGATCTGCCGATCAGGCCCACGGGGTCAGCGAACAAGGCACCCTCGTCGAGCGCGCGCCTGATCATCGGGATGCGCACCTCGGCGTCAAGCTGTGTGGCTAGGGCGGGATCGGCCAGCGCCTCAGCTAACCCTGACAACACGATGGCTCCGGCCGAAGCATCGACATGACCCGTGTCGGCGAGCAGATCGTACGGCGGCAGGGCCGTCACGTCGTGATGAGCCACGTAGTATCCAAGGACCTTCGCCGCGACGTCGGCGAAGCGTTGCTCCCCGGTCTCCAGGGCCATCGTGACGAAACCATGAATGGCCCAGGCCTGGCCACGGGTCCAGCAGGACGCATCGGCCGCGCCCTGGTACGTCCCCGCCCACGAGACGGCGCCCGCCGTGTCGTGGGTGATGAGGTGGAACGTGCTGCCGTCGGGCCTCACGATGTCCCGCGCGGTAGCGTCAGCGTGGCTGACCGCGATATCACGGTACCGGTCGTCGCCTGTGACCTTCCAGGCCCACAAGAGCAGTGGCAGGTTCATCATCGTGTCGACAGTGCTCGTGCCCATCGATCGCGGGTCGTCCAGCGTGCCGAAGGCCTGTAGGTAACCGCCGGCAGGTCGGAAGCGCGCGGCGAGCGCAGCGGCCGACCGCAGGCCGATGTCACGCCACTCGGACGAGCCTGTCTCGTCAAAGAGCGCGCAGGCGGAGGGACGGAACATGAAACCTAGATCATGCGTACCGCCGTCATCGGCGCGTGCTGCGAGCTTGCGGGTGATCGCCTCCGCCAGATCGCGCTGGGACTCCGCGCCCAGGTGCTCCAGCTCGAGGAGCATCCCGGCCCAGAACCCGGCGGTCCAATTGCCATGGTCGTAGAAGTCATCCGCCCAACCGCTGTAGGCGTCGATCCGGACATCCACCCATTCGCCGTGCTCTGCGAAATGTGGGGTCTTGTCCAACGGACCCTTGAGCGCGTCGAGCACACGCTGTTGGAACCCGATGAGCTCGTCGCGCTCAGGCACCGACGACACCCGGCATGATGCCCGCGAAGGTCAGCGTCTTGAGCTGCATGAATTCCTCGATGCTGTACGCGAGCCCCTCACGGCCGACGCCGCTGCTCTTGTAGCCACCGAACCCCATGACGTCGGAACGGTAGAGCCCGGTGCCGTTGACGACCACCTGGCCCGTCTCGAGACGGGTACCGACCTCCATGGCCTTTTTCATGTCCTGGGTGAATACCGAACCGCTGAGACCGTACTTTGTCGCGTTGGCCATCTCCACGGCCTGATCGGTCGTGGAGAAGCTCATCATCGCCAGCACCGGACCGAAGACCTCCATGTCACGCGCAATGTCCATCGACAGATCCACCCCGGTCAGCACGGTGGGTTCCACGAAGCAGTTGTCGCGTCCCCCGCCCGCGGCGAGAGTCGCGCCCTGACCCACGCTGAACTTGATCTGCTCCTCGACCTTGGCGGCGGCCTTCGTATTGATCAGGGGCCCCAACGCCGTCGCCGGGTCGAGGGGGTCGCCCATCCTCGACGTGGCGAACGTGTCGAGCAACCTCGCGGTGAGCTCGTCCCGCAGCGACTCGTGCACCACGATGCGCTTGTTGGCGCAGCAGCACTGCCCGTTGGACCACGTGCGTCCGAAGACCGCATTCTCCACGACGTCGTCGAGATTGGCGTCGTCCAGCACGATCATGGCGTCGTTGCCGCCGAGCTCGAGAAGCGTCCGCTTCAGTGTCTTCGCACCATTTTGCGCAACGCTGATACCAACCTCGGTCGAGCCGGTAAAGCTGACGGCCGCCACGAGGGGGCTCTCGACCAGACGGCGACCGACCTCGGCGCCACCGTAGACGATCTGCACAACGTCTTCGGGGATCCCAGCCTCGTGCACCAGCTCAACGAGCCGGCGCGTCGCCAGTGGGGTCTCCTCCGAAGGCTTGACGATGATGCTGTTGCCTGCGGCGATTGCCGGAGCGACTTTGTGCGAATACAGCTCGATCGGAAAGTTGAACGGCACGATCCCCGCGATGACGCCAAGCGGCTCGTGCCTGGTGATCTGCAGGTCGCGGTCGATCACCGGCTGGTTGTCGAGAAAGAATGCGCGCTCTTCCTGCACCAGGAGCCGGGACGCGAATCCGTCGAACAGTCGGTAGTGCAGCCCGAGCTCGGCCTCGGACTGTGCCACGGGCTTACCCTGCTCCGTGCTCAGAAGCACCGCGATCTCGTCCTGGTGCTCCCGCACCAGTTCGGCGTACACGCGCATCAAGCGAGCCCGTTCGTGTCGCGGCACCTGAGCCCAGCGTCGCTGTCCAGCCACCGCACGTTTCAGGGCCTCGTCGACCTCGGAGAGATCGCTGTCGGGCAGTTCGCTGACGAGCGCCCCACTGGTGGGGTTCACAATCCTGCGGGCGGTGGTGTTGAGAGTTTCGGTCATGATGCCTCCTGAATGGGTGGCCGAGCCGGAGCGCGGCTACTGCCTGTGTCTAGTGATCGAGGAACTGAAGGATGTGGTGCGCCACGGCGACCATTTCGCCGCGCTGGTTGGTGGCTTCGACCTTGGCCACCGTCTGCCGCTTCTCATCGAGGCGTTCGGCAATCGTGTAGGCGATCGTCACTGTGTCGCCCAGGAAGACGGGGCCTACGAAGCGGATACGGTCATAGCCGTAGGACACGACCCGTCCGCCGACCAGATCGATCATTCGTGTCGAGGCAGTCGACATCAGACCAACGGTCAGTACGCCGTGGGCGATCCGCTGACCGTAGGAGCTCTTCGACATCGCGTCCGCATTGACGTGAAGGTCGGCCAGGTCACCAGTCAGTCCCGCGAAAAGGTAGACATCGGACTCACTCACGGTCTTAGCGAATGACACGTGCTGCCCTACGGAGGTCCGCTCGTACCCTGTTACTGATCTATTTATGCCCACCTGAGCCCGACTTTCCGTGTTGCGGAACCAGTCTTCCGTCACATAGACTCTATGGCAGAGATCACATCAGGGTCAAGACGTCAGTTAGAAAGGGCCGGAACCCAATGGCCAGCACACCGCAAGGAACCACCGGTGCGAGTGGCCTCGCGGCTGGACGCAAGGTGTTGTCAGTACTCTCCCGCCTTGCTTCCAGTCGTTCTGGGTCATCGCTATCAGAACTTGCAGAGGACCTCGGGCTCGCTCGCAGCACGGTCCACAGACTCCTCCAGGACATGATCAGCATGGGTTTCGCCGTCCAAGACCCAGGCACGCGGCGCTACTGGGCGGGGCCCGAGTCGGAACGCATCGCGAACCTGCGTCCCTCATACGACCTGCTGGGCGCAGTCGCCCAGCCTTTCCTGGTGGGTCTCCGAGCAGAGTCCGGCGAGTCCTCGTTCGTCTCCGTGATGGATCGCTACGAGCTGTTGTCTGTCAACTGCGTGCTCTCGGAGTCAAGGTTGCGCATGTGGGGCCGCGCCGGCGACCGCGGCCCGCTACACGCCACGTCGCAAGGCAAGGCAGTTCTCTCGATGGTCAACGAGGCGACCTTGGGTCGAGTGCTGGACGCTATCGAGTTGCGCGCCTTCACAGCACAGACGATTGTCGATCGCTCCCAGCTACTTGAGGCCCTCCGTGAGATCAGTGAGCGAGGATTCTCGACGAACAACCAGGAACGGGACGACGGGATCGTTAGCATCGCTGTGCCGTTCGATGCAGGCAATGGCATAGTCGCTGCGACATCCATAGGGGCTCCAGTTCAGCGGATCAGCCTGGACGACCTGGTAGATCTGCATGTACCGGCACTCAAGGAAGTAGCCGCATCGATAAGCGCGCAGATGATCGCGATTACGGAGCGAGGTCGGTTCGACCAGACAGATGCCCCGCCTCCCGACCGCGCGTGAGCCGAGGGGTCGGACGGTGACGTCGCTAGCGGCGGTGCAGCCGCCCTCGAAGACCGTCCGAACATCGGGACTCGCACCAGATTTCGTGGCACCTGCTGAGCCGAGCTGGCTCCCAGGCTTCAGCGAATCTGCCGCCTAGGACTCAGCATCAATCGGCGGACCACCTAGCAAACGATCAGCCGCCAACCAGGCCAGCGCCATGACCGGCGCGGTGGAGTTGCCGGACACCTGGAACGGCAGCACCGAGGCGTCGACGACGCGCAAGCCGTCGACGCCACGCACGCGCAGGTCGGGGTCCACGACGTCGGACGCGTCAGGTCCCATCGCGCATGAACCGACGGCGTGATAAATACCGCCGCCGTGGGCCCGCGAGTAGTCGACGACCTCTTCGGGCGTGGACACCGAAGGCCCGGGGAAGATCTCGTCCTCGACGTGGTCGGCCAATGACGACGCGGCGATGACACCGCGCGCGTGGGCGAGGATCGCGCCGGTCGTGGCCCGTTCGGCCGCGTCGTTGAGATAGTTCGCTGAGACGGCGGGGGCGTCGCCGGGATGTGCGGACACGATGTGAATCGAGCTGGTGGTCGTGGGACGCAGAGCGTAGCCGGTGAACAGCAGGCCCGAGTACCTGGCGAGGCGCATCTGGTCGGAGGTCTCGTCGATGGCCATCGGAACCCACACCCCTTGGGCATCGGGGCGGACCGCATCGGGCGACGAGCGGAACGCGCTGACGATGTCGTAGCCGCTGGTCGCGATCGGACCCCTCCTCGTGGCCAGATACCGCAGTCCCTCCATCGCCTGCTTGGGCAGCGTGTTGAGCGACTCGGTCGGGCCGCGCCGGTCGCGGAAGCGCACCTGCATGCTGACCGCCCGCTGCTCGATCACGTTCTCGCCGACGTTCGGGCTCTCCACGACCGTCGTCAGGGCGGCGTCCTGCAGGACGCCCGGGCGTCCGATGCCGGACCGTTCGAGCAGGAGGGGACTCTCGACCGTGCCGGCCGCGATGAGCACCTCCCGGCGTGCTCGGACCTCCTCGAGACGCCGACCACGGCGCACCAGGACGCCGACTGCCCGGCAGTTCCTGAGGACGATCCTCTCCGCCCTGACGTTCGTCATGATCGTGAGATTGGGCCGCCGGCGTACCGGGCCCAGGAACGCCGACGCGGCGCTGACCCGGCGGCCACGGCGGATCATGGCGGGCGTGAAGGCGATCCGCTCGTCGTCGGTCTCGTTGAAGTCCTTCGAATGACGCAGGCCCATCTGCGCGGCCCCGTCGAACAGGGCCGTGCTGATGCCGTCCGGTTCGTCCTGGATCGACACCAGCTCGTGGTCCTCGATCGACCGGTAGGCGCCGAGGAACGCCTCGCTCCCCCAGCCCGGGTTGCCGGCGGCCTCGAGGGCGTCGAAGTCCGCCGCCGCCCCGCGGACGTACATCATGCCGTTCACCAGCGTCGAGCCGCCGAGGCCGCGACCGCGGGTCCAGACCTCGACAGCTGCGTCTCCGCCCGTGGAGCGGACCGGGTACCGGTCCACGTATCGATCGGACCGCAGCGTGAAGTAGAAGGCACGGGGCACGGACAGCAGTGGGTTGCGACCGGTGCCACCGCCCTCGACGAGGAGCACCGAGACGCCGGGATCGGCCGACAGGCGGTTGGCAAGGACGCACCCGGCTGCGCCGGCGCCGACGATGACGTAGTCGAAGGTCATTGCGGGGACTCCGGACGTCGGACGCGGAGCCAGTGCGGCCTGAGGCAGGCCGTCGATCGTTCCCTGATCGCGCCCGACCAGACGCCGATGCCGTAGGCGAGGTGCTCGGCGCGGCGCGCCGCGATGAACCGGACCGGGTCGAGCCTCACCCCCGACCTGCGGTGAGCGACTAGACCGTCGATGAGCCCGACAACGACGGCTGCGCGGCGCATCCTCCTCGAGCGCAGCGACACCGCGACGGTGAGCGGCGACCAGTGCCTGAGCAGGAGTCCGGTGGTCTGTCCGATCATGCCGTGCAGTGTTGCCGGCAGCACGGCGGCACGTTGACGTCGCGGCAGGTCTGACGGGGTCCCATTCCAGGTGCTCCTCGCCGTCACCGCCGCGCAGACGACGGACACCGCCAGCGACCAGCGCCGCTGCACGAGCAACCCGGCAACGGCCGTCGCCGCGACCGGTGACATGACGGCCGGTGCCATGCGGGCTCCGTGGCGACGTGCCAGCGGGGCCGCGCTCTGCCCGTAGAAGCCCTTGCGGACGAGCCAGCCGGGGAGCGACTCGCGGACGTCATGGGTGACGGTCACCTCGGCCGCGTAGCGGACTCGGCGACCGTCTCGGTCGAGTCTCCACACGAGGTCGACGTCCTCCCCTGTGCGCATGCCGGTGTCGAACCCCTCGCCGAGGTCGGCGACGCGGGCCACCAAGCAGGCGGTGGGCAGGTAGGCCACGGGCGACCACTGCCGGACGGTTCCCGCCCGTGGCCCGAGGTCCAGCAGCCCGAACGCGTGCTCGTAGCGTCCGAGCCACGACGTGCTCGCGTTCGACACGACGCGCGGGGCCACCGCGGCGAGTGCGGGGTCGACGAGGTGCTGCAGCAGTCGTTCGAGCACACCCGGCAGCACCGTGACGTCGGCGTCGACGAAGGCCACGAAGGGCGTCTCGACGTCGGCCATCCCGCGGTTCCGGGCCGCTGCCGGACCGGCATTGGCATCCAGCCGTACCAGGTGGGCCCCGTGTCTACCCACGATCCCGGCGAGCGCACGAGCGTCGTCCGACGCGTCGTCGACCACGATGCACCGGACTGAGGCACCCAACGTGCTCAGCAAGCGGTCCACCCCGTGGGCGTAGTTGCGCACCGGCACGACGACGGTCAGCTCGTCGATTGACGGTCTCAGCACGGCATGCAGGACGGGGTCCGCGAGGTCCAGGTCGAGCAGGCGTGAAGCCAGCTCGGAGGAGCGAGTCGACGTCACCGTCATCTCGCGATCCCTGAGCATTCGGCGCGCCTCGTCTGACACCCGCACGACCCGGGTGCCGGACACCAGGAACGTGCCCACACGGATGTCGTCGTGCAGCCGGACGCCGAAGCCGTCGGGCAGGCGGGAGGCCGCCGCCGTCACTGCGCGGACGCCGCGGGGATCCGTGCGAGCATGCCGTGCGCATCCGGTTGAGCGTGCAAGACCTGCGCGACGATCTGATCGACCATCGCGGACAGCACCTCGGCGCCGTGCTCGCGAGTAGCTGTGGTCGGATCACCGAGGATGCCATTGGGCGAGACGGCGGCGACACCGCCGGCCATCATGAGCGGCAGTATCTCGCCCAGGGGACGGGTCTCGCCGATCTCGGCCCGATCCAGACGCACGGACGCGGGACGGATGTGCAGCATGAGGGAGGTCTCGGTGTGGCCTGCGTGCAGGTCGAAGTCTTCGGTCGCGCACGGGACCCAGGCGACGTCGTGACCCTCGGCAATCATCTGGAACGTGGCCTTCGACAGCGCCGAGATGTTGCCTCCGTGCGCGTTGACGAACACGATGCGACCTGCCCAGGTACTCATCGACCGGACGAGCTCGATGGCGAGCGCACGGAGGACTTCGGAGCCGATCGAGCTGGTCCCGGCGAAGTCCTGATGTTCCCCGCTGGACCCGTAGGACACCGGCGGCGCCACCAACACCTCTGCCTCGAGACGCTCGGCGACCGCCCCGGCCACGGCCACCGCGATCGCGGTGTCGGTGTCGAGCGGCAGGTGCGGCCCGTGCTGCTCGATCGAGCCGACCGGGATCAGCACGAGCGGTCGCGGGCCGATCTCGGTCCAGGTCGTGTCGGCAAGCGCTCTCATGTCAGACGGTCGCCGTCGAGCCCGCCACCTGGTTCACCGCAGTGGGTCCGGTGGTGCCGAGGCGACGCTCGAAGCCGTCCGGGACAACGAGCTGATCACGGTTCAGCTGGTCGATCGACGACAGCCCCATGCCCAGCAGGGAGGAGTCGATGCCGCCGCGCAGGATGTCCAGGACGTTGCCGACGCCGGCCTCGCCGTTAGCCGCGAGTCCCCACAGGTAGGCGCGACCGATCATGACTGCGCGCGCACCCATCGCGACGGCCTTGGTGACGTCGCTGCCGCGGCGGATGCCGCCGTCGAGCAGCACCTCGATCTGGTCGCCGACGGCATCGGCGACGGCCGGCAACGTGCGGATCGGCGCGGGCGTGCCGTCGAGGTTGTTGCCACCGTGGTTCGACACCGAGATCGCGGCGACGCCGGCGTCGACAGCACGGCGGGCGTCGTCGACCCGGCACACGCCCTTCAGCATGAACGGCTTGCCGCTGAGCTGGTACCACTGCTCGCGCATCCACGCGACGTCGTCCCACGTGGGCGGCGTGGTGGTCATCCACTCGTAGTAGGCGCCGAAGAACGTCGGCCCCTTTGCCTCGCCCGGGGGCGCCAGGTTCGGCGCGGTCAGGTCGGGCAGGTTGGTCGCGAACGACTTCAACCAGCGCGGCTTGCGCATGACCTGCGGGGCGAACTTCATCGCCGTCTTGAAGTCGACCTTCTCGGGGATTTCGGGGCTGCCCCAGTCGCGGCCCATCGAGAACGACCAGTCGAGCGTCGCGATCAGGCCGACCGCGCCGGCGGCCTGGGCGCGCTGCATGCGCTGGATCATGACGTCGCGGTCGCCGGTCCAGTACATCTGGAAGAACGTGCTGGGCGCGACGGCTGTGACGTCCTCGATCGACCTGCTCGCGAAGTTGCTGAGGCTCATCACAGTGCCCCGCGACGCAGCGGCCCTGGCGACCGCGACCTCACCCTCGGGGTGGACGGCCTGCACACCGGTCGGCGAGATGATGACCGGCAGCGACACGTCCTGACCCATGACGGTCGTGGCCATCGACCGCTCCGGCTGATGACCCGCGACGTGCGGCGCGAAGCCCAGCTCCATGAACGCGGCCTCGTTGTCCGACATGGACTGCCCGCGCTCGGACCCACCGACCAGGGCGCCGTAGACGGACGACGGCAGACGCTTCTTCGCACGCCGTTGGGCGACGGCGACGGACTCGAACCAGGGATTCTGGGCCCAGGGGTTCTTCGACATCAGGTGTTCTCGTTTCTGGGTCGTCAGAAGGTGAAGCCGGCGAGCGGGTTCTCGGCACACGCGGACACCGGTGGGGCCTGCAGGTCCTCGCGCCGCGTGAGCGTCAGCATGATGGGCTGGTTGCGGGTGGGGTTGGTCTTCGAGTGGTCCTTGCCCTGCTCGGGCAGGACGCGATCCGCCGACGCCAGGGCCGTCTCGCCGTAACCCTGCACGCACTCGGGATCGGGGCCGTCCAGCGGGAGGCCGGTGAAGAACTTGGCCGCCTTGCAGCCACCACGGCAGGCGTCGAAGAACGCGCACTTGGTGCACGCGCCGGACGTCTGCGGGGAGCGCAGGTCGTTGAACAGCTCGGAACGCTGCCAGACGTTCTCGAAACCGCCATCGGCCAACAGGTTGCCGGCCAGGAAGTTGTCGTGAATCGCGAACGGGCAGGCGTAGACGTCGCCGATCGGGTCGATCAGGCAGACCACGCGGCCGGCGCCGCAGAGGTTGAGACCCGGCAGGGCGCTGCCGCCGTCGGCGACCCCGAAGGCTGACAGGTGGAAGAACGAGTCACCCGTGAGGACGTCCTCGCCATTGGCGACCAGCCAGTCGTAGAGCTCGCGCTGCTGCTCCGGCAGAGGGTGCAGCTCGTCCCACACGTCGGCGCCACGGCCCGACGGCCGCAGGCGCGTCAGACGCAAGGTCGCGCCGTAATGGTCGGCGAGAGCCTTGAACTCATCCAGCTGGCCGATGTTCTGCCGGGTGCAGACGACCGAGATCTTCGCGTCCTTGAAGCCCGCGTCCTGCAGGTTCGCCAGGGCGGTGATCGCGGTGTCGTACGAGCCCGGCCCGCGGACGTAGTCGTTGACCTCGGGGGTCGCGCCGTCCAGCGAGATCTGCACGTCGACGTAGTCGGTCGACGCGAGGAAGCGGGCCCGCTCGGGGTTGAGGCGCACGCCGTTGGTGGAGAACTTCACGCCCACGTCGTGCGACACCGCGTAGTCGAGCAGCTCCCAGAAGTCGGGACGAATCGTCGGCTCGCCGCCACCGATGTTGACGTAGAACACCAGCATGCGCTGCAGCTCGTCGATGACGTCCTTGCACTGCTCGGTGCTCAGCTCGCGCGGATCGCGCTTGCCCGACGACGACAAGCAGTGCGCGCACTCCAGGTTGCAGGCGTACGTGAGCTCCCACGTCAGGCAGATCGGTGCGTCCAAGCCGAGCTCGAACTGCTCGATCAGCGAGCCGCCCTCGGGGCGGGCGACGACGGGACGGGTCTCGAGAATGGTCATGCGACAGCCTCCTGGCTGGTAACGCGCGGGCGGATCATGTCGGTGGCGGCGAGTCCCTGCAGCGCGGCGACGTACCCGGGCCATTGAGCCTCGGACACCCCGGCCGTCTGAAGAGTCGACCGGACGTCGCGGCAACCGGCAAGGCCCCGCACGACCTCGACCAGCTCCATGCGCTTGAGGAACGTCAGCTTGCGGTTGCCGAAGTGGTAGGCCATCGCCCCGAACGGCTCGGGCCGCAGAGCCACCGCGGGCGACAGGTCCCACGCCTCGTCCAGCATCTGGGTCGTCATCATCGGCTCAGTAGACGCCGCACATGCCGTCGATCGAGACCTCTTCGATGAGGTCCGACGCGCCCAGCTCGGTGTGCTCGACGGGAGCGGCTTCAGTGGTGGTCTCGGTGATGGGGTTGTGGTCCATGGGGAACCTCCTCGATCGACGGCCACCGTGGTGTGACCTGCGACATACCTTAATGGCACTCAGCGCCATAAAGGAAGGGGGTCCGCGAGAATGTTAGATTTTGTCCGACATGACTGCCCGCCTGCGCACCCAAGGTCGCCCTTCGGTGACCGATCACGCCGCGATCGAGCACGCCGCCTTCCGGCTGTTCGACCAGCAGGGCTTCGACCACACGACGATGGACGACATCGCCCGGGCCGTTGGCGTCGGCAAGCGCACTCTGTTCCGGTACTTCCCCTCCAAGAACGACATCCCGTGGGGCCAGTTCGGCGCGAGCCTGGACCTCTTTCGTAAACAGTTCGCCGCCGTGCCGCCCGAGACACCGCTGGCCGAGGCCGTGCACGCCTGCGTCGTGGCGTTCAACACCTTCGACGACACCGTCGTCGAGCAGCACCGCGTCCGCATGCGGCTGATCCTCACGACGCCGACCCTCCAGGCCCACTCAGCGATCAAGTACGAGGCCTGGCGCCGAGTCATCGCCGAGTACGTGGCCCACCGCCTCTCGATCGGCGCCGACGAACGACTGCCCCGACTCATCGGCCACGTGAGCCTCGCGATCTCGGTCGCCGCCTACGAGCAGTGGCTCATCGATCCCGGCAGCTCGCTGACCCACTTGCTTGACCAGGAGATGGCCGGCCTGAAGGCCTACCTGGCGTCACGCTGACGCGATCAGCCCCACGAGCAGCCAACGAGTTCACGTGTTCACCGCCCGGACCGGATCGCGCTCGCGCAGTTCCGCACCCGCGCGATCCAGCGGGGCAGGAACGCCCCCGGGCCCGCGTTCGCGGGTCAGAGGCTCCAGTGGGGCGCGCTCTGCGGAGTCGGTCAGTCCCGTTCGACGTCGACCTGGGTGACGTCGAACGACCCGTCGAGGTCGATCTCGGTCTCGGCGCCGGCGGCAGTGAGCATCTGCACCGAGTAGACCTCGGCGCGGTTGTCGCCGAGATCGACTTCGGTGACCACGCCCTTCGCTTCCGCGAACGCAGCGTCGACCAAGGCGACCAGGTTCTCCTGGGTGAGCCGGCCCGCCGGAGCCGGGTCATTCGCGTCATCGGCGTCAGCACGCTCCGTGCGCACGACCGATGCGCTGCCGTCCGCGTCGATCAGGACGGTCGTCTCGTCGCCGTTCGCCTGCTCGAGGTCGACGCTCCAGGCGCCGTTGCGGTGCGCCTCGAGCGATGACGGCGCGCCCTCCGCCTCGGCGGTCGCGGCCGTCAGCACACGGGAGAGCGTCGCTGCGTCCTTGGCCCCGTAGCCGGTCGGTGGGGCGGACGCCGCCGCAGGCCCGGAGTCGGCGACAGCGTCGTCCGAGTCGCGGGCCGTGTCCGCCGAGTCGGCCACCGTGTTGCGGCCGGTGATGCGGTCGTCGTCCTCGTCGTCGGCCATCGCGGAGCCGAGGCCGATGCCGCCGGCCAGGAGCGCCGCCGCGGCGGCGCCGCCGGCGATCCATCGGGCCGGGTGCGAGCGCCAAGACGGCGTACCGTCCGGGCGCGTGGGCTGGGTCTGGGTCTCGTGTGTGTCGGTCATGCTCCCAGCCTGCGGGTGGGCCGCTGAACGAGTCCTGAAGCCGGCTGAAGGAGCCTTCAGGCGGCGGCCGGGATAGTCACGACGAACCGCGCGCCACCCGCCGGGGAGGTCTCGATGCACACCTCGCCGCCGTGGGCGCGGGCGATCGCGCGAACGATCGCGAGCCCCAGGCCGCTGCCGCCGGCCTCACGAGCGCGGGCCTCGTCGAGGCGGACGAAACGCTCGAAGACCCGCTCCCGCTCGGCCTCAGGGATGCCTGCTCCGTCGTCATCGACCGTGAGGACGGCGACCCCACCCACCTCGGCGACGCCGAGCGCGACCCGGCCCTCGGCATGGCGGGCGGCGTTGTCGACGAGATTTCGCACAAGCTGGCCCAGCAGTCGCACGTCTCCCAAGACCCGGGCGGCCCCGGTCGCGGAGCCGTCCACTGACAGCCCCGGCGACGTCGCGCGGAGTCTCGAGAGCTCCCCGATCACGAGGTCGTCGAGGTCGACCGGAGTCGAGCCGTGGGGCGCGCTCTCGTCGAGACGGGCGAGCAGCAGCATCGCCTCGACGATGGCCTGCATGCGCTGTCCCTCCCCCAGCACCACGCCGGAGAGCTCGTCGGCGCTGGTCACCTCGGGGTGCGAGCGGGCGAGCTCGGCGTGCTGCCGTAGCGTCGCGAGCGGCGAGCGCAGCTCGTGGGAGGCATCGGAGACGAAGCGGCGCTGAGCCTGCTGGGAGTCGTCCAACCTCGTCAGCATCCGGTTCATGGTCCCGGCGAGCAGGGCGATCTCGTCGCCCGCCCCGCCGTCGGGAACCCGTCGGTCGAGTCGGTCGGCGCCGATCGCGTCGACCTCCTTTCGGATGCGGGCGACCGGCGCGAGGGCGCGCCCGACCACGAGCCACACCGTCAACCCGACGAGGGCCACGAGCACGGGGATCGCCACGAGCAGAAGCCGGCCGACCGTCCCGCCCACCTGCTCGTCGACCTCGAGGGAGTACGCGAGCACGACCTCCCGACCGTCATCAAGGTCCTCGCTCACCACCAGGGCAGGCTCGTCGTCGACGACGACCTCCGAGGGGTCCTCGCGGAGCGGAAGGCTCTCCCCCTCGGCGTCCTCCGACGCGGCGAGCACCGAGCCGTCCCGGTCCACCAGGCGTGCTGCCTCGTCGTCGAGCCGGGTGATCACGTCCGGGCCCTGACGCTCCACCTCGGCCGCGAGCGCCTCGACCCTCATCTCGGCGGATCTCTCGGCGTCGGCACGCAGGCTGTGGGCGAGCGCCGCCCTGAAGGCGAGCGCGCCGAGCGCCAGCGCGACGGCGACCACGACCACCGCGCCGAGCGTGACCCGCGCCCGCAGGGACCGCGGCCGGACCATTGGGCCGCGCCCGCGCTCAGCCACCGTGCACCGTGAGCCGGTAGCCGGCTCCGCGCACGGTCTGGATCGTCGTACGCCCGAACGGGCGGTCGATCTTGCGCCGTAGGTGTCCGACGTAGACCTCCACGATGTTGGGGTCGCCCTCGAAGTCGTCGTCCCACACGTTGCCGATGACCTGGCGCTTCGACCGGACCTGCCCGGCATGCCGCAACAGGTACTCGAGCACCGCGAACTCCCGCCTCGTCAGCTCGATCTCGGTCCCCGCACGAGTCACACGACGGGTCGCCGGATCCAGGCTCAGGTCGTCCACCTGCAGGACTGCCGGACGCTCCGGTGCGCCACGACGCACGAGGGCACGGATGCGCGCAACCAGCACCACGAACGAAAACGGCTTCGTGACGTAGTCGTCGGCGCCGCCCTCGAGCGACTCGACCTGGTCCCACTCACCGTCACGCGCCGTGAGCATCAGGATCGGTGTCCAGTCCCCGGCCTCCCGCAGGGCCGAGCACACCTTCCAACCACTCATCCCCGGCATCATCAGGTCGAGCACGATGACGTCGTACGAGTTCTCCCGCGCCAGCCACAACCCGTCCACCCCGTCGTGCGCCACGTCGACGGCGAACCCCTCGGCCACCAGACCACGACGCACACCCTCAGCCAACAAGACCTCGTCGTCGACGAGCAGGATGCGCATCCCCACAGTCTGGCCGATCAAGGCTGAAGCGTGGCTGAAAGCCTCGGCCCGACTGCCACCCAGCCCGCGCGAACGCGCCTGATTCACCGACCGACACCGCTGGCGCCGTCATCTCTCACGATGCACCTGGCTCAATTCAAGGGTGGCTCCCACCAGGTACCTGAAGTATTTCTCCTCGAAGTGGATCGTGTGCACCTTGTTGTGATCGACGAGCGTTCCGGTCTCAAGAAAAGCCCGGAGACGAGGTTTCAGATGTTCGCGGGTGGGTGTGGCGGCTCTGCGGGTTTCGCTTCGTCGGTTCAGCCGCGGCGGCGGCGAATGCGCTCGGCGAAGTCGTCGAGCTTGGCGAGGATTTCAGGGCTCTGCCATACGCGATTCTTTTTGGCTGAAGCGGGCTGCGTAAGCACTCCGGCCTTTTCGAGGGTCTCGATGGCTCGCAGTGCAGCGACGTCAGAGATCTTGAGCCGAGTTTGGACATATGCGCTGTTGATGACGGGTTGACCGATGAGAAGATCGGCGATCTTCCAGGCCGACGAGTCCGAACGCGCTTTAACTCTGCCATTGAAGGACTCACGAACACTTTTGAGATCACCTACGAGTTGACGGCCGTTGCCGACGGCGAAGATGGTGGCAACGTTAAAGCGTTCCACGATCGGTTCGATGTCGCCTTTGCGATAGTCGGTCAACGCACCGAAGTATGCCTCGGTGTTGACCAGTAGCCCTGAGGAGACTGGAACTGTGATGCGCTCGGACAGACCCTTGTTGGCGAACATCGAATGCACGAGCGCTCGCCCGGTGCGCCCATTGCCATCTGCGAATGGGTGAATGGTCTCAAACTGTGCGTGCGTCAACGCGACTTGCGCAACGGTAGGTAGGTCGTCTCGGTTGGCGAAAATCAGCAAATCGTCAATGGCCGCCTGGACACGGTCGTGGTGCGGTGGCACGAAATCCGCTCGGTGTGGCCCAACGTCAGACCCACCAATCCAGACTTGCTGGTCTCGCCATTGACCCGCGTGGTGTGGTTGCGAAGCGCCGAGTAGGGCCAGGTGCATGGCCAAGATGGTGTCGGTGTCGATTGACTCGGACAGCTCCAATGCGGCTTCCATGGCGCGAACATTGCCGGTGACTATCTTGGCGTTGGTGTTCGTGTGTTCGCCGAGTTCAGCCAGCGCGATCTGTCGCGCCCCGACAGTGAGGTTTTCGATCTGCGACGAGGACGCGGACTCGGTACGCAACAGGATCGCACTCATTGGAGCAATCTCGGGCGCGCCGTTGGTTGCTGTGCCGAAGGTTGCGGACACATATTCGTCGAACCGAGCCACTTCTCGGGCAGCTTCTTCGGACTCTGCGAGGAGGTTAGCCGGCAGGTGCGGGTCCAAGCTGGCGATCAGCGGAGTGATGCTGGCCTCGTAGAGCCCAGCGTGCTTACGCCGCTGGTTCCGAGAGACGTACCCGTCATCAACCTTCCACGGCAGAGTCTCGAACGTCAGCACTGGCCAACGACTGCTGGCGGGCATGGGGTCTGCTCCTGGCTGGAGTTTCTCGTTTCGAGCGTGACCATCCGTGTTTACGTCAGGCGCGGGTTGCTTGCTCACATCGTTTGGCACTCCATCACCATACCGAACTTTACTCGATTAAAGTTCGGTGTTGATGATGCGTAGTGAACGCTATTTGATGTGGCCATGGCATTCGTCAGACCGGGCGCTTGCCCGATTGGCCAACGAGAACATCAAGCGGCAGTGGGCGTGGCCGACGAGGCCGGATCAGTGGTGGGTCGCGAACTTCACCTAATGGGATGGCCGGATGCTGTCTGACATATCCGAAGACGATTGGCAGGGGCCACTGAGATTTCACCGATCCGGACGCAGTCTTGGAATTGAGCTGCTTGCAGGTGATCACTTCCAATGATGCAACTGACTGCGTAGAGGTCTGAACGTAGACGGTGGCCCTGCCAGTTGCTGGGACGAGCGAAGGCTTGTGAGATGCCGCGCCTCGAGCGCTTCCATTAGGTCGCCGTGCTCGCCTCGGATGCTCGCCTCAATTGCTGACGGAGAGGACTGGATGACCATCACATGCGGAATCGACTGGGCAGAGGTGCACCACGACGTCGCGCTCGTCAACCAAGGCTGGGCAGTCCCATCACGAATCAGCGATCCATCGGACGCAGCTTCGCGCCGCTGTCGATGCGGCGGCAGCCAACTGATGACGGGCCCGCACGGCCGAGTCGATTCGGCTAGGCCGACGAACTCAACCTCGAGCAGAACCCGGCGCGCAGAAAACGAGCCCACAAATAGCCCACAGATGCCCGCAACCGGCCGGTAATCGTCGATTACACCCGTACATATGACTCAGGCCCTGACCGGCACAAAAGTGCTGGTCAGGGCCTGATATTCCAACCAATTCCTTGGCTGTGGCAGGTGCAGGGTTCGAACCTGCGTAGGCTGAGCCGTCTGATTTACAGTCAGATCCCTTTGGCCGCTCGGGCAACCTGCCGGGGTGTTGCCGGGGCAACGACAAGCAAGCCTATCGCAGCCGATTAGGCTGGACGAAATCAGACCCGCCGCACCCGCTTTCACACCGCTTCAGGAGCACTTCATGGCCGACTCGTCCTTCGACATCGTCAGCAAGATCGATCGCCAGGAGGCCGACAACGCGCTGAACCAGGCGGTCAAGGAGATCCAGACCCGGTACGACTTCAAGAACACCGGGGCCGAGATCAAGTGGAGCGGCGAGTGGGGCATCGAGATCACCGCCAACGCCGACGAGCGGGCCCTGGCGGTGCTCGACGTGTTCAAGGACAAGCTCATCAAGCGCGGCATCTCGCTGAAGTCCCTCGAGGACGGCGAGCCCCGCCAGTCGGGCAAGCTCGTCAAGATCAACTGCGACTTCGGCGAGGGCATCAACCAGGAGCAGGCCAAGAAGGTCTCCAAGCTGATCCGTGACGAGGGCCCCAAGGGCATCAAGGTGCAGATCCAGGGCGACGAGCTCCGGGTGACCAGCAAGAAGCGGGACGACCTGCAGGAGGTC
>JAOPXY010000203.1 GCA_025964895.1 Aeromicrobium sp.
TGGAGGACAGGCGTGACCGCATGGTGGCCGGCGCGGCGAGCGTCGTCGACGTGCGGGACAGGGTGCGGGGCGTCGACGGCGCGCGGGGCACCGTGGGCCGGATCATGCCTGTGCGGGGCGGAACCAACGTCATCGCCTCGCGGGTCGACGTGTGGCTCGACGTCCGTCACCCGGACGACTACGTCACTCGTGCCCTGGTCGCCACGATCCACGAGCGGGCCCGGGGGATCGCCCACGCGGAGGGCTGCGAGGTCGTGCTCGTGGAGGAGTCGTACAGCGGCTCGGTCTACTTCGACGGCGGATTGCGCGACCGGCTCGCGACGATGCTGCCCGACGCACCCGTCCTCGACACGGGGGCCGGCCACGACGCGGGCGTCCTCAGCGCCGTCGTGCCGACCGCGATGCTGTTCACCCGCAACCCGACGGGCATCTCGCACTCGCCCGAGGAGGACATCGAGGACGCCGACGGCGAGCTCGGCGCGGAGGCCCTCGCGGACGTCCTGCAGGGGTTGCGCACTCGGGCCTGAGGTGTGAGGTCGATAGGCTGGCGGCCATGACCGCCGAAGAGCCACTGCTGCGCAACGAGGCGGGCAGCGCGCGGGACCGCGACCCGGCCGAGCCGCTGGAGTCGATGGTCCTCGAGCAGGCGATCGCGGTGAACGTGCGACACCACCGCACCGTGTCGGGGCTGTCGGTGGCCGACATGGCCGAACGCATCGGCATCTCCAAGGCCATGCTGTCCAAGATCGAGAACGCGCAGACGTCGTGCAGCCTCGCGACCCTCCAGCGGCTCGCGACGGCCCTCGACGTGCCGGTCACATCGCTGCTGCGCGGCGCCGACGCCGAACGCGAGGCCGTCTACACCGCGGCCGGCACGGGCCCCCGCATCGCCCGGCACGGCACGAAGTCGGGCCACGAGTACGAGCTGCTGGGGGCTCTGCGTGGCCAGCACAAGCGGCTCGAGTCGCTCATGGTGACGCTCACCGAGGACAGCCAGAGCTATCCGCTCTTCCAGCACCCGGGCACCGAGTTCATCCACATGATGGAGGGGCGGATGAGCTACGGCCACGGCCGCGAGACCTACGTGCTGGGGCCCGGAGACTCGCTGCAGTTCGACGGTGAGGGCGCGCACGGCCCGGTCGAGCTGACCGAGCTGCCGATCCGCTTCCTGTCGGTCATCGCGTTCCCCGACAGCACGATTTGACGAGGTCTGACCTACCAGGGTGTCCCGGCTCGGACCGAACCGACGACACTGTGTCGGTGGCAGTCCGCGCCGTGACCCGCGAGGATGGGCGGACACCGGCGAAGGAGCACGATGAGGGGCACACCGACCGTGTTCGAGCGCCTGGCGCCCGCACCCGGGCTCGTGACGGCATCGCTGGCGGCGTCGGAGCACCGCGTGTTCTGGCTCGACGACGCCCCTCGTGAGGAACGTCCGGCCCTGAGTGGCACGACCACCGCGGACCTCGTGGTCGTCGGCGGCGGCTACTGCGGCCTGTGGACCGCGTGCTCGCGAAGCGCCGCGACCCGTCGCGCCGGGTCGTCCTGCTGGAGGCGCAGACGATCGGCTGGGCGGCGTCGGGCCGCAACGGCGGCTTCGCGGAGGCCAGCCTGACCCACGGCGAGCAGAATGGGCGCGCCCGCTGGCCCGACGAGATGGACACCCTCGACCGCCTGGGCAGCGAGAACCTCGACGCCCTGGAGCGTGACGTCACCGAGCTGGGCATCGACGCACAGCTGGAGCGGACCGGGGTGCTGTCGGTCGCGTACGAGCCGCACCAGGTGCGCTGGCTCGCTGAGGCCGAGCACGGCACGTTCCTCGACGAGCCCGCGGTGCAGGCCGAGATCGCGAGCCCGGTCTTCCGGGCGGGCCGCTTCGTCGAGGGCGACAGCGCGCTGGTGCACCCGGCGCGCCTGGCGGCCGGACTGGCCCGCGCCGCGTCCGAGTTCGGCGTGGAGGTCTTCGAGCACTCCGCCGTGCTGGGCCTGTCGGGCTCGGGGCGGGGACCCGTCGAGGTCCGCGTCACAGGAGGAAGGACGGTGCGCACGGGTCAGGTCGCGCTGGCGACCAACGTCTTCCGGCCGCTGCTGCGGCGCGCCCGCCTGTCGACCGTGCCGGTGTACGACTACGTCTTGATGACCGAGCCGTTGACGCCCGCGCAGCGCGACGCGATCGGCTGGCGCCATCGCCAGGGCGTCAGCGATCTGGCGAACCAGTTCCACTACTCCAGGCTCACGGCGGACGGGCGCATCCTGTACGGCGGCTACGACGCGATCTACCACGCCGGCCGCCGCGTGCGGGCGTCCTACGAGGACCGGGAGTCGAGCTACCGGACGCTCGCATCGCACTTCCTGACGACGTACCCACAGCTGGAGGACGTGCGGTTCAGCCATCGCTGGGCCGGTGCGATCGACACGTCGACGCAGTTCTGCGCCTTCTACGGCCTGGCCCGTCGGGGACGCGTTGCCTACGCGGGCGGGTTCACAGGCCTCGGGGTCGCGGCGACCCGCTTCGCCGCAGAGACCATGCTCGACCGCCTGGCGGGTGCCGACACCGAGCGAACGCAGCTGGAGATGGTGCGCAAGCGGCCCCTGCCGTTCCCGCCGGAGCCGTTCGCGAAGATCGGCATCGAGGCCACGAAGTGGTCGCTCGACCGCGCCGACCACCGCGAGGGGCGCCGCAACCTGCTGCTGCGCACGCTCGACCGACTGGGACTGGGGTTCGACTCATGACCGACCACATGCGGAACTACGTCGACGGCCGGCTGATCGACTCCTCCGCGACCGACGTCCTGCAGCTGACCGACCCCACGACGGGCCTGCCGGACGGCACGTCGCCGATCTCGACCGCCGAGGACGTCGACGACGCCTTCGCGGCGGCCCTGGCGGCGTCGCGCACGTGGAGGCGGACGACGCCCAGGGAGCGTCAGCTCGCGCTGCTGAGGCTGGCGGACGCGGTCGAGGCCGCGCGCGATGAGCTGGTCGAGCTGCAGGCCCGCGACACCGGCCAGATCAAGCAGCACATCGCGACCGAGGAGATCGACCAGGGCGTCGACCAGCTGAGGTTCTTCGCCGGCGCCGCCCGTCTGCTGGAGGGCAAGGCGACCGGCGAGTACGTCGAGGGGTTGTCGTCGAGCATCCGCCGCGAGCCCATCGGCGTCGTGGCGCAGGTGACCCCGTGGAACTACCCCATCGCGATGGCGATCTGGAAGATCGCCCCCGCGCTCGCCGCCGGCAACACGATCGTGCTCAAGCCCAGCGACACGACCCCGCGGTCGACGCTGCGGCTGGCGGAGATCGCCGGGGAGATCCTGCCACCGGGTGTGCTCAACGTCGTCAACGGCGACGCGTCGACCGGACGCCTGCTCGTGGAGCATCCCGTGCCGGGCCTCGTGGCCATCACCGGCTCGGTGCGGGCCGGCATCGAGGTCGCGGTCGCGGCGGCCAGGACTCTCAAGCGCGCCCACCTCGAGCTGGGTGGCAAGGCTCCGGCCGTCGTGTTCGCCGACGCCGACCTGGCGGCCGCGGCCGAGGGCATCGCGGTCGGGGGATTCTTCAACGCCGGCCAGGACTGCACGGCCGCGACCCGCGTCATCGCGCACGAGAGCGTCCACGACCAGCTGCTCGGCCTGCTGGTCGAGCGGGCGAAGCAGGCGCGCCACGGCCTGCCCGGCGACGCCGAGGCGGCGTACGGCGCACTCAACAACGCGAACCACCTCGCGTCCGTCGAGCGGATGATCGCGGGCCTGCCCGCCCACGCGCGTATCGAGACCGGTGGCACCCGTGGGCCGGGCGACGGCTACTACTTCGAGCCCACCGTGATCTCCGGCGTGCTGCAGGACGACGCGATCGTGCAGCAGGAGGTGTTCGGCCCGGTGTTGACGATCCAGCCGTTCGCGACCGAGGACGAGGCGACGACGCTCGCCAACGACGTGCCGTACGGACTGGCCGCCAGCGTGTGGACCAAGGACCACGGCCGCGCGCTGCGGATGACCGCCGAGCTCGACTTCGGCTGCGTGTGGGTCAACACCCACATCCCGTTCGTGTCGGAGATGCCGCACGGCGGATTCGGGGCCTCCGGCCACGGCAAGGACCTGTCCGCGTACGGTCTCGAGGAGTACACGCGGGTCAAGCACGTCATGAGCAGCACGAGCGCATGACCCCACCGCGTCACAGCATGAAGGAAGGCCGGGCATGACCACCGAGCACGTCGACGTCGTGGTGATCGGGGCGGGGGCGACGGGCCTGTCCGCGGCCCACGCGCTGCGAAAAGCGGACCGTTCCGTCGTGGTCCTGGAGGCCCGCGAGCGCGTGGGCGGCCGGTTGTGGACCGACGAGGTCGACGGCGTCGACCTCGAGATCGGCGGCCAGTGGGTCTCGCCGGACCAGGAGGCGCTGCTCGCGATGCTCGACGAGCTGGGGCTCGAGACGTTCGAGCGGTACCGCGAGGGTGCTTCGGTCTACATCGGGCCGACGGGGGAGCGGCGGACGTTCACGGGCGAGCAGCTGCCCGTCCCGCCCGCGGTCGAGGCCGAGATGCGGCGCGTCACCGAGGTGCTCGACGACCTCGCCGCCCGCATGGACCCGGCGCGGCCGTGGGAGGCGCCGTTCGCCGCCGAGCTCGACCGCCAGACGTTCGCGGCGTGGCTGGAGGACGCCTGCGCCGAGCCGGAGGCCCGCGACAACCTCGAGCTGTTCATCGCGCAGGCCATGATCACCAAGCCCGCCCACGCGTTCTCGGCGCTGCAGGCGGTCCTGATGGCCGCGAGCGCCGGCAGCTTCAGCAATCTCGTCGACTCCGAGTTCATCCTCGACCGGCGCGTCGTCGGTGGCCTGCAGCGAGTGCCGCTGCGGCTCGCCGAGCTGCTGGGCGACGCGGTGCGCACGGGCCGCGACGTCGAGTCGGTCGACTGGACCGACGACGGCGTGACGGTCGTCGCGGGCGACACGCGGGTCGGCGCACGGCACCTCGTCGTCGCCGTGCCGCCGACCGCGGTCCAGCGCATCCGTTTCACTCCTCCGCTGCCGTCCGAGCAGCGTGAGGCACGCCAGCACCACTCGTTCGGCATGGTCATCAAGGTGCATGCGACCTATCCGACGGCGTTCTGGCGCGAGGCCGGCCTGTCCGGCACCGCGTTCAGTCCCTACGAGCTGGTGCACGAGGCGTACGACAACACCAATCACGACGATCCCCGCGGCACCCTCGTCGGCTTCGTGTCCGACCTGCGCGCCGACGAGGTGCTGGCCCGGGGCGCCGACGAGCGGCGCGCCCTCGTGCTCGCGTCGTTGGCCCGCTACCTGGGCGACCGGGCGCTCGAGCCGGATGCGTACTTCGAGAGCGACTGGCGCTCCGAGGAGCTCGCCAGCGGTGCCTACGGTTCGAGCTTCGACATCGGCGGGATCACCCGGTTCGGCCCGCGGCTGCGGGAGCCGGTCGGCCCGATCAGCATCGGCAGCTCCGACGTCGCGGGCCTCGGCTTCCAGCACGTCGACGGCGCCCTGCGGGTGGGGGCGGAGCTCGCGGCCGGCATCACTGCCTGATCGGCTCGACCGAACGGTAGTACAGATCGCGCCCGATCATGAGCTCGATCTCGCCGATGCCGTCGAGGACCCTGATCTGTGACTCCAGCTTGTCCAGCACGTCGGACGTGTCGTGGCAGACCATCTCCGCGAGCACGTCGAACCGGCCGCCCGTCACGGCGATGTAGGTGATCGACGGGATCGTCGACAGGGCCTCGGACAGCGCGATGACGCTGCCCCCGGGCAGTGCGCGGATCGCGAGCCACGCGACGATGTCGAAGCCGAGGCTGCGCGGGTTCACGATCGCGGTCAGACGGATCGTGCCGGAGTCGACGAGGCGGGTCACGCGCTTGCGGACCAGCGACTCCGAGACGCCCAGGGACTCCGCGACGGCCGAGAACGGCGTGCGGCCGTCGTCGCTGAGGGTCGCGATGACCTGGCGGTCGGTCAGGTCGAGGACCGCGCGCGGCTGGACGCTCGCGGCGTCGGTCTTGGTCTGGGCGACGTCCCAGGCCGGCTCCTGGTAGTGCAGCTGCAGGTACGGGAAGATCTCGACCGACCGCACCCCGGCGGCGCCTGCGACGTTCTCGTCGACGACCTCGATGAGCTCGCCCGCGTCATGGCACAGGATCTCGGCGAGGACGTCGTAGCGCCCCGTCGTGGCTATCGCGTAGTCGACGCCCGGCAGCTGCAGCAGCAGCTCGATGACCTGCTTGCGGGGGCGGCGACCGTCCAGCGAGATGCCGACCATCGCCGAGCCCTGGTAGCCGAGCGCGACGGGGTTCGCCACGCTCGTGACGTGGATGACGTGGCTGTCGACCAGCTCGTTGACCCGCTTGCGGACGCTGCGCTCGGGCAGGCCGAGCTCGCGGCCGATCGCCGCGAACGAGCGCCGGCCGTCGACCTGCAGGATGCGAATCAGCGCGCGATCGGTGTCGGACAGGGCGAGGCCGTTAGGCCCCGCCGGGATGCTCAGGGGCAGGCCGGGAAGGAGTCCGAGATCGCCGAGCACGATGCCCAATCTATCGCCGGCGGGGGTCCTGGACGGCACCCCACGGCGCGGTTCGCGGCTCACGTGCCCGCCCGGACGTACCGACGGTCGCCGCCGAGGTACACCGCGTCCACCACGATCTCGAGCAGCTCGTCGACGGTGCAGGCCCACGGATCGCGATCGAGCACGATCAGGTCGGCGAGCTTGCCCACCTCGATCGACCCGTACGCGTCACCCTCGCCCATCGCACGCGCCCCGCCGATCGTGTGCATGCGCAGGGCCTCGGTCAGCGTGATCCGCTGGTCGGCGTCGAGCACGTCGCCGAGGAAGGACGTCCGCGCGAGGCAGCACCAGATGCTGAAGAAGGGGTTCGTGGCGCGGTCCTCCGAACCGATCCAGACGTCGGAGCTGCCCGACAGCGGCCAGCCCTCGTCGAGGAGGTCGCGCAGGGGGAATCGCCCTTGGCGCCCGTAGTCGCCGAGGTAGGAGGGGAAGAAGTCGCCGAACGTGTAGAGGAACACCGGCTGCGGGACCGGGACGATGCCTGCGGCGCGCCACGCGGCGGTGGTCTCCGCGGGCTCGGGCAGGAAGTTGCCGGCGTGCTCGATGCGGGGCACGGGCGCACCGTCGACGGGACCGCCGGCTGCGGTGATCGCCTCGCACACCTCCTCCTGGGCGCGGTCGCCGTTCGCGTGGATCGCGAGCTGCAATCCGGCCGCGCCCGTGCGGCCGAGGGCCTCCGCGACCTGGGCGGGGCTCAGCGCCACGTCGCCGCACGAGTGACCGTCCATGACGTACGGGCGCTTGACCGCGGCGCTGGCCGCGGAGTAGCCGCCGTCGGCGAACATCTTGACGCCGTGCACGCGCAGCAGGTCGTCGGACGCATGAAGACCCGTCCACTCGTCGTGCGAGCAGGCGGCGTCGAGGTCCACGGTGCCCGGGACCCACAGGTACACCCGGATGCGCGCGTGCAGCTGCTCGGCGACGTGAAGCGCGTCGTAGGTGCGCAGTCCTTCGACGGTCTCGGAGATCTCGCCGATCGTGGTCACGCCGAAGCGGGTGAACATCTCCTGCACCCCGTCGGCGAGGGCCGGACGCAGCTCGTCCTCGCCGAGCGACGGCAGCGGGAGGAGGTTGTCCATCTCCTTGACGACGCCGGTGGGGCGGCCGTCGGCATCGCGCTCGACGACCGGCATGCCGGTCACGCTGAAGTCGGCCGCGACGTAGTCGTCGTCGATGCCGGCCAGTGCGAGGGCGCGGCTGTTGAGCACCGTGACGTGGCCGCCGGCGCGGATCGCGATCGCGACGTCCTCGCTGACCGAGTCGAGCTCGTCGCGGGTCGGCAGGCGGCGGTCGGTGAGCTTCTGGTCGAAGAACAGGTTTCCCTGGCCGACGAGCCAACCCTCGACCGCCTCGTCCAGGTGCGCGCGAAGCGTGTCGAGGACGTCTGCGACGCTGCGGCACGTGGGCACCCGGCAGTCGATCGTCTGGTGCAGCGTCCGCGCGGCCACCTCGACGTGGGCATGGACGTCGACGAACCCCGGCATGACGGGGCGGCCGCCCACGTCGTGGACCGTCGTCGCGGGTCCAATGTGGGCGGCGGCGTCGTCCCGTGGCCCGATCGCGACGATGCGGTCGCCGGTCACCGCGACGAACCCCGGCCCGACCGGATTGTCGTCGTTCAGCCACAGGACGCGGTCCGACAACACGACGAGCTCGGCGGGTGTGTTTGCAATGACTTCGGGGTCCACGGTGTCGGCTCCTGGTCGAGGGGGTGTCTGTGCAACATACGGGCCGCCGAGGCGAGATCCGCGTCACGTAACGCAATGTTTACAGCCTGGGGACGAAATATTACAACTAAACCTTCCGTCAGGACGAAATACGTGTCACCATCGAACAACTCGAACGGAAAGCGTCAGGAACTGGCGTGTAACGGACGAGACGTGACGGACGAACTCAAGGAGACATCCGGTGGCACCCCGCAAGAGACACGCAGAGATAGCCGGTGGCGGACTCGCCGGGCTCACGACCGCGACCGCCCTGGCGCAGCGCGGCTGGACCGTGCGGCTGCACGAACGAGGACGCGAGCTCCGCGAGATCGGGGCCGGGATCTTCATGTGGGAGAACGCGCTGCGCGTCCTCGAGGCCATCGGCGCCTACGACGAGGCGACAGCCCGGGCGGAGCGCATCT